>JAVBUY010000143.1:0-10204 GCA_031554855.1 Eubacteriales bacterium
ACAACGCATTGAAGTATCTGCGCCGCTTTTTGTGGTTTGTCACCACGCGCATGTTCTGGGTGACGCTGATTTCCGCCCTCATGGTGGTCGTGTTTTACTTGGGCATGAACATCACCAACCTCTATATCCTGCTCAACGACGGCATGGAGGCGCGTGCAGGCGTGGTGCTGATGCACAAGGACTCCACTGAGCTGACCAAGTTCTTTCAGCGGCAATGGCTGGAGAGCGACCAGGTGTTGCGCGTGGGCATGTCCGAGCGCTCGCCCTATGCGGACTACGATATTCGCGGCTATCAATACAGCATGAGGCTGGAATGGATGTGGAGCTGGCCGTGGGACGATGTGGCACGCGCCACCGTGGTGGAGTCCGTGCCGCGCATTGATGGCAAAGTCAAAACCGCGCGGCGTGACGCGGCGCTGGCAGCCGGTGGCGAGGCAGCGCTGATCCCGCCGGAATGGCCGACCACGCGCTATCGCGCCACGCTGGTGCGCCAGAATGGGCGCTGGAAGATTTCATCGCTACAGGCCATCGAGGTGCTCGAAGGCAGCGCGACCGCGCCGCCAGCGCCTACGACCGCTCCTTAGGAGGATGCATGCACATCGCCCATCTATCGCTGGCCGAAGGCGCGCTGCTCGCGCCGATGGCCGGCATCACCGATGCGCCGTTCCGCCTGCTCTGTCATGAGCAAGGAGCGGCGCTCACGTATACCGAGATGATCAGCGGCAAGGGCTACTTATGCGCGCCGCCCGGGCAGCGCGCGATCGCCGAGCTGCTGCTCACCGATCCGAACGCCGGTCTGACCGCGCTGCAGTTCTTCGGCAAGGAGCCGGATGAGGTTGCCGAGGCCGCAAGGCGCATTCTAGAGCAACACGATTTTTGCCTGGTCGATCTGAATATGGGGTGTCCGGCGCACAAGATCGTCGGCGGCGGCGCGGGCAGCGCGATGATGCGCACGCCCGACGTGGCCGAGCGCGTTCTCCGTGCGGTGGTAGCGGCGGTGCCGGTGCCGGTCACGGTGAAGATGCGCCTGGGCTTCGACGAGCAAAGCCGCAACGCGCCGGATTTTGCCCGGCGCATGGCCGACGCGGGGGCGTCAGCGGTGACGGTGCACGGGCGCACGCGTGTGCAGCAATACGCGGGCAAGGCCGACTGGGACGCGATCGCCGAGGTCAAGCGCGCGGTCAGCGTACCGGTGATCGGCAACGGCGACGTGTTCAGCGCCGAGGATGCGCTGGCGATGCGGGCGCACACCGGCTGCGACGCGGTGATGATCGGGCGCGGCGCGCTGGGCAATCCGTGGATCTTTGACGACATCCGGCGGGCGCAGGCAGGAGAGAAGCCGCGTGCGCACGATCTGGCCGCGCGTATGGCGCTGGCCGAGCGGCATCTGGCCATGATGGTGGCCTGGAAAGGCGAACCCTACGCCGTGCCGGAGATGCGCAAGCACATCGCCTGGTACATGAAGGGTCTGCACGGCGCGGCGCAGCTGCGCGGCCGCGTAAATACCGCCAAAACCCAGCGAGAAATGCTCGATTGCCTGCATGCTTTTCAGGCGGTCGGGGAAAAAGAGCAGGGCGGCGCAATCGGCTAAATTCCTGTCAGGCGCATTGACAAACGGGCGTGCATGCCGTATAATCAATAGCCGTGACAAAAGTGACTTGACCTTAACGACATACTGTACGCACAGCACCTTCACGGTTTTCCGTGTGGTGCTTCACTTTATTCTTTGTCGTTACAGTACCTGCGGCGCATAGCGCCCGAACCGATGGGCAGCAAAGCCCGACTGATGAAGGAGTGTATCCCCACTATGACCGAAGCCAAGCGTCCCGTAGTATCTGCGGAAGGACTCAAGAAACTCGTCGAAGAGCTGGAGTATTACAAGAACGTTCGTCGCGCCGAGATTGCCGAGCAGATCAAAACCGCGATCGCCTTTGGCGACCTGAGCGAGAACGCAGAATATGACGAAGCCAAGAACGAGCAGTCACGCGTCGAGCACCACATCCTCGACCTGGAAAACACCATCCGCAACGCGCAGGTGATCGACGAAAACGATATCCCGACCGATCGCGTCAGCGTGGGCAATAGTGTGAAGCTGCTGGATCTCACCGAGAAAGAGGAGCTGGAGTACACCATCGTCGGCGCGCCTGAGGCCGATCCGCTCAAGAACCGCATCTCCAACGAGTCGCCGGTCGGGTCCGCTTTGCTGGGCAAGCAGATCGGCGAGGAAGTCGATATCCCCGTCCCCAACGGCACCTGGAAGGTGCGCGTGCTGGACATTTATCTGTAATCATCACACATAGGAGGCCGCCAGTCATGCAAGAACACCCGCAGCAGGACGCCCAGGAACTGGATCTCTCCGAGCAAGAGGGCATCCGCCGCCAGAAACTTGCCGAGATGATGGCCGAAGGACAGAACCCCTACGCCCTCACGCGCTATGACCGCACGCATACCTCTGCGCAGATCTTCGAGCATTTCGAGGCGCTGGAGAATGGCGATGTGACCATTGCCGGACGCCTGATGTCTAAGCGCATCATGGGCAAGGCTTCCTTCGCGCACCTGTTGGACGGCGCGGGGAAAATTCAGTTCTACATCCGCCGCGACGACATCGGCGAGGAAGCCTACGATGCCTTTAAGCAGCTCGATCTGGGTGACCTGATCGGCGTACAGGGCAAGGTGTTCCGCACCAAGGCAGGGGAGATCTCTGTGCATGCCGAGGCCATCACGCTGCTCTCCAAGTCGCTGAAGGTGCTGCCCGAGAAGTTCCATGGCCTCAAGGATCAGGACCTGCGCTATCGCCAGCGCTACGTGGACATGATCGTCAACCCCGAGGTGCGCGATGTGTTCCGCAAGCGATCAAAGATCATGCAGGCGCTGCGCGCGTTCCTGGACAACGAGGGCTTCCTCGAGGTGGACACGCCGGTGCTGCACACGCTGGAGATCGGCGCGGCGGCGCGCCCGTTCATCACGCACCACAACACGCTGGATATCCCAATGTATCTGCGTATCGAAACGGAACTGTACTTAAAGCGGCTGATCGTCGGCGGGTTTGAGAAGGTCTACGAAGTAGGCCGCATCTTCCGCAACGAGGGCATGGACACCAAGCACAACCCCGAGTTTACCAGCATTGAGCTGTACCAGGCCTTCGCCGACTACAACGACATCATGGCGCTGGTAGAGCGGATGTACGAGTATGTGACGCTCAAGGTGTGCGGTACGCTGGACATCCCGTATCAAGGTGAAACCATCCATATGAAGGCGCCGTGGCCGCGCATCACGATGGCCGACGCGGTCAAGCAGCACAGCGGCGTGGACTACGCCGCCTGGGACAGCGATGAACAGGCGCGTGCGGAGCTCAAAAAGCTGGGCGTGTTCTGCGAGAAGGACGCCACGCGCGGCGACTGCCTGGCGGCGCTGTTTGACGAGTATGTGGAAGCCAAGCTGATCCAGCCGACCTTCATCACCGACTATCCGGTGGAGATTTCGCCGCTGGCTAAGCGTAGGGTGGATAACCCGCGCATTACCGAGCGGTTCGAGTTCTTTATCTGTGCGCGCGAGATGGGCAACGCCTTCTCCGAGCTCAATGATCCGATTGACCAGCGCGCGCGCTTTGAGGCGCAGGTCGCGGCGAAGAAGGCGCAGGGCGTCAACGCAGAGGTGGACGAGGACTTCCTGACCGCGCTGGAGTACGGCCTGCCGCCGACCGGCGGATTGGGCTTTGGTGTGGATCGGCTGGTCATGCTGCTCACCGATTCGCCGTCGATTCGCGACGTGTTGCTGTTCCCCACAATGAAGCCGAGGGAATAGGCCGCGGCTGCACGCCTTGGCATGTGTCAGCGCGACCAAACGCCTGCCGCATCGGACTGGCGCCCCTGGGCGAAGATACGTCTCATCGGCTTAGCAATACGCGAATGATCGTCAGGCCGCCAATCGGCGGCCTTTTCGCTAGAGAGAAGGGATACCATGCAGCACACCAAGATCACCTGGGCGCGCGTGAAACACCACTTTGCGTATAGCTGGTGGGCGTATGCGCTGCTGTTGGTGGTGACGCTGTTCGGCTGGGATCTGCTGTACATCGAGAAGATACCGCGCGAGCAAAAGCTGGATGTGTACGTTGTGACGCCCACCGGCGCGGTCAGCACGTGGAGCGACGAAGTGCGTGCGCCGCTGCTGGCGGAGATGCCCGACCTGCAAGAGATACAGCTGATACAGATCGCCCTGGGCGCGGAGCAGGACTATGCGGCCACCATGCAGCTGACCACCTACATCGGCGCGCGCGACGGCGACGCGATGCTCTTGTCGCGCGAGAAGTTTGGCGACTTCAGCTCGGCGGAGTCTGGCGGCCTGTTTATTCCGCTGGAACCGTATCTAGCCGACGGTACGATCGACGCAACCGGCATCGACCTGACGGCAGGCACCGGCACAAGTACCCAGGGGCAGCGCGCGCTGTGCGGTATTCCGGCTGATGGGCTCTATGGACTGTGGCGACGCTATGGCATCGATCCGGAGGGGCTGGTATGGGCGATTCCCGCCTACACGCCCAATCAGAACAATGCTGCCAAGCTGATCGGCTGGATGCTGCGGCAGTATGCCGAGCCCAAGCCGGAGGGATATGACGCATACAAGCAATCGCTGATGGAGCAAAGCGTGCAGATGCCCTAGCGCGAATTCATCACGCGCAACACATGCCTTGCGCGTCTTTTTGTCGCTCGCGTTGCCTCGCCCAGTCAGTGTAGCGCGCCTATGCCTCCTTCTCTCGACGGAGCGCGAGACGAGAATCCATCGCAATCTTTTGTGCTATGCTTTCTTTATGTGTTCAAATACCCAATCGCACATATTGCCAGGCGCGAAAAGGCCTGGCTTTTTTGCTTTTTCCCATGATTTGCTGATTCTCGCATTGCGTATTGCGTGCAGATGGCCTATAATGCCAGTATAGAAACCTTCGGAAAAGGAGGCGTCAGCATGCGCAAGCCCGCGCGACTTTCTGTACGTTTGCTTTGCGTGCTGCTGTGCGCGCTCTTTATTTTGGTCAGCAGCGCGGTTGCGGTCGCGCTGGAGGATCCCGCCGCCGATGCGCAGGCCACGCAATTCGCCGGCACCGAATCGCGCAAAGATCTGCAACTGAAGTTCCAGGTGCTGCTCACCGGCGTGATCGGCATGCAGCTGATTCTGCCGGTGCGCACGCAGCAGACCGAGCAGACGGTATTGGCGCGTGTCGTCCTGCCGTTTGAGGTCAAGGATAATCCGCGCGGAGCATTCGTGCATCAGATGCGCCACACGCTGGTGGCTACGCGCCACTACGCGGTGCAGCGCATGTTCTTTCTGCCACTTGGATCGCAAGGGCCGCCCATGCATGCGCATGCGTAGCCCTTTGAAAAAACAAAACAAGTACATATTGTTTCTCTAGGGGCGAGGCATGCTGGCTGACTCCAATAGCATATAGGAGGAAACCACATGACACCTCATGACTGGGCAACGCTCATCCTGTTGGGCGGCTTTGCTGTGATGCTTATTTTGCGCGTACCGGTGGCCTTCGCGCTGATTCTCGCGTCGGTCGGCGCGGCGCTTGCGTCGGGCACAGGGCTGACTGCACTGATTCAAGCGATGGTCAAGGGCGTGGACAGCTTCTCGATGCTTTCCATTCCGTTCTTTATTCTGGCCGGTGAGATCATGGGCGCCGGCGGCATTTCCGATCGACTGATCGACTTCGCCAATCTCTGCGTCGGGTGGATGCGCGGCGGCTTGGCGATGGTCAACTGCCTGGACTCGATGTTCTTCGGCGGCATCTCTGGCTCCGCGGTGGCTGATGTGTCCTCGCTGGGCCCGGTGGTTATCCCGATGATGGTCAAGCAGGGCTACGATGTGGACTTCGCGGTGGGTTTGACCGTGACCAGCGCATGCCAGGGCGTGCTCATTCCGCCCAGCCACAACATGGTGCTCTATGCGCTGGCAGCGGGCGGTGTGTCGGTGGGCAAGCTGTTCATGGGCGGCCTGATTCCTGGTATCCTGCTGGGCTTCTCGCTGATGGTCTGCTGCTTCTTCTTTGCGCGCAAGTATAAGTTCCCGCGCGGCGAATTCCCGGGCTGGAAAAAGGTGCCCGGCATCACGCTGAACGCCATCGGCCCGCTGCTGACCATCGTGATCATCCTGGGCGGCGTCGGTCTGGGCATCTGCACCGCGACCGAGGCGGCGGCGGTGGCCTGCCTGTATTCGTTCATCCTGGCCTACTTCGTGTTCCGCCAGATCAAGCTCAAGCAAATGGGCCCGATCCTGATGAACGCGCTGAAAACCCTGGCCATCGTGCTGACGCTGATCGCGACCTCGAAGGCGTTCGCGTTTATGATGACCACGCTGCGCATCCCGGAGGCGATCTCCGCTGCGATGCTCAGCCTGACCACCAACAAGTACATCCAGCTGCTGATCATCAATATACTGCTGCTGTTCTTAGGCTGCATCATGGATATGGCGCCGCTGATCATGATCATGACGCCGATCCTGTATCCGGTGGTGACCCATCCGTCGATCGGCATGGACCCGGTACACTTTGGCGTAATGCTGATCTTCAACCTCGCCATCGGCCTGTGCACACCGCCGGTCGGTTCCGCGCTGTTCGTGGGCTGCGCGATCGGCAAAACCCCGATCGAGCGCACAAGCAAGAACATGATTCCGCTGTATTGCGTGATGGTAGCGGCGCTGCTGTTGATCACGTATGTGCCGCAGTTTGTCATGTATCTGCCGAGCAGAATGTAGGCGAAGAGAAGGGCTGGCGCCGCACACACGGCGTCAGCTCTTTCTGTCGCACACGCTTGACTTCTCCTGCATGCTTTGCGATAATACTGCTTGCGGCCTAAATGCAAAGGGTCGCGAATGCTCAACCGAAGAGGAGGACAACCACTACCATGGACGCACTCTCCAAGGTATTTGAAGGATTCCTGGCGCTGCAATGGCAGCACCTGGTGATGTACCTCATTGGCGGTGTCTTGATTTATCTGGCGATTGAAAAGGACTTTGAGCCGATGCTGCTGTTGCCCATCGGCTTTGGCGCGATTGTGGTCAACCTGCCGCTGGCTATCATCTGGGGGCACGAGGGGCAGCCCGGCGTACTGCAAATGCTGTATGACTGGGGCATCATGACCGAGCTGTTCCCGGTGTTGATTTTCATCGGCATTGGCGCGATGACGGATTTCAGACCGCTGTTCTCTAACCCGAAGATGATCTTCTTTGGCGCGGCGGCGCAGTTTGGCATTTTCTTTACGATCTTGGGCGCGATCGCGCTGGGCTTTAACCTCAAGGATGCGGCCTCGATCGGCATCATTGGCGCGGCCGACGGTCCGACGTCTATCATGGTGGCGTCGCAGTTCTCGCCGGGCCTACTGGGGCCGATCACCGTGGCGGCGTATTCCTACATGGCGCTGGTGCCGATCATCCAGCCGCCGGTGATCCGCGCGCTGACCACCAAGAAAGAGCGCATGATTCGCATGGACGCCAACGTGATCGAGCCCAAGAAGTGGATGATCATCTGCTTCCCGATCCTGATCACCATCATTGCGGGCATTATTGCGCCGATTTCCGCGCCGCTGATCGGCCTGCTGATGTTCGGCAACCTGATCAAGGAAGCCGGTGTGGTCGAGCGGCTGAACAAAGCTGCACAGAATGAGCTGGCCAACATCGTCACACTGCTGCTGGGCATCACGATTGGCGGCACGATGCGCTATGATCAGTTCCTGACCACCTCGACGCTGGCCATTCTGGGCCTGGGCCTGGTGGCGTTCCTCGTCGATACCGCCGGTGGCGTGCTCTTTGCGAAGCTGCTCAATGTATTCTCCAAGCGCAAGATCAATCCGATGATCGGCGCGGCGGGCATCTCGGCCTTTCCGATGGCGGCGCGCATCGTGCAGCGCATGGCCAAGGAGGAGGATCCTTACAACTTCATCCTGATGCAGGCGATCAGCGCCAATGTGGCGGGTCAGTTGGG
Organism: Eubacteriales bacterium; assembly: GCA_031554855.1. Taxonomy (GTDB): domain Bacteria; phylum Bacillota; class Clostridia; order Christensenellales; family Aristaeellaceae; genus JAVBUY01. The sequence continues at coordinate 7,973 of JAVBUY010000143.1, forward strand.
CTCGGTGGTGGCCGGTGGCGTGGTACTGTCGTTGGTGCCGTGGCTGCTGGGCGTGCGCTAAGCGACGCGAGAGGAGAGCATCACAATGGATATGCATATCATGAAGCTGGGCGTTGAACTGATGGGGTATGGCTTGGGGACGGTGTTTCTGACACTGCTGACGTTCTTCGCGATGGTAAAGATCTTTGCCGCGGTAGCGAAAAAGGCGAAGTAAGCACGGCATATTGGTAGATGGATAGAACCGCCGCACAATAGTGTGTGGCGGTTTTTTTGTGGAGAAAAGGCGAAATCGCCACGTTGTCGTTCGCATCAAATAGGAACGTAATCTTAATCTTTCTGCATGGGTTTTTATGCGGAAGCGCAAAACAATGCCTGGAAGCATCGATTTCGCAGAAAAAAATCCTCATTTTCAGGGAGATAGGCTGTGCAAACGAAAAGTAAAATGAAATATTTGAGATTGGAACTTGCAAATCAATTGCTTTATTCTGGTATCAGATGCAATTTAATGGATTGTATTGCCAGTAAAATCATGCTATTATGATTTCAGATAATAATTTGAATGGAACAAAATGGAATTACAGATTTCGCAACTTGCATTTTGTTCAATAACTCAACGATTCGCTGAAAAAAATACCAGCGAGTCTTTCTTGGGTTTCCAGAGGCAGAGTGCTTTCGGTAAAATCTTGTATACAAGCTTGGCACGTCGCATATGCTAGAGATGCACCAGAATCTGGGGAAATGGCGGTGCTGCACCGCTTACGCATTTCGTTGTTGGAACTGCACAGCCGACAGAAAGCAGAATAGGGAGGAACGACTATGAAGTTTTCGCTGAAAGGATTGCTGGCCTGTATCGTGTGCATTGCGCTGCTGTCCACGACCGCCATGTCTACCATGGTGTTTGCGCAGGAGGAGCATGTGCACGATACAACCTGCAACCATGCTGCTCCGGCGGCAGATCCACCCCCGGCGAACAATCCACCCCCGGCGGACAACCCGCCGCCTGCGGACAGCCCGCCTCCGGCGGACAACCCGCCTCCGGCAAACAACCCGCCTCCGGCGGACAACCCGCCCCCGGCAGACAACCCGCCCCCGGCAGACAACCCGCCCCCGGCGGACAACCCGCCTCCGGCAGATAACCCGCCTCCGGCGGACAACCCGCCTCTGGCGGACACCCCGCCCCCGGCGGACAATCCGCCTCCGGCGGACAACCCGCCTCCGGCGGACAACCCGCCGCCGGCGGACAATCCGCCTCCGGCGGACAACCCGCCTCCGGCAGACAACCCGCCTCCGGCAGACAACCCGCCCCCGGCGGACAACCCGCCTCCGGCGGACAACCCGCCCCCGGCGGACAACCCGCCCCCGAGTGGGGATGCGTCCCCTTCGGGCAGCTCGTCTCCTTCGGGCAGTTCGCCGACCCCCAGCGCGCCCAATCCATTGCTGGATGCGGATGGCCAGTTGATTCCGCTGTTTGACGGAACCGGCACGCAGATCCCGATTGCTGACGAAGAGGGCAATCCCATCAACCGGTTTGACGAAACGGGAAACTTTATCCCGCCGGTTGACGCCGAGGGAAATCCGATTGATCTGTTCGATGCGAACGGCATGCCGATCGTGCTGCCGCCGCCGGAACTGCCGACTGATGGTTTGGAGCCGGTGGATAACCCGGAGCCGATCGACGGCGTAGCTGGCGCAACGGATGGCGAGGGAGATGACCTGTTCGGCGCGCCCGTGGCACCGCCGGTTCAGCCTCTGCTAGTGGGGCAGGCACCGCCGATGATGGCGGGGCTGGTCGTTGCGCAGGGCGCGGAGGAGATCATTACGCTCGCGGAGGCGCCGCCACCGCCACCGCATATCCATGATACAGAATTGCGTGGCTATAGCCCCTTGAGTTGCACGAGCAAGGGATGGTCGGGCGACCTGTATTGCAAAGACGCTCCTGATGGATGCGGAACACTATTAAGAAGTGGACATGAGATTGGCGATGAGCCGCTGGAGCACGACTGGACAACGAGAAGGACGTACAAGCTCGGAAACGGGGGTAACCCGGAGAATACGCTGTGTTACGAGGTGAAGTACTGCCGCGTATGCAATACAGAAAGCGGAAGAACTCCGATTGGCGATGGAAAGATCGACAAATGCAAGGGCGGCTGCAAAGACATGATCGAGCTTATCGACACGGAGGTAACCGCTGGCACATGCTTGACGCCCCAAGCTACGGATATAACTATCCTC
>JAVBUY010000182.1:0-6751 GCA_031554855.1 Eubacteriales bacterium
ATCGGCCGCTTGCCGAGCACGCGGAGGACATGCGCGCCCAAGCGCCACAGATCCGTGCATTGGCTCAGCTTGCGCGGCGCGTCCGCGCGCGGTATGCCGCGATGAAACAGGAACAGAACATCTTGGACTTTGCAGACCTGGAGCACAAGGCAATCGAAGCGGTGCGCCAACCGGCTGTCGCCGCGCAGGTGCGCGCCCAATTTGACGCGATCTTTGTGGACGAGTATCAGGATTCCAGCACGATGCAGGAGGCATTGATCAGCAGCATTGCCGGAGATAGAAATGTGTTCTTGGTCGGCGATGTGAAGCAGAGCATCTATCGCTTCCGCGGCGCGGAGCCCAAGCTGTTTCTGCGAAAGTATCGCAGCTCTGCCGATTGGCAGGGCGCCCAAGACCGACGCATCGACCTCAATCAAAACTTTCGCTCCAGCCGCAATGTGCTGGCTAGCGTCAATGACGTTTTCACTTACGCGATGCGTGAGGACGTGACCGAAATCGCCTATGACCATGCAGCCCGGCTCAACCCCAGCGACAGCGCGCCGGAGGGCCCAGCCACCGAGCTGCACCTGCTGCTGGCCGAGCGAGCAGAGGAGGGCGACGCGCAAGAACCGGCGGAGGACGAAGCAGCCCACGGGCTCGGCGACGACCTGCTGGACGAAGAAAATGTTTCACGTGAAACAATGGAGGAGGCATGGTGGCAAGACCTGCCGGCGCTGCGCAAGAATATCGAAAAGGAAGCAGCGATCGCGGCCACCCGCATCCATGCGCTGAAAGGCACAGACTACTACGACGCCAAGCGCGGTGAGACGCGACCAATCCAGTACCGCGACATCGTCATCCTACTGCGCGCGTCCAGCGGCGTGGCGCAAGCGGTGCAGACCGTGCTCGAGGCTGAGGGCATCCCGGTTTACAGCGACACCGGCGGGGAATACTTCGCCATGCCCGAGGTGCGCATGGTCATCGACCTGCTGCGCGTGGTCGACAACCCGCTGCGTGACGATGCACTGTTAGGCGCGCTGCGCGGTCCGGCGGCCAGGCTGTCGAACGCCACATTGGCAGCGATTCGCAAGGCGCATCCGAGCGGCAGCTTTGCCCAGGCCATGGCGCATAGCGCGGCACAGGACGACGAACTGGGCCAGCGGCTTACCGCATTTGCACGGCAGGTGGCGGACTTCCGCCTGTTGGCGCAGGCGCAGCCGCTGGAACAACTGGTCTGGCGCATCTGCGAACAAACCGGCTGCTATGCACGGGCCGGGGCGATGCCCGGCGGGCGCACGCGGCAGGCCAACCTGCGCTTGTTGGCAGAGCGCGCTGCGGCTTTCTCTCGCGCGCGGGGAGGAGGATTGTCAGCCTTTCTTGACGAAGTCAAGCAGCTCACCATCCAGGGCGACAGCGATAGCGCCAAGGCATTGTCCGAGGGCGAGGATGTTGTGCGCATCATGACCATGCACAAGAGCAAGGGCCTGGAGTTCCCGGTGGTGATTTGTCTGGATCTGGGGCGCAGCTTTACGCGCGGGCCGCGCGCGGCGAGCGCGCTGGGTTGCCATAGCGAACTGGGTCTTGCGCTGAAATTCGTCGATGCGCAACTGCGCACGCGGCACGACACCCTCGCGCAGCAAGCGCAGCGCGTCAAGCGCGCGCAGGAGCAGCTGGCCGATGCAGCGCGCCTGCTCTATGTGGCGATGACGCGCGCACAGTCGCAATTGATCCTCGTCGGCAGCATGGTGGGACGAGGCGAGGCGGATCCGCTGGCCGACCGCCTGCATCGCTGGAGCGCCGCAGCATGGGGCGCGCTGCTGCCGGAGGCCAGCGCACTGCTGGACTTCCTGCTGCCGCCGCTGCTGGCGCATCCGGATGGCGGCGCCTTGCGCGAGATCGCGGCATGTGGGCAGGATATACGCGAGAGTGAATCGCGCTGGAAGATTACGCTGCATCATGGCGTTGCAGATTTTTTGAAGCCCAGCCAGGAGGCGGGGGAATTGCTGGAGGATCTCAAACGGCTGCGCGCCGCGCCCGATGCCGAGGTGGCGCGCATGCTGGCGTGGCAGCCTCCCGCGCCGGGCGGCGAGGCGGTGTGGCTCAAGACATCGGTCAGCAGCCTGCTCAAAGGGCAAAAAGAAGCCGGAGACGCATGGCGCGACGCACCACGTCTGCCGGAATTCCTGATGGCCAAGCAAGCGCTGGATGGCACAGAGAAGGGCACTGCGTTCCATACCGCGATGCGCGGATTGGCATTGGCAGCTTTGCGAGGGCTGCAAGGCGCCGCACTGACTGCCGCGATTGACGCGCAACTGGACGCCCTCGTGCAGCGGCAGATCCTGACCGAGACGCAGCGCGAGGCGGTTGCATCCGAGGACATCGCCGCGCTGATTGCCTCGACGACCGGGCAAGCGATGCTGGCCAGCGGCACCGTGCGCCGCGAGTGGGCGTTCAACCTGCGTGCGCCGGATGCGGCACGCACGCAGCTCATCCAAGGTGTGCTGGACTGCTGCTTTGATACGCCGGAGGGCTGGGTGTTGCTGGACTACAAGACCGACGCAGTGCCGTCCGCAGAAGTCATCCTGGCACGCTATGCGCCGCAGATCGCGCTGTACGCCGACGCGTTGACGCGCATCACCGGCAGACCGGTCGCCCAGCGCGCGCTCTACCTGACGCGCCATCGGACAGTCTATTCATATCCCAAGGAGGATGCTTCATGCTAGCCGACTATCACGTGCACTCCCTTCATTCCTTTGACGCGCAGGGTACAGTGGCGCAGATGTGCGCGGCGGCATTGCAGGCCGGGCTGACCGAAGTCTGCTTCACCGAGCATATCGAGCCGCATCATCCACTGGTGTCCTGCGATGTGCCGCCGGTGTACGACAATTGGTTTGCCGATTTGGAGGCCGCGCGCCACGCCTTTCCGCAGCTGACCATTCGCGCGGGCATCGAGATTGGCGACAACGCGCCCTATCGCGACGAGATCTACACGACGCTGGATGCACTGCCGCTGGATTATCGGCTGCTGTCGCTGCATTTAGTCGATGGCATTGACCCGTACGATCCGGCTTTCTATGAAGGCCGCACGCAAGAGCAGGCGTATCGCGCCTATGTGGAGGCGCGTGTGGAGAGCACGCTGCGTTTTGCTGATTACGATGGCTTGGCGCACCTGGGCTACTGTGGCAAGTTTGCACCGTATCCGCCGGAGACCAGACCCCTGCGCTGGCAGCACGCGCCCGATCACCTCGATTTGCTGCTGCGCCACCTTGCGCACGAGGGCAAGGCGCTGGAGATCAATACCTCCGGCTTGAAGCAGACGACCTCGCCTATTCCTGGCTGGGATCTGCTGCGCCGCTTTGCCGAGCTAGGCGGCGAATTCGTCACGCTGGGATCGGACGCGCACGCGCCGGAATTCATGGGCTACCGTTTCGATGACGCGCGGCGCATCGCACTATCCGTTGGGCTCAAGTGGGCCGTCACGTTCCAGCGGCGCAAGCCAATCCCCTACGCGCTCGACGCTTAAGAACATATGTTCCCTAAAAAACAAGGAGGGGTTCCTATGACGCACAAAAAGAAAACCCCCGCCACCGGACTGCTTCGCTCGGTGTGGGGGCTGCGCATCCTGATGATCGTCTCCATCCTGGTTACCGGCATCATGGCGCTGATGCGCTCGCACCGTGTGTATTGGATGGTGCTGGTGTCGCTGCTGGTCATCCTGCTCAATGCGGTCAATTCCGTGCGCGTGCGGTCAATGTTTCGCAAAAAACCGCTGAGAGGCACGGGGCACATCCGCGCCAAGGAGTAGCGGCTATTGCCGCATCGCCTCCGGCACTTCGTACACAACGTAGTCATGCTCCTGGAACACCGGCGTGAATAGCGCGTCAAACGGCGCGGGCACCTGCTGGAATTCCGCACGCTCATAGTCGCTGAGCAGAATATACTGCACACCGTAGGTCTTGAGCACATCCAGATTGTTGGCCGGATCCTGATAGAATCGCTTGCAATCGGCGGCGTTCAGCCGGTAATCCAGGCCGTGGAAAAATAGATACAGGTCGCTGCCGCAAATGATGTTGCGTCCAGCCAGCGCCGCCACCGGATTGACATGCTGTTGTCCGGTCATGAACACCGCGTCACGCGGTGTATTTTTGTCCACGAATTCTGCGCAGGCCACCGCGTCATCGCTGAACAATTCGTAATCGCTGACGGCCTCGCGCGCGATGCTTAAAGCACCGGATAGCACCGAAAACACCAGGAACACCGCCGCGAGAATGTATCGACCGCGCAATCCGGCCAGCTTGTGCCATAGCGTGCCCGCGTAGTCGGCGACCAGCAGCACCGCCAGCATGTACCACACATAGAACAGCTTGTTGTTGTCGTACTCGTTTTGCTGGAACAGCACAATCTCCGCAACAAAGAAAATGCACAGCGAGCCGAGCGCCAGCAGCCAGCGCTTGCGGTCGGCGTCGAGCAGCGCGCACAACAGCAGCAGGAAAGCGGGGCCGACATTCTTCACCCAGAACCAAAAATAGTCGTCGATCATGCCGCGATTGCCGCTGTTGTTGACCCAATTGAACTGCACGCGCATCACACCGCCGTTGAGCGTCTGCGCAAAAGCGTAGTCGATCAGTTGCGGCAGCGCCATCGCCATGGTCAGCGCAAAATAGATGCCGATGCCGACCAAGCGCCGGATGCGATCGTCGCGACTCTGCTTTTGCAGCACGGCGTACAGCGTCCAGCCCGCGCTGCACAGACCCAGTGAGAGGAAAGAATGCGTGTGCAGCAACGGCAGCGCACCGGCGAAAACCGCAGTCAGCACAAATAGGCGCGCGGATTTCTCCTTGAGCGCGGCATAGAGCAAGTATAGCGCCGGAATGAGTAGCGTCCAGCCGCCCAGCAGCGTGCGCTGCGGCAGCATCATGTCGGCGATCACGTTGCTCCAGCGCAGGTTGACGTCCGGCTGGTTTGCAGGGGTCTTATAGAAGCCGGTGAAAATTTCGGCGATGCGCGACGGATCGCGATACGCCATGTCAAAGTCATACAGAAAGCCCAAGCCGCCATTGAAGAAAAACAACAGCATGGCCAGCGCGATCACATAGTGGCGACGACCAACTACCTCGCGCGCGAACAGCAGATAGCCGGTGTACACCAGCGCCATCATCAGCGTGCCGGGCAGAATAATTGCCTCGCGCAGCGGCAGACCGAACAGCATCAACGACGTGCTGAGGCTGTCGGCTAGGAAGGGATAGCTGAGCCGCGCGCCGGGCAGAATCGAGTAATCCGGGGGGAAGGCGGCGTCGCGCAGGCTGGTCGCGATGCCCAGATGCAGGTTTAGGTCGCCATACGTCGCCTGACCGACATGCAGGCTGCCATCGGCGGCGGGGCGCAGCACATGCGTGTATTGCAGGTAGCCGCTCAAGACAATCAGCGGCAACACAATGCACAGCCATAGCCCGAGCAGCATTTTGTCGCCATCGCTGAAGCGGTGCAGCGCAGTCTTGCGGTCGCGCGCGAGGATCGCGATCAGCGTGATCAGTGCCAGCGCACCCATCGCATAGTAGTGCGCCTGCACAGAGAAGCGCAGGAGGAACGCGAACAGCGCGGGCAACCACATCAACAGCAAGATGCCTGCGCAGCAGCCCAGCCATAAGCGCACCCAGATGCTCTTGCCCGGCAATTGGCAGCGCATGATGATGCAGCCGCATGCCAAGTACAGAGCCAGCATCGCGATGGAAAGCATAGGCTCACCCCTTTTATCAGAACGTACGCTGTACGAACGCCAGCAGCAACAGCGCGGCGTTGTCCATATCGGTCATGTCGATGGTCTCGGCGGCAGAGTGGATGTAGCGCGTGGGAATCGACACCGCACCGGTGGGCACGCCCGCACGCGATACCTGAATGGCGCCCGCGTCGGTGCCGCCTGCGGTCAGCACTTCCATCTGATAAGGGATGCTCTGCTCCTGCGCGGCGGCGACCAGCGCATCGCGGATCACCGGCGAGCAGATCACCGAGCGATCCATCACCTTGATGGCAGGGCCTTTGCCCAGCGCCACGGCCATCTTATTCTTTACATTCGGCGTATCGCCCGTGCTGGTCACATCCAGTGCGATGCCGATGTCCGGATCGACGCTATAGGCGGCGGTGCGCGCGCCGCGCAGGCCTACTTCTTCCTGCGTGGAGAATACGCAGATGATCTCATTTGGGCAATCCTGCGCGTGCATCAGCAGCCATGCGGCCAGCGCACACCCAGCGCGGTCGTCCATCGCGGGCGCGGCCAAGCGGTTGTTGGCGAGCTCCGCAATTTGCGGGGCATAGACCGCGACCTCGCCGATGGCGACCTTGGCGAGCGCCTCTTCCCGCGTGCTCGCGCCGATGTCGATGAACAGATGCTGCATCTCGGGGGTCGCTTCTTTTTCGTCGGCGCTCACGATGCCGCGCACACCGTTGGCGAACACCACGTGCTGGCCGAGCGACACGCGCACATAGATGCCGCCGACTGCGCACACGCGCACAAAGCCGTCCTTTTCCGCATCGATGACCACAAAACCGATGTGATCCATGTGCGCGCTGAACAGCAGGCGCTTGCCGCCCGGCTTGCCTTTTTTGATGGCGATCAGGTTGCCCATGCTGTCGGAGGAAAACGAATCGACGTGATCTTTGAGCAGGGCCTTCAGGTGGTCGGCCACCGCGTGTTCGCGGCCGGTCGCGCCGTGCACCGATAGCAGCGGCAGCAGAATCTCTCGAACGGATGTCTGTTTCATGGGAAACACTCCTT
>JAVBUY010000157.1:0-30216 GCA_031554855.1 Eubacteriales bacterium
CGGTATCCATTCACATGGAGAGGGGGAGATGCCAGTGGACCAGGCAGAACGCGATATCGTCGAATTCTCTGACGAGGAGGGCAATACGCTGCTTCTGGAGGTCATGGACTACTTCTTCTACAATGGTGAAGAGTTCGCAGTTCTCTGCGATGCCGACCAGGAAGCATGCGATCATTGCCACGATGAGGATTGTGACGACGACGATTGTCAACACGAGCATAGCCTCTACATCATGAAGGTTGTTCCCGTCACAGGCGAGGACGGCGAGGAGATGGAAGAGTTTATCTCCCCTGACGAATCGATGCTCGATCAGCTCATCGAGGTTGTACAAACCCGGTTCTCGGAAGAGGATGACGACGATCTCCTGGACGACGAGGATTCGGACAAAGCGTAATACCACGGTGGAATCCCGACCCTGACATCCCGATCAGGACCCTCTGGCAAAGCCACAGGAACCATCCATCGGTGAACAATCGGTATCCCATTGTACCCCCGAAAAAGGGACATTACCATATAGAGCCAGAGGAAAAGACCCCAACCCAAGGTGAATCGACCCGGTCTGGTGGAACGAATTCCTCGGTGTCCGAATAGGTACCCACCCCAAGTTCGACGTGGAATACCCGGTAGATCCAGAAGACACGGAATACCAAGAACCCAGGTTTCAGTCTTCCATCTCCTCGAACTTTGGATCATCGAACCAGGAATGGAGCCGAAAAGTAAATAGGAACCGAAGCCAGGGAAATTGCTCCCTGGCTTCTTTATCAGACGAACCCATGAGGAGGTGATGACCATGCAGGCGCCCAATGACAACGTGGCGTTCAAGCTGCGGCAGCTGCCCAATTCCCCAGGCTGCTACCTGATGAAGCAGGCGGGTACGATCATTTATGTCGGCAAGGCCATCAACCTCAAGAACCGTGTGCGTTCATATTTCCAGACCTCGCGCGCGCACGACGCAAAGGTACGCGCCATGGTGCAGAAGATCGACGACTTTGATATCGTGCTGTGCGATACGAACTTGGAGGCGCTGATATTAGAGTGCAACCTCATCAAGCTGCACCGCCCATACTACAACATCATGCTCAAGGACGACAAGACCTACCCCTATGTGCGCATCAATCTCGCCGAGGACTACCCGCGCGTCGAGGTGGTGCGCCGCGTGCAGCAGGACGGCGCGAAGTACTTTGGCCCATTCTACGCCGCGTGGTATGTGCACGAGGTGATGGAGGTCGCGCGCATGGTGTTTCCGCTACGCACCTGCACGCGCCCGATTAAGCCCGACAAACCGCAGCGCCCCTGCCTGCACGCGCAGTTAGGTCAATGCCTCGCGCCGTGCGCGGGCAATGTGGCGCGAGAGCAATATCACGCGGTGCTGGCGCAGGTCGTGGACTTCTTGAACGGCAAGTACCAGGGCGTGCTGGACGAGCAGCGCGCGCGCATGGCCGACGCAGCGGCGCATCTGCGCTACGAACAGGCCGCCATGTACCGCGAGCATATCGCCGCCATCGACAAGCTGATGCAGCGGCAGAAGGCGACCAGCGTCACCGGCAACGACCAGGATATCCTGGCCATCGCGCAGGATGGCATCGACGCGATGGTGCAGATGCTGCTGGTGCGCGGCGGGCGCATGGTCGGCGGTGAGCACTTTGCGCTAGAGCGCGCCGGTGACGCGCCGGTTGGCGAGGTCATCGAGCAATTTATCACGCAGTTTTATGAGGATGCCGAGGCCATCCCTGGCGAGGTGCTGGTCGAGGCGCTGCCCGAGGACGCAGCGGAGCTGGAGCAGTGGCTGCGCGGCAAGAAGGGCGGCAAGGTAACGCTGCACGCGCCGCAGCGCGGACAGAAGCATGACCTGATTGCCATGGCCAAGAAGAACGCCGACGATGCGCTAGCCAAGCGCAACGCACGCATGCAGCACCAGCAGGAGCGCACCACCGGCGCGGCAGAGGCGCTGGCCGAGGCGATCGGCATGGCGATTCCGCCGCGCCGCATCGAGGGCTTTGATATCTCCAACACGCAGGGCACCAACTCGGTGGCGTCGATGGTGGTGTGCGTGGATGGCGTGGCCAGCAAGAAGGACTACCGGCATTTCCGCATCAAGACCGTTGAGGGCGCGAATGACTTCGCATCGATGCACGAGGTCATCCTGCGCCGCCTGACGCACGCGACCAAGGAAATCGAGGAGCGCAAAATGGCGGGCAAGGTGCTGGCGGAAGGCAGCTTTTCCGTGCTGCCCGATTTGATCCTCATCGACGGCGGTCCGCAGCAGCTGGCCTTCGCGCAGCGCGCGATGCACGAAGCGGGATACGAGATTCCGATGTTCGGCCTGGCCGAGCGATTGGATGAGATCTTCCTGCCCGGCGTGGAGCAGTCGATCTACCTGCCGCGTCATTCCCCCGCGCTGCACCTGATCCAGCGCCTGCGCGACGAGGCGCATCGCTTCGCCATCACGCACCACCGCGGCTTGCGCGGCAAGACCGCCACCGCCTCGCAGCTGGAGGACATCCCGGGCATCGGCCCGGCGCGGCGGCGCGCGCTGCTCAAGCACTTCCGCAATATGGAGGCCATCAAGCGCGCCACAGTGGACGAGATCGCTGCTGTGCCCGGCGTGGGCAAAGCGGCGGCGCAGGTGGTATATATGCATTTCCTGGCGGCGAAGGGATAGGGAATTTTTTCCATCTCTTCACATTTGTTTCCCGATGCGTTCGCGCCCTGTTCATCGTGCCGCCATATTCTGGGGGTATACTCTGGTTGTTCCCAAGCTGGCGAACAGAAAAGGAGGGTTTCCCCATGCAAAAGCATTCGAGGTGGTTGGCGCTGGCATTGACCGCGCTACTGGTGCTTTCGGTGGCCTCGTCCGCGCTGGCAATTGACCAACCGGCCGCAGCGGTAGCCAAGCACGAAAAGCAACGGGTCAATCCCATGCATCCGGGCCCACAAATGATGCCCGGACCGCAGCTGCTGCGGCGCGGCGGAGCGCCCGCTCAAGAACTGACCGACGAACAAAAGGCCGAAATGGAGAAGGCGCAAGAGACCATCGCCCAGGCCGAGCAAGCCTTTCTGGCAGCGCTGGTGTCCGGCGGCGTGCTGACCCAGGCCGAGGTAGAAGCCTACCATCGCACGCTGGCGCAGGCTGAGGTGGCACAGGCCATCGACTTTGGCAATTGGACGATCGCCGAGGTCAATGCGCTGCAGGACGCACTGCGCGAGGGTGGCGACGGCGCCAAGGCTGCGCTGGATGCGGCGGTGGCCAAGGGCGCGCTGACGCAGGAACAGGCGGACGCGCTGAGTACTGCGCGCCGCGGCGGCGCGATCGACTACTCCACATGGATTGTCGCTGATGCCAAGGCCTTCAAGCAGGCAATCCAGGCTGGCGGCGAACAGGCACAAACCGCTATCGGCGATGCCATCGCCAAAGGCACGATCACCCAGGCGCAGGCCGACCTGTTGCTCAGCCAGCAGGTGCGTGCGCTCATGGGCGGCATGGGCGCGAAGGGCGGCTTGCGTGAGCTGACCGACGAACAACAGCAATGCTACAAAACTGCGCTGGCCGACATGCGCAAGGCATGCGAGGGATTGACGGGTGCGCCGGGCAAGATGCAACGCGACGGCAAACAGCAGAAAAAATAATCAAAAAGAGAGAGCGACCGCTCTCTCTTTTCAGGCTGTCGAAACAGGCCTATCTGCGGGCTCAGCCAGCGACCGCCTCGTCGGCGTACGTTGGTATGCCTCTGTCGGACGGTCTTGGGCTACGCCCACAGCTGGACCTTTTTGGACAGCCCGTGGGGTTTTTTGACAAGCTGAAAAGAGAGAGCAGCTGCTCTCTCTTTTGCTTTTCCCTGTATCAGTACGCCTTGGCGAAATACATGACCTTGTCGGCCTTCTTGCCGCAGCAGACGCAGGTGTCACCTACCGGCGTTTGGTCAAAGGGCATGTTGCGGCTGGTCGCGCTGAATTGCTCCTTGATCGCATCTTCGCAGGCGCGCTCGCCGCACCACATGGGCTTGGCGTAGCCGCCATTGTCCTGCTCGCCCAGCTCCTGCATGGAGTGCACCACCTTGGTGTGCGCCTGCTGGAACGCCCGCGCGATCTCGTACATGTTGCGCTGGATGTCGGCCAGGAGCGCGGCTACCTTCTCGGTCAGTCCCTCTAACGGCAGTTGCAGCTTTTCGTAGGTGTCGCGGCGCACGGCGGTGACCTGCCCGGCCTCCAGATCGCGCGGGCCGACCTCCAGGCGCAGCGGCACGCCCTTCATCTCCCACTCGTTGAACTTCCAGCCCGCCGAGTAGCCCTCGCGGTCGTCCAGCTCGATGCGCAGTCCGGCGGACTTGAGCTTGGCTGCGATGTCGGCGCATGCCTCGTTCACGCCGCCCTTGTGCGCGGCAATGGGCAGAATCACGACCTGGATGGGCGCGATCTTGGGCGGCAGCTTGAGGCCGCGCTCGTCGCCGTGGGTCATGATCACCGCGCCGATCATGCGCGTGGACGTGCCCCACGAAGTCTCGTGTGCGAACTTGAGCGTGCCGTCTTTGTCGAGGAACTGAATCTCGAACGGCTCGGAGAAATTCGTGCCGAAGTTGTGGCTGGTGCCCGCTTGCAGCGCCTTGCCGTCCTGCATCATCGCCTCGACAGAGTAGGTCGCGCGCGCGCCGGCGAATTTTTCCTTATCGCTCTTTTGTCCGGAATAGACCGGCACCGACAGCACATTCTCGCAGAATTCCTGGTACACGCCCAGCATGGTGAGCGTCTCCTCCTGCGCCTCTTCGGCGGTGGCGTGCACGGTGTGCCCCTCTTGCCACCAGAACTCGGCGGTGCGCAGGAATGGGCGCGTGCTTTTTTCCCAGCGCATGACCGAGCACCACTGGTTGTACTTCATCGGCAGGTCGCGCCAGGACTGCACCCATTTGGCATACATGGTGCAAAAGATGGTTTCGCTGGTGGGGCGGATCGCCAAACGCTCGGGCAGCACCTCGCCGCCGCCCTGGGTCACCCATGCCACCTCGGGCGCAAAGCCCTCGACGTGGTCCGCCTCCTTGAGCAGCAGGCTCTCGGGGATCAGCATGGGCATGGCAACGTGCTTGTGGCCGGTCGCCTTAAAGCGCGCGTCCATCTCCGCCTGGATCAGCTCCCAAATGCCGTAGCCGTAGGGCTTGAGTGCCATGCAGCCGCGTACCGGCGTGTAGTCCATCAGGTCGCATTTGAGCACCACATCGGTGTACCATTGCGAAAAGTCCACATCGCGCGGGGTGATGTGCTGTACAAATTCCTGCTTGTTTTCCTTGGCCATAACTTCGCACTCCCTCTCTGTTTTCACAAATAAAAAAACCATCGACGCTGCAATACACATGCAGGGACGAAGGCTGTTCTTCGCGGTACCACCCGGCTTGGCGCATGACACGCCCGCTTCATTGCCCGGTATCGGGGGCGAGGCGGCGGCGTTCTTAGCGCCGCGGCTGGTGGGATTCGGCTGCGTCCTGCCATGCGCGCGCCTTGCAGCCATGGGCGCGCTCTCTATCGCATGGGGGGTGGGACGCTGGTTCCCATCGTTGCCACATATGAGATTAGACCATATTATACGCACCGCCCGCGCAAAATGCAAGGGGGCATGCAAAAAAAGGCAAGCATTGGGCGCTTGACTTTGCCATATCAAAGCAGTATACTCTTTCCAAGGCAATGTGCTTTGATATTCAAAATAAAAAGGAGCATCTCCGCATGAATCGTGATCCTCAAACGGCCAATAACTTTGAACATCAAATAAAAAGGAAGTCCTGGAAGCGTGCGGGCATGATCGCGCTGTGCACGCTGCTGGTGCTGGTCTGCGCGCTGGGCGGCACAGTGTATGCCGTGCTACACCGCGGCCTGCCGCAGACCACCGGCAGCCTGCCGCTGCCCGGCCTGACCGTGCCGGCCACCGTCACACGCGACGCCGAGGGCATCCCCCATATCGTCGCACAGAATCAGCACGACGCATACATGGCGCAGGGCTACGTGCACGCGCAGGATCGCTTGTTCCAAATGGATCTGTCGCGCCGCCAGGCCTCGGGCCGTCTGGCCGAGGTATTCGGTGAAATGGCGGTGGATACCGACAAGATGTTCCGCACGCTGGGGCTGCGCCGCGCCGCCGAGCGGTCGGTGTCCGCCTATTCGGCCGACGCGATGGCCTCGCTGAGCGCCTACGCCGATGGCGTGAATGCCTACATCCAGCAGAACAAAGGCAAGCTGTCCTTTGAGTTCTTGCTCAACGGCTACACGCCGGAGCCCTGGACGCCGACCGACACCATCACCATCGCCAAATACATGGCGCACGACCTGGGCGGCCACTGGGAGAGCCAGGCGTTCCGCCAATACCTGTTGGATCACTTCCCCGAGGCCGAGGCGCTGGAACTGTTCCCCGAGGGCATCGATCCGATAAACTCGCCGCTGATCATCCCCGACGCGCCAGGCGCGCAGGTCGCCGATGTGTTCCTGTCCGCCACGGTCAGTAAGCCCGATGAATGGAACGGCAGCAATGATTGGGTGATCTCTGGCAGCAAGACCGAGAGCGGCCAGCCCATCCTGTGCGACGATCCGCACTTGGGCATCGCGTCGCCGTCGATCTGGTATCAGAACCACTTGCAGATCGACGGATTCAACATGAGCGGTGTGATCTTTGCGGGTGCGCCGGGCATAATCTTAGGCCACAACGATGCCATCGCCTGGGGTGTGACCAACACCGGCCCGGACGTGCAGGATCTGTACATCGAGAAGCTGAACCCCGCCAACCCCACGCAGTATGAGTACCAGGGCGCGTGGCAGGACGCCATCGTGCACAACGAGGACATCACCATCAAGGGCGGCGCGGTCGTGCCCTTCACCGTGCTGGAGACCCGCCACGGCCCGATCATCTCTGAGCTGGCGCAGGCCACGCAAACCGGCACCGCCTACTCGCTGCAATGGACTGCGCTGGAAGCCTCCGCTGAGATCGAGGCGATGCTGAACATGAACTTCGCCACCGACTGGCCGAGCTTTGAGAAGGCGCTGGAGCAGTTCCGCGCGCCGATGCAGAACTTCGTGTTCGCCGCGCAGGACGGCACCATTGCTTACAAGGCCAACGGCGCGCTGCCCATCCGCGCCAAGGGCGACGGGCTGCTGCCCGTGCCCGGCTGGACCGGCGAGTACGAGTGGACCGGCTATGTGCCCTTCGATGAGCTACCGCGCGTGGTCAATCCGCCGCAGGGCTTTGTGGCCACCGCCAATCACAAGGTGATCGGCGACAGCTATCCCTATCACGTCAGCCATGTGTGGGCGCAGCCGTACCGCCAGCAGCGCATCGTCGAAGTGCTGAGCGCCAAGGACAAGCTGACCGTCGCCGATGTGCAGGCATTGCAGGCCGATGTAAAGGATCTGCACGCAGCCGAGATGGTGCCGCTGTTCCTCACGCAGATGCGGGATGTGACACTGACCGACCGACAAAAGACGGCGCTGGCGCTACTGGAAGCCTGGGACTATCAGACTCAAGAGGACAAGGCCGAGCCGCTGATCTTCGGCATCTGGTTCAATCGGCTGACGGACGTGCTGTTTAGTGACGCGTTCTCCGCCGAGGGCGCGGCGCTGTTCACTGGCAAGGGCTACACTGTGGACGGCATCGTGCGCCGCGTGGCCTCGGGCAAATCCTCTGCCTGGGCGGACAAGGTGGGCGGACTGCCTACCGCGTTGCAGCTGTCGCTAGCCGCCGCGCTGGACGAGATCGAGGGCGCGCAAGGCAAGGACATGAGCAAGTGGTCTTGGGGCGCGTTCCATCAGGTCGGGTTCGTGCATCCGCTGTCCTCTGTCAGCTTTCTCCGGCCGATCTTCAATCCCGAAGGGCGCAAGCCCTCGCCGGGCACCAACACCACCGTGTGCGCCGCCAGCTGGCGCGACGACGGTCTGAACAATCATGGCGCGAGCTGGCGCTTTGTGCGCGATCTGTCGCAGCCCGACTTCGCCTGGCACATCGTCGCGCCGGGCAACAGCGGCCACCCGCTCAGCCCCTACTACCACAAGCAGATCGACCGATGGATCCAAGGCGAGCAGTATCAGACCTATGTGACGGGCTTCGCCGGCGACACGCTGACACTGAAACCCGCGCAATAAAAAAAGGAGGGCGTCTGGGCGTCCTCGGTAAAACAGTATTCTGTTGATTTTGAAACCCAGGCCTCCCGGCGTAGCGTAATGCTACGCCGTTCTTTCGTTCTCCGCGCCTTTTAGCTCCGGCAGGAACCCCATCAGATCGTAGCTTATATGCATTTCCTGTTTCCGTTTCCCGCTGCTCTTATCCGGTGCTTCCACATACACCTTGTGAACCAACTCATGAAGGATGGTCGGCGTTAGTTCGGTCAACCCGACATACTTCTTGCACTTGCCAACGAACCACTCCACGTCTCCTGTGCGCTGTTCTTGCTCGGCCAGTTCCAACCGCCATTGCCATAATTAGTGTCATACAATATTGCGGTGTCGAGCGTATGCTGGCATATCCAGACATTTCCTGGAACATTTTTGTTGTGAGCTCAGCAAGCCGCTTCTGCGGAAAAGAGGGAAGGACCACCTATATGTGCATGATTTTTCTTTTTTGATGAAGTGGCCACAGTCGCAACAGTAACGGATGCTGAAGCAAACTTAATGCCAATGTGTTACTATGTAGTCCTGCTTGGTTTTCCACTTTTGACAGTGTTTTTGAGGGCTTAGCAAACCAAAGAGGAGAACCGGGTGATCCCTTGGACAAATATTGTGAGGAGGAAATAGAAGTATGCGTGAGTGTATAGCGAATAGAGCATTGGTGCGAGTTGTGTGGAGGCTCACCATGTCTGTTGCTTTGGCATTCATCCTTTCTGCTATAGCGAGTGCTGCATTGGCCAATGCGCAGCAGATTCGCCAGAATGTCCTTATCACACCGTGTGAGATCCCTGCGAAAGTACTTCCATCGCATGATGGCGGCATACTAGAAGTGGGGTTCAACTCGCAAGACCAAGAAAACCCCAGGCATTATCTTCGAAAAAGAGACTCAAGTATGAATGAGCTATGGAAAGTGGCGCTCGATTACTATGTGCATGAACTGTATGAAACAGAAAATAAAGAGATCGTCCTTTTCTGCCAAGACGGATGGCTGTGTGTGTTTACATCAGGCGGAGAAAAGGAAAAGAGCATGCAACTGGACGAAAACGTGATAGGGGTCTTTCCGATTGATGGTGGATTTATCGCGGAGAAGATCTATGCCTCTGGTCAGAACACGACCACTGAGTTGACAAAATTATCACCCGATGGTGATGTGGAATGGTCGCACGCGTATGAGGAGTACCATTCTTTGGGTATATCGACATGCATTGCTACCAAAGCAGGGCTGTTTGCGGGCGGAACCAGTCAGCGCGATGCGGCAGACGACAGCATCGCAACGATATTGCGTTTGGATCGCAATACAGGAGATGTCGTGTGGGAACAAAAGCATCCGGTAAGCGGTATGAGTACGTTTGGCCAGATCGCTGTACACAAGGGTATGGTTGTCGGCCTAGGCACAGAGAGAGATCTGGACGGCTCTATCGACCATGGATGGGAACGCGCACTGGTTCTATGCGCTTCGACCGACGGCGAGCTAAACTGGTACAGGCAACTCGACTTAGGCGCAGGTCAAGATGAAGCAAAGGCGCTACGACAATACTTTCTGGCAATGGATGACGAAAGAGTTTCGCTGTTTGGCACTTTACTAGCTCCGGTGATACCAAACGAATATGCATACTATGTTTCTCTCAACACGAGCGGCTCGGTGGAAAAGCAGCTTTTCGCCCCAATAACCGATGAATACCATGTAATGAGCGGGGGAATATTCGCAGATGGCTTGCCTTATCTCTTTGGTGAGACTGCAAATCGTGACGCCGATGGACGTTCATCAGGCTTTCTGATGCCATTCGCTGCGATGACAGAAAATGTGCCATTCAGGATGGAAGTCTATTGAATAGACGAGTAAGCGACATGAATAGGACACCAGATTGGTTCCCCCCACCGCTTGTTCCTGCTTAATCAAGAATTTTCAGCCTTCTCCAATTCGCAGAATTCAAAAATATCTGTAATGTTTGCTTGTGATTCTCGTCTAAAGAGTGTGTGCGCTGAAAGGACTTTGCTGCGAGACCGCGTCCGTAAAGCAAAACTCTCTTGTGCATGGTATGATCAGAATGGACAAATGCAGGGAGGCGATTGGATTGAAATACCTTACAAGGATTCTCGGCGCGATCGTGTGGTTTTTGCTCGTTATGTCCGTTGTGCAAGCTGGTGTTCACGCTGACCTCCCGCCGACTGAGGAGAGTATACGACAGAGTTTTATCGCGGTGCTAACGGAAACGCGAAGCATCTCTGTGAAAGCAATCGAGGCTAGTACCTTGGTGATTGCATATTCAGAGGAAGACAATGCATGGCTTGCGGAATGTCATTTGGAGTTTAGCGCGCTAAGTGCAGAGCGACAGCAGTGGTTGAGGGAACAGGATGGTTCGCCGGGTATTATCGGGAATACGATTTCGGTTGTATTTGGACAGAATGGAGAAAGAACTGGCTGCTACACTTTGGAAGAATACCGCAATCGTGTCGGGCCAAGGTTGCCCTCTATTACAGAGCAACAGGCGGTGCAGGCAGGCTTTGCGGCGCTGCGCAGCAAGTATCAGCTTTCGGATGAGTCGTTTCGCCTATTGCAGCCGTTGGCGGATGTAAACTATTACGCATTATCAGATGGTGTTCAGCGTGTGGAATACTATATTGAATTCTGGTCAGGGGACAAAGCACCCGATAAGACCTGGGAATATGCCGCCGCAATTGACGCGGACTCGGGTGAAGTGCTGGCGATAGTGGATTATGCATCATGGGATCCATACACATATCGGCGGCTACGCGCAAATGAGGAAGATCAATTGGAAAAGTATATGCGTGAAACAGCGCTCGAATTGGCAAGTCGGACGAACGATGCAACGACTGATGAAAACGGAGTGTACATTAGAGACTGGTCTCTGGAGCAAAAAGCTGAATTCACCACAAAGTGGAAACCTGTTGTAGATCAATTTCTGGCGGAGTATCCTGAGTATGCGCGGTATCTGGAAGAGCACCCTGAGCGGATACGAAAGGCTGATGACTGCGTGGTGTATACTCGACATCTATATGGATTGCCGGGTCAGGAGGATATTTCACAAGACGATGCTCTGCGTATAGCCAAGGCGGCTATCGTCTCTCAATTGCAGGGAG
Organism: Eubacteriales bacterium; assembly: GCA_031554855.1. Lineage (GTDB taxonomy): Bacteria > Bacillota > Clostridia > Christensenellales > Aristaeellaceae > JAVBUY01. The sequence continues at coordinate 11,233 of JAVBUY010000157.1, forward strand.
ATGCGCGCTTTCTGGAACAATGCCAGCATGTTGTCTACTTCTTTGATGTTACCAATCCGGAATTGCATCTTTGGAAACTTCATATCACAACAGATGGAATTACGTATAGTCCCCATGATCCGGTTGGCTATTTTGTGGCGATCGAGGCACGTACCGGGCAAGTAATAGACGTATTTGAGCGGAAGATCGATACGCCGATGTACGATTTATCATAATAGGCAGCACGTGCAATATGGACCGAGAGAGGCAGACGCAAAGCGTCTGCCTCCAGTTTGGTGTGAAAGGATTCTGCCGGAAGAAACGACTCAATGGTTATTGAGCGTTGATTTTACGGCCAAGTGATGAGGAGCTTTTCTTCGTAGCGGGGCCGACGATGCCAGCGCCACTTGAGGAGCCGATGTACTTCCTCTGGAAAGCACGTAAGCGAGCCTGGCTGGATTTGTTGCAGAGCCTTTGTGTGCGGATTTCATTGTAATCCTCTTCGCAAGGCTCGCAATCATCTATCTGGCCTTTCTTGCCACCTGGTCGCGGAGCAGATCGAATCGCGTGTCGGTCGGCAGTTGCCTCCCTGATCGCGCCTCGGTTTCGCCGATTCGACGGCAGATTCTATTGCCTCTTGCGCAGCAGTGCGTCCATGCCGATAATGCCAAGCAGCAGCAATCCGCGAATAGCGATTTGGTAGTATGAATAGACCCGCAGCAGGTCCAGCGACACCGTGATGAGCACAAAGATCAGCGTTCCGATCATGCTTTTGGCAATGCTGCCTGTGCCACCAGCCAGACTTGTACCGCCCACCACCACGCCGGAGATCACCGACAGCGCCGCCGTATCCCCATAGAGCGCCGAGCCGGTATTCAGCCGCGACGCCAGCAACACGCCTGCCACCGCGCCGGTCAAAGAACAGATCACAAACGCCATGATGCGGTGGAAGTCCACCGCGACGCCGCTGTTGTAAGCCACCTCAATATTGCCGCCGATGGTATAGATATTGCGCCCAAAACGCGTCCGCGCAAGGCAATAGGCTGATGCACCGATGACAACCGCCCACACGATCCCCACCCACGGCACATGCAAAATGGTCGCATGACCCAACGCGTTGAACCACGCATTCTGACTGATAACCGGCGCGCCGCCCGACACCTTCAGCGCAACGCCTTTGACAATGCCCATCGTACCGATGGTGACAATAAATGAGCTGATTTTCAGTTTGGCTACCAGCAGGCCATTGATCGCGCCGACCAAGCAACCGGTCGCCAGTGCCACCACAATGGCCAACGCTTGGCCGATCAGCGGCGCGAGCACAATAGAAATCAATCCGCACAGGGCCATCACCGAGCCAATGGACAGATCAAACTCGCCGCTGATGATGGCAAAGGTCATGCCGCAAGCCATGATGCCATAGGTGGACGTCTGCACCAGGACGATAAGCAGATTGCTTGTAGTCAAAAAGTGCGGAGTCGCCAAACTCATGGCCAGCACCATAGCGCCCAGCAGCACCAGCATTTTAGAATTTTTCACAATGCGGAGCGTTCTTGTCATATCCTCGTCCCCTCTACTTCAACGCTGCTTGGCGGCGCCCCATTACATCGGTCAGCACGCAAAGAATCAGCATGCCGCCTTTTACGATCATTTGGTCAAAGATTTGGAACCCCATCAGATTCATGGTGTTACCCAGCACACCCAGCGTCAACACGCCCACCACCGTATTGGTTACGCTCCCCACGCCACCAGCCAGACTTGTTCCGCCCAGCACCACCGCAATGATGGCGTCCATTTCATAGCCTTCCCCCGCAGTCGGGGTCGCCCCCAACGTGCGTGAGGACAGAATGATCGCGCCCGCAGCCGCCAGCAGACCGGAAATGGCATAGCAAAGGATTTTCACCTTCCCAAGCTGGAGCCCGGAAAGCCTTGAGGCTTCCGCATTGTAGCCAATCATATGTAGCTGTCGGCCAAACACAGTGCCCTGCTCCAAAAAGCCGAATAGCAGGATGATCCCCAAAAAAAGGAGCACCGCAATGGGGATCCCGCCGACGCGGCCAATCCCGATCGCATTGAAAAAGTCCGACGTGCTGGCATCAAGCGCAAAGCCGCGCGTATACAGCAAGCTGATGCCCGCCAGCAAAAGCTGGGTGCCAAAGGTCATCATCAGCGACTCGCCGGAGTTGGCGCGCGTCAACACAACCACGGCGCCGTTGAATCCCCCGATCATCATGCCTGCCAAAAGCGCGAGTACAATCGCGATGCCCACTGGCACATATTGTTGCAGCGAGATGCACATGAGGCCGGTCAGGGTCAGAATGGCGCCCACTGAAAGGTCCATGTGCCCGCAGAGAATGACAAAGGTCATGCCCAGCGCCAATAGCCCCGGCACGGTGGATTGCTGCAAAATATTGAAGATGTTTCGCGAGGTGAAAAAGTTCCGCGTCGTAAGCGATGCGATCAATATAAACAGAAGCAGCAACACTACGTTGAAGTGTTTCAGCAGGCCATGCAATACACGCTTCATTGTGCAACGCCTCCCAATATGGATCGCTTCATCACCATCTCTGCGGTTTTTTCGTCGCCACAGAGCACCCCCATGCTCTTGCCGCCGTAAATGACCAGCAGGCGGTCGCTCATGTGGATCAGCTCGGGCAATTCAGAGGAAATCATGATGACCGATTTACCCGCCTCCACCAGATGATTGATCTGTTGATAGATCTCGTACTTGGCCCCAACATCCACGCCGCGGGTGGGCTCGTCCAGAATAAAGATGTCCGCAGCGTAAAAGAGCCACTTGGCCAAGACCACTTTTTGTTGGTTGCCGCCGCTGAGCTGCAATGCCTTCTGCTCGGTGCTGTATGCTTTGATCCCAATATCATCAATATAATGTCGGGCGACTTGCTTTTCCTTGCGGCGATGGAGCACGCCAAACCGGCTGACAGCAGCCAGACTGGCCAACGAAATGTTGTTGCTGAGGGTCGCCGGCAGGATCAGACCCTGTTGTTTTCGATCTTCCGCGAGCAATGCGAGTTTGCGCGCAATGGACTTGCGGGGAGAAAATGACGTCACCTTGTTCCCTCGGACCGTCACACTGCCCTGATGAAAGGGATCCGCGCCAAAGATGGCGCGCACAATTTCTGTCCTGCCGGAACCAACCAGCCCAGCCAGTCCCAGCACTTCCCCCTTGTGCAGCGCAAAGGATATGTCCTCAAAAAACCCTTTGCGGGTGAGCCCCTGCACCTCCAGCACGATTTCCGCTTGAGGCGCGCAGTGCCGCTGCGGATATTCGTTCTCCAGCGTTCGTCCCACCATTTGCGCGATAATGCTCTCGCGCGAATACTGGCCAATGGGCCGCGTATCGATGACGCATCCGTCGCGCAGCACCGAGACGCGATCGCACAGCAAGAATATTTCGTCCAGCCTGTGCGAGATATAGATCACCGTCACTCCATTTTTCCGAAGATCCTGCACAATGGCAAACAAATTCTGCTGCTCGGCGGTGGTCAGGGTCGCGGTCGGCTCATCCATGATAATAATCTTCGACTGATAGGACAGCGCCTTGGCGATCTCCACCATTTGCCGCTGCGCGATGCTGAGCTGCCCCACCAGCGTGGCGCTGTCAATCTTGAGCCCCACACGCTCCAGCAATGCCTCGGCCAGCTTGCGCAGCGCACGCCAATCAACCCCCAGTACACCCTTTACCGGCAAGCGTCCAACAAACATATTCTCCGCGATGCTGAGCGACTCAACCAGGTTCAGTTCCTGAAAGATGATGCTCAGCCCCAGCTGCTTGGCATGCAATGGGGACCGTATCTCGACCGGCTGTCCCTGAAAATACACCGTTCCGGCATCTTTAGCGAGCACGCCGGACAATATCTTCATCAGGGTGGACTTTCCCGCGACGTTTTCGCCCACCAGCCCAAGCACTTCACCGGCTCGAAAGGAGAGATTGACGTAGGAAAGCGCGCGCACACCAGGAAAGCTCTTCGCAATATGCTCCAGTCGCAGTATGTCATCCTTTTCCTGCATTGTTGCTTCTCCTCGCTATGAAGATGTAGCGGCGGACAGTTTTTACGCTGCCCACCGCTATCTACATCCCGCGGGATGCGCCCGCCCTTGTCCGCTGTGGATTACCAGAGCAGGTTCACATCATAGGAATCCACGTTGTCCTTGCTGATCGGGGTGATTTCGTCCTTATACCACGCCTCCACCGGCTTGCCATCGGAGGCATCCACCGCCGCTTGCAGCGAGGTCGAACCTTCCACGAACAGCGGCTGAACCGCTGTGCCCACGATATCCCCGGCCTTCACCATATCGTAGCCGGACTTGCTACCATTGTAGCTGACTACGGCGATATCCTTGCCGCTGAAGCCCATGGTTTTCATCGCCTGCACAACGCCGATGCACATGGTATCGTCGTGCACCCAGATGCCCTTGATATTCGAATCCTTGGTCAACGCATCCTGCGTGACCTTCATGGCCGTTGCCTTGTCAAAATCACCCGCTACCTTCGCGCACACCGCGACCGCCGACCCGGTGATGCCTTCTTCAAAGCCCGCGGTACGGTTGATCTGCGGATCGGTGCCCGCTTTGCCTTCCACGATAAGCACGGGCCCGCCCGCTTCGCCCAGCGCGGTCTTCATCATGTCCGCCGCTGCGCGTCCAACGTCCTTTTCATCGGCGCCCACGTAGGAAACCGTGTACTCCTTGCCGGATGCATCAATGTCCATTGCGCCCATCACGACAGGTATACCAGCTTCCTTGGCCTGCTTGACCACCGGAATAATGGACTTGCTATCGACCGGGTTGAGCACGATCGCGTCCACGCCCTGTGCAATCAATGAGCTCATCTGGTCGGTCTGCTTTTGCGCATCCCAACCACCGTCCAGCTCAATCAGGTCAATGCCGAGCTCCTTGGCCTTCGCCTCGATCCCGGTGGCAAACACCTTGACAGCGGGCGCCGAAAGCAAACAGTACAACACACCGACCGTCTTTTTGCCAGCAGCATTGCCGGACGCGTGCGCGGTCACACCGAGGGAACAGGTCACCAGAACCAACACCAGAGACAGAACCAGAACCTTGTGCAGCACCTTTTTCATGGGAACCCTCCTTGTCGTTAGAGATGGGACAGGAACCAATCAACGATGTCGTGAAACACAGTCGCACGGTTGGGGTCGCGCGGAATATTGTGCTCCACCGCCTCGTACACCTTCCGTTGCTTCTGCGTGGACGCCACCGCATCATACATGGTGTGCGCGTTTCGTTCCGGCACCAGCGTATCCTGCGCGCCATGCACAAACAAAATGGGGCAATGAATGTTCGCACATTGTGCAATCGGTTTATACAGGATCAAGTTTGCGAGAGAATCCAGCGTCTGATAGGCATTGATGTCCGGGTCGTCCAGCACCTCGCGCGTCAGCGCCTGCCTGGCCTGTTCGGTTTCGTTGTACATATCCAGCACTGGAATGATCTGCGAATGCCCTGTCGCCGCGCTCGAGCGCTGATCCTGGCGGATCCGTTCAGAAAAGCCCGACCAATCGCCATTGCTGCGCCGCCATACATCCGCCAGCCACTCGCCGCAATCAGCGATGCCTGCCATGGACACCACCGCACGGATACGCGGATCAATGCCGGCAGTGTACACCGCGGTGCTCGCCCCCATGCTGATGCCCGCGACTGCTATGCGGTCTGGATCGACATAGGGCAGCGTCTGGGCAAAGGATATCGCGCTGCGAAGATCCTCAGGCCATTCGGTGGCGCAATACAGATGGTAGCGATTTTGCGCCGCACGCCCGCAGCCGCGAAAGTCGAATCGAAGCACCGCAAACCCGTTCGTGGCCAGCTCCCCCGCCAATGCATCCAAACCGTCATTGCAATACCGGGAGTGGCCGTGGCACAACACGATGGTTGGCAACAGCTTCGCTGCGTCCACGCCCTCATCCGGCAGCGTAACGTAGCCCGCAAGTGGAACGCCATTGCTAAAGAACGTAATTCTCTTCTCCATGCGCTCGCCTGCTTTGTCGTTTGATGGCTTCATTGTAGGGTCATCCGGTCAAAAAAGCAAGCCATTTTGATGATCAGTTTTCTAATCGTTTAGAATTTCATTGATTTGTCGTGCAATTTCCTTTATACTGGGATGTGTTTCAACTCGCAACCTGGCAAGAAGCCTGGGGGGATAGCAAAACACACGCGCCCAAAAATGCTGAAGAAAACCAAAGGAGGCTCTCTCATGTCTACTATGAAAGACGTTGCGAGAGAAGCAAATGTTTCCGTCGCAACGGTTTCGTATTACATGAATCACAAAAACGTTTCAGAAAAAAACGCCATCCGCATCGCGGCGGCGATCGAGAAGCTGAATTATGTCGTGCAGGGCAATGGCAGAGATTTGCGCAAACACAGCCGCAGAGAGGTCGGCATCGTCTTTCCCTGCATCGATGATCCCTACCTTGAAAAAGTTATCAGCAGCATCAAGGGCTACCTGAACCACCACAACATCGGCTTCAGCCTGGAACTGTCGGACGACAACCCGGAAAACGAGCTCAAGTCGGTGCTGGGCTTTATCGGCCGCCGCTTTTCTGGGATTATTCTCTATTCCTGCCAGCCCAAAGATGCGCAGGTATTTTCCGCATTGGCTGCCAGCGGCATCCCTTACGTGCTCATAGACCGCAAGCCCGACGATTACGAAGGCAATTATGTGTGCTGTGACAACCAGTCGCTGTTCTATGATCTCACGAAACAGCTGCTACGTGCGGGCAAGCAGGAAATTGCGCTGGTGACCGGCCCGCTGCCATACAACGAATGCGCCGAAGCAGTCGCGGGGTATGAGCGCGCGCTAAAGGAAGCGAACCTTGCGATTGATCCCCGCCGCGTCATCCATACGCGCACGCTACGGGAAAGCGGGTTCCGCGCGGGCATCGACTTAATTGAACGAAGCCCGCGCCCGCCTGAAGCGATCCTTACCACTTCTTTTAAGCTTGCCGAGGGGTTGCGCTACGCGCTGGAAATAAACCGTATTGTGCCCGGCGAAGCGACATTGGTCGTTTCCGCGGGCGATTTGAAAGATGACGTATTTTACTCGGATCGATCGATCATCAAGACGTCCCGCTCCGCATTCAAAATTGGCGAGAACGCAGGGCACCTGCTCTTGAAGAACATCCGGTCACCCATCGTGTTTGAAAAGCAGCAGATCCGCGTGAAGGATGCCAATGATGCGCCGAAGCTGGCTTCCAGTGTCTTGGCTCCCCGCGCCAGCCCGCATGCACCCCGGCAAACCATTCGCGTACTGCTGTTGGACGACTTTGAGTCCGTCAATGCCTTGCAGCGACTGCTGGTTGACTTCTACGCCAAGGAATCGATCACCATCGAGCCGCTTTACGTGCATCCCGAGCACGCCTATGACTATCTCACCCATCACCTTGCCCAGCCCGGCCATGGCATCGACGCGTTTCTCTTTGACAGTCCCTGGCTTTCCTATCTTGTGGATCAAGGGCACCTGCTGTGCCTGGATGCGTACTTTAATCGCTATCAGGTGACCCCCGCGCAGTATGTCGATGGCATCATCGAACACGGCTGTCAGGTGGATGGCCGCTATTTTGCGCTGCCTTACATCGCCAGTACGCAGCTGATGTTTTACCGCAAGGATCTGTTTCAGAACGAGCAATTGATGCGCCAATATGAAAAGCAGTATCGCATCCCGCTCATGCCGCCCAAGACCTGGCTGGACTATTACACCATTTCCCGTTTCTTTACCCGCGGCATTAATCCTAGTTCCCCTGTTTCCTTCGGTCATGCAATGGACATTCCTTATACGGAGCAGCTGCTGTGCAGCTTCTGGCCACGGCTCTGGGCATATGGCGGCCACATTGCCGACAAGCGGGGCCGCATTCATCTGTGCACCCCCGCCGCGAAAAAAGCCGTGCGCAATCTGCTGGAATGCGTCACCACCGCCCATCCCGATCTGATGCACATACGTCCTACAAACGCGGTGGATAAGCTGTTGGACGGCGAAGTGGCGATGCTGACCACCTTTTTTAATTACGCCACAGGGATTGCCGATCCAAGTCGCTCACCGCTTTCGCGCAAAATCGGCTATACTTCCATCCCCGGCAGCATGCCGGTTTTGGGTGGCTGGTGCTTTGGTATCAGCAAGGATTCGCCGTATCCGGATGCAGCATTCCGATTTATCCAATGGTCGTCCAGTGCGGAGATCGCCGTATCCCACACCATCCTTGGCGGCCAGTCTCCGCAGCGTCACACCTACGATAACTATGATATCGTCTCGCTCTATCCGTGGCTAACAAAGGTCGCCGCCGAGTTTACCGCCGCCGTTCCTCGCATGATTCCGCATACGCCCGGGCTTTCCATCCTTTCAGAAAAGGCACTGGAAGAATTGCTTGCCCGGCAGTTGTATCCGCTGATTGAGATGGCATCCTCCGGCGCCCTGCCCGATCACATGCAGATCGAGTCCGCATTGCTTGCCGCGCAAGAGGAAATCGATTCCCTGTTGGTTAGATCGCTACCATAAAACAATGATGAGCCCCGGCTGCTTGTTGGGTTTCTATCGCTTTGCTAATTGAAGGCGCGAAGAGAATGCAAGACGAAAGCAATAGCCGTATCGCCTCACTTTGGCGATACGGCTCTTGCACTAAGACATCCTGTTGGCAGCCACCCATAATTATTGATTTGGTGTTTTTACCGTCTTACGAAGGACTACCTTCTGCCCTCCTTTTCAACTTTTCATTCATCCAATAATCTTATCAAAGAACACCCCAAAGAACAGCTGATCGGCCAGCACCAGCAGCCCGACGATCGCCACATACAGCGCAAACCACTTCAGCGACGTGCGCTGTACCAGCCGCAGCATCCAGCGGATGGCCAGAAAGCCGGACACTGCCGCCGCAACGACACCCACTGCCAGCGCGAATCCACCGCCGGAAAGCGCCGATTGCGTGCCGAACAGGTCCTTCATCTCGAAGATCAGCGAGCCGAGGATCGCGGGCACCGACATCATAAACGAGAACTTGGCGGCGGTGGCGCGGTTTAGCCCTGACCACAGGCCGCCGACGATGGTTGAGCCGCTGCGCGACACGCCGGGCAGGATGGCCACGGCCTGCATCGCACCCATCGCCAGCGCGTGCTTGGTCTGCACCGCGTCGGTGTTGGCGGTCTGCGAGGCGTGCTTGCCACCGGTGGCGTGCTTGCCGATGAACTCGGTGGTGAGCAGCAGCGCCGCCGTCACCAGAAACGACAGCCCCAAGAACCAGCCCGAGAAAACCGCCTCGATCTGATCTTCGAACAGCAGCGCTGCCGCCACTGCGGGCAGCGTCGCCAAGACCAGCATCCAGAAGGTATGGTTTTTGAAAGGATTTTTGAGCATCTGCCACCAATCGCGCCAGAACACCGCCAGCACTGCGGCCAGCGTGCCCACATGCAACAGAATGGTCAGCAGCATGCCTGGCGCCTGCACGCCTAGCAGTTTCTGCGCCAGCATCAGATGTCCGCTGGAGCTGATGGGCAAAAACTCCGACAACCCCTGCACGATGCCCAGGATCGCAGCCTGTAATGCGTTCATGTAGTATCCTCCGTGTGTTGTGTGTTTCGATTGCGTTGCCCTTATGCTATGGCAAAAAGCTACCGCGCATGCGTTAGGATAGCACGCGCGGCGGGGAGAAGTCAATCGATCATGATTCCGTCACCGCTTCTATAAACTGCCAGTCTTGATCCATCAGCGCGAAGCGCGCGGCGCAGCCTGCCGCGATGCGGCCATAGTGCGTCTCCACGCCGATGCTGCGCGCAGGAGCCTCAGTGGCCATCTCGATAGCCTGCTCGGGCGGCGTGCCCAATGCAACAATCGTGTTGCGCAGCGCCTCGTGCATTTTCAGCGTCGATCCGGCCAGGTTGCCCGCCTTGAGTCTGGCCGCTCCACCCTGGACATACACGCATTGCCCGCCCAGTTCGTACTGACCGTCGGGCATACCCGCCGCCTCCATCGCGTCGGTGATGAGCAGCACGCCGCAGCCGCACGCGCACCCGCGCTTGGCGGCGATGGCCAGGCGCACGGCGTCGGGATGCAGATGGATCAGATCGGCGATCACCTGCACTGCCACGCGCGGGTCGGTCAGCGCCGCGCCGGGGATGCCGGGCAGACGGTGATGCAGCGGCGTGTGCGCATTGAACAGATGTGTCACCTGCGTCGCGCCCCAGTCGGCGGCGGTATGCAGCTGCTCGGCAGTGGCGTCGCTGTGCCCCGCCGACACGCGCACGCCGCGCGCGGTGATCGCGCGGACGAATGCCTCGGCGCCGTCTAGCTCCGGCGCCAGCGTGATCAGCCGAACGATGTCCGCGGCGCCCTCGGTCATGCGGTCATAGGCCGCCATGTCCGGCGCGAGGAAGTGCTCCGGCAGCTGCGCACCGGCATGTTTTCCGTTCATGAAGGGCGCTTCCATGTGCGCGCCGACTACGCGCGCCCCCTCGGACGAGCGATGCATCGCGGCCTTTACGCCCAGCAGCGCCGCGCGTGTATCCGCAATGCCCGCGCTCATCGTGGTCGCCAGAAACGCCGCCACGCCCTGCTCGCCCAGCCCGCGCGCCATCGCGCGCACCGCCGCCTCGCCCTGCATGGTGTCGTGCCCCGCATAGCCGTGGATGTGTACATCTACAAAGCCTGGCAGCAGATAGCGCCCCTGTGCGTCCATGGTGCGCTCGCCCGGCGCGGGTGTCAGCTCGCCGATTTCTGTGATTCGTCCCGCTTCGGTGCGCACGCACGCGCGCACAAGCTTCCCTTCAACATAGGCAACTCCGTTGATGATCAGCATGAAAACGCCCCCTCTGCAATCATTATAGCGCGTTTGGTGGACGCAAACAAGGTTGCTGTAGGGTGACACCGCGCAAGGCGTGACGCGGTATTGCCCTTGCCCCTTCAAATGTGGTATGATGCAAGAGATGTGACCGCATGAATCCCGCCTCTGTCGCGCATGCTAGCCCTAGCGTTGCGCACGGGAGGAATGCACATGACAGTCGCATTTGAACAGGGACTGGAGACATTGGCCAGCAGCCTGAGCGGCATGGGGGTTATTATGGTGCCGCTGGGGCAGGAGCGCGAGACCGACGCTGTGCTCTATCAGCAGGGGCTGACGGTGGCGCTGGGCGCGCGGCCGAGCAAACGCGGCGCGCTGGTGCTTAACGTGCGCGGGCTGTCCGCCGCACAGACCGCCGAGGCGCTGCGCAGCCGTTGCCATGCGCGGATTTTTTAAGCCCACGGTCGCGCGCGCAGCGGACAAACCCACGGCGGCGCGCGCCGCTGCGCTTTGGATTCCCTTAGGGAGGCTCCGGATGATACAAACGCAAAAACGAAAGCGTTCGCTGTGGCGCATCATTGTGCCCATCGTGCTGGTGGTCGCTGCGCTGGTTGCTGGCGGGGTGTATTTGTCGAGCACATTGACCCAGCGCGTGTCGCATCCGGTCAAGCTAAGCGCGCTGTCCACGCAGCAAGTAACCGCCTTTGGCGACGATGTATTGTATTACGACGGCATGATGCTGCACGCGGTCAACACCAGCGGCGGGCACATATGGCAGCCCTTTCAACTGGGGCAATACGCGGGCTATCACGCATTCGGCAAACATATCGTGGCCTGGTCGGCCAACCAGCTATACATCCTCGACGGGCGCAACGGCCGCCCGCTGTATAATGACCGCATGGGCGCGCAGGTGCAGTTCGCGCGCGTGGGCAACGATTATGTAGCCGCGTTTGTCGGCGAGCTGTCCAGCGGTAATATCTACGTAATGGATCTCAACGGCAAGAGCGTGGACAGCATGCAGGTTGATGCGCAGACGCTGCTGGACATTGGCTTCTTTGCCGAGGGGCCGGAAATGATGTGGGTGCTTGGGCTGGACACCTCCGGCACGGTGCCGTCGCTGATGATGCAAACCTATCGCCCCGGCACGTTGGCCACCGGCAGCGCCACGCTGGGCGAGCAGCTGGTCTACAAGGTCTATTACTACAATAAAATGCTGCGCGTTGCCGATACGCGGCAAATCCGCACCTTTGACTACAAAATCAAGCAGGATGTCAACACGCCGCCGATTCTGATCTACGGTTGGCTGCTGACCGATACGCGGCAGATTGGCCGCGAGATGGCGCAGCTGCTCGTGCCCGCGCCGCAAATGGACGGCGCGCTGCATGCCACCGATCTGCGCGTGCTGATGAATACGCGCGATCGCGTGCTGCATTTGCCCACCGAGTGCTTTGGCGCGGCGCTGGGCACCAAGTCGGTCTATGGCTTCAGCGCCAATTACGTGTATGCCTGCAAGTATGATGAGAACACGTTTACCGCTTATACGCTGCCGATCTTCGCCACGCGCGTGCTGGGCGTCACCACCAACAACCGCGCCATACTGGCTGCCGGTTCCGATGTGTATCTGGTGCAGTTGCCTGAATAACGGTTCCGTTTTCATGTGCCCCGAGAGGAGGGTTGCGCTATCAACGCAGTTGATCTGATTGTGCTGGGGATTTTGGCGGTCAGCATTCTTTTTGGCATGTACAAGGGGTTTATCAATGCCGTGCTGGGCCTTATCGGCTTGTTTGCGGCGCTGATCATTGCCTACCTGGCGTACCCGCAGCTTGCCCGCGCGCTGCAAAGCAACCAGTCGCTGATCAATACGCTGGCGCACTATTCCGACGCCTCTTCGCGCATCCATGACCTGGACTTGGCGCTGACGCCGGTGGCAGGGATCCCGCAGACGCTGCTCAACCAAGCGCTGACCAACGCGGCGCTGCCGCAGCCGTTTGAAGCCTTTGTGCGCGCCAATATTTTGAACCAGGCGTTCGCCTCGCTGGGCAGCATCAATGTCGCGGAGTATCTGAACCAGACCATCATCGCGGTGTCGCTCAACATTCTGTGCTTCCTGGTCTGCTTTGCCGTCGCGTATGCGGCGATTATGCTGATCGTGCATCTGATCAACTATGTGTTTCGCTTGCCGGTGCTCAAGCATCTGGATATGCTATTGGGCGGCGCGTTCGGCGGCATTCGAGGCATCTTTCTGGTGTTCGTATTGTTCGCGCTGGTGCCTATTTTGCTGACCATCTCGCCCATTCCGCAGGTGTCGCAGATGATCTCCGAATCATCGCTGGCGTCGATCTTCTATCAGAGCAACTTGATTCAGACCATCATGCAGGGTACGCTGTGGTAAGCGACGAAGAGACCAAGAAAAGGGCATGCAGATTCCTCGCTGGCGCTCGCAATGACAAAGCAGTCGGTTGTCATGTTGTCGGGTACAGCGAGGAATCTTTTTGTTTCACAAAAACCCCCGAGACGGCATCTCGGGGGCCAGGATCGCGATTTGCATATGCTCAGTACAGCGACGTAATGATCTCCGTCCAGATCCGGTCATACACCTTCACGCCGTCGCCCAGGTAGGTGAAGATCTCGCAATGATCCAGCGCATCCTGCGGCGGATTCGACACCATGTTGTCGGCATACTCGTCGCCCATTAGCTCGGCCGCCGCCTTGTTGGGGATGGCATAGCCGACGTAGCGGTAGTTCTGCGCGGCGATCTCCGGATCGCTCAGGAAGTCGATGAACTGCTGCGCCTCGGCCGGGTGCTGCGAGGAGGCGGGCACGCACATGGCGTCAAAGAAGAGGTTGGAACCCTCCGACGGCACGAAGTACGAAAGGTCGGGGTTTTCGCTCATGCAGTACTGCGCGTCGCCACTCCATACCAGCGCCAGCGCCGCTTCCCCGGCGATCATCTTGTCCTTTACTTCGTCCACCACATAGGCCAGCACCAGCGGACTCTGCTCGATCAACGCCTGCTTGGCGGCCTCCAGCTCGTCGGGATTAACCGAGTTGAGCGAGTAGCCCAGGTGCTTGAGCGCGATGCCGATGGTGTCGCGCGGGCTGTTGAGCATGAGGATCGACCCGGAATAGGTCTCGTTCCACAGGTCTGCCCAGCTGGTCGGCGCGGCCTCCACCATGGTGGTGTTGTACAGGATGCCCATCGTGCCCCAGGTATAGGGCACGGAATAGGCGTTGTTCGGATCGTACGAAAGATTCAAAAAGCGCGGGTCGATGTTCGCGGCATTGGGCATGGCGGACAGATCCAGCGGCGAGAGCATCTTCTCGTGAATCATGCGCTCGATCATGTAGTCCGAAGGGAAGATCACGTCGTAGTTGGTGTTGCTCTTTTTCAGCTTCGTGTACATGTCCTCATTGGTTTCGAACATCTCGTAGTTGATCTTGATGCCGGTGCGCTCGGTGAAGATCTCCAGCGTGTCCGGGTCAATATAGTCGCCCCAGTTGTATACATTGAGCGTCACACCGTCGGCGGCCTGGACCGGCACCGGGCGGGTCGCGACGTACGCGATCGGGGTGACGCACAGCGCCAGGGCGAGGGCGGCTACCAGCAACTTTTTCATACTTTGATCTCCTTCTTTGTTTGCGCGTTTTTCTGCCGGAGGTTCGGCAGGTTCACAATGATCAGCATGCCCAACACGACCACAAAGATGATGGTGGACAGCGCATTGACCTTGGGAGAGATGCCGCGCTTGGCCATGGTGTAGATCGTGATCGACAGGTTCTGCACGCCCGAGCCGGTGGTGAAGAAGCTGATGACGAAATCGTCGATCGACATGGTGAGCGCAAGCAGGAAGCCGGAGAATACCCCGGGCAGGATGTCGGGCAGGATGACCTTGAAGAATGCCTTGGTGGGCGTTGCACCCAGGTCTTGCGCCGCTTCGGACAGGTGCGGATCGAGCTGGCGCAGCTTGGGCAGCACACTGAGCACCACATACGGAATGCAAAACGCGACATGCGACAGCAGCAGCGTGACGAAGCCCAAGTGCAGCCGCATCAGCGTGTAGAGCAGCATCAGCGACACGCCGGTGACGATCTCACTATTGAGCATCGGCAGGTTGACCAGCCCCATCAGGATTTGGCGCACGCTGCGCTTGGTCTGATACAGGCCGATCGCGCCGATGGAGCCGATCACCGTGGAGATCACCGCCGCCAGCACGCCGATGACCAGCGTGTTGCGCACCGCCTCCATGATCTGCTTGTCTTGCAGCAGCTCCACGTACCATTGCAGTGTGAATCCGCCCCAACTGCCGCGGCTCTTGTTGGCATTGAACGACAGCACGATCAGGATGATGATCGGCACGTAGAGGAAGAACAGGATCAGCCCCATGTAGGCGCGTTTCATGAATTTCATCACCAGATGCGCACCTCCCCGCTCGCTGCGTTCTCGGCGTCCGTGCGGTTGAGCGCATACATGAACACCAGCACGACCACCATCACCAGCAGCGACATCGCCGAGCCGAAGTGCCAGTCGTTGGCCTTGCCAAACTGCTGCTGGATCACGTCGCCGATCAGCGGCACCTTGCCGCCGCCCATCAGCTGCGAGATGACAAACGTGGTGACCGCGGGCACAAAGACCATGGTGATGCCCTCGAGCACGCCGGGCAGGGAGAAGGGCAACAGGATGCGCAGGAAGCTCTGGAACGGATTGGCGCCCAGGTCGGCGGCGGCCTCGAGCTGGCTGTGGTCGATCTTTTCCATCACGGTGTACACCGGCAGCACCATGAACGGCAGGAAGTTATACACCATGCCCAGGATGACCGTGCCTTCTTTATAGAGGAAGGTCTGCTTGGGCAGCCCTGCCCAGGCCAGGATGCTGTTGATGACGCCGTTTTTCTCCAGCAGCGTCAGCCACGCGTACGTGCGCAGCAGGAAGTTCATCCACATCGGCAGGATGATTAAGAGCAGCAGCAGGTTGCGGTGTTTGAAGCCGCGCCCGGTCAGGATCATCGCCACCGGGTAGCCCAGCAGCAGGCAGATGATCGTCGTGACAAACGCCACGTAGAACGAGCGACCCAGCAGCTTCATGTAGATGGGGTCAAAGAAGCGCTTCATGTTGTCCAGCGATAGCTTGACCTGGATTGGTTCGGTCTCGTGCACGGTGCCGTCGGCAGTCAGGTAGCCCATGGTGCCGTCGTCCAGCGTGGTCTCCGTGTAGGGCACCGGCTGCTCGACGGTGATGCCGTAGTACATCACCAGCCCCAGCGGCACGAGGATAAAGATGGCCATCCATACCACAAACGGCGCTAACATGGCTTTGCCGCGCATGGTATCCCCCCTTTCCCGCTTGGCTGATTATGCTTGTTCCTCGTCCGGATCGGGCTGGGCGGCCAGCACATCGGGCGACATATCGGTCTTGTGCATGATCTGGATATCCGACGGCGCGACGGTGATCTGCACCTTCGTGCCCGGCTCGCGCGCGTGCGTGGAGTGCACCAGCACTTCGTCGTCGTCGACAGAAACGCGCATCTCGTAGTGCACGCCTTTGAAGAGCGTGGACAGCACCTCGCCCTGCGGCGCGCCGTCGATCAACGTGTCCATCGACTTGAGCTTCACGTCCTCGGGGCGCAGCACAACGTCCACCGGTGTGTTTTCGCCAAAACCGGTATCCACGCAGGCGAACTCGCGGCCCAAGAAGAACGCGCGCTTGTCCTGTACCATCTTGCCGGCATAGATGTTGCTCTCGCCGATAAAGTCGGCGACGAACGCATTGACCGGCTCATTGTAGATGTCCTGCGGCGTGCCGATCTGCTGGATCTCGCCGCCGCGCATGACCACAACGGTGTCGCTCATGGTCAGCGCTTCTTCCTGGTCGTGCGTGACAAAGACGAATGTGATGCCGCTTTCGACCTGGATGCGCTTGAGCTCAACCTGCATCTCCTTGCGCAGCTTTAAGTCCAGCGCGCCCAGCGGCTCGTCGAGCAGCAGCACCTCGGGCTTGTTGATCAGCGCGCGGGCGATGGCGACGCGCTGCTGCTGTCCGCCGGACAGCTGCGACACGCTGCGCTTCTCGAATCCGGCCAGGCCGACCAGCTCCAGCATCTCGGCGACGCGCCGTGCGGTGCTCTTCTTGTCCTCTTTGCGCAGGTCGGGGCCAAAGGACACATTCTGCGCGACGTTCATGTGCGGAAAGAGCGCATAGCGCTGGAACACCGTGTTGATCGGGCGCTTGTACGGCGGCAGGTTCACGATGCTCTTGCCCTTGAACAGGATCTCACCGGTGGTGGGCTGCATAAAGCCGCCAATCAGCCGCAGCGTGGTGGTCTTGCCGCAGCCCGACGGGCCGAGCAGCGTCACGAATTCGTTTTTCTCGATGTTCAGGTTGATGCGCTTTAGTACTTCGTATCCATCGTCAAAGGTCACGCCCAGGTCCTTTAACGCGATCAGATGCTCGGCCATATCGGTCGCCTCCCATGGGAAGATTGATTTGGAAGTAGTTTTAGAAGTTGGGTGGGGTGCTGACCCACAGCACACTGGCCTCGGTTTTGCCGGTGTTGGTCAGGCAGTGCTGCGCGTCGGGCTTGTAGCTGAAGCTGTCGCCCTTGCGCACCTTGTAGGCGCGCTCGCCGATGGTCAGTTGCACGCTGCCGGACAGCACATAGCCGAATTCCTCGCCTGCGTGCGGCAGGTCGAGCTCGCTGGAACCACCCGGCGCAAGCACCAGCAGAATGGGCTCCATGTCCTTCTTCTGCGCGTTGGGGATCAGCCAATGGATGGTGGCGCCCTGTTCAGCGTCCTCCTTGATGAACACGTCCTCTTTGCGGAAAACCGGCTGCTCGGTGGCTTCCCCGGCAAAGAACTCGCGGAACGAAGAACCCAGCGTGACCAGAATATCCTCCAGCGTGGACAGCGACGGCGAGGTCTGGTTGCTCTCTAGCTGGGAGATGAAGCCCTTCGACAGCTCGCAGCGGTCGGCCAGTTCCTTTTGCGTCAGGTTGCCTTTCAGGCGCAGGCTTTTGATCTTTTCCCCTATATTGATGCCCAAATTGCAGCCCCCTTTCGCACGGCGTTTTACAAAAAGTTTGCTATAACCAAACTTTGAGTTTTCGTCAGCGAAACCTATTTAACCATATTTCTGTTGCGAAGTCAAGCGTTTTTTCGTCAAGCTTTTTGCTTTTTGATATGCGCCTAGAATCGTTGATTCTATTGGCTTTATGAGTGATTTTGCCGATACGGATTTCACGTCGCCCAGTGACCAAGAAGTTTACTAGCACTAGCCCGGTCGCCACACACAATATATTGTATATCGCGCTTCTTTCGGCACAGGTTGTGCCGCCGCGTACGGCGTGGTATACTACCGCCAGATAAGGGGGCATACGATGAAAAATGTCGGGATGCAACAGGCGGGGGTATTTGCCGCGCTGGCACAGTGGGTGCGTGCGCCGCGCGGGCTCATATGCGCGGCGGACGGCTCGCTGTCGCCCGCGTCGCACGCCGCCTGCCAGCGCGCGATCGATCGCGCCTTTGCCCGCCACCGCACGGTGGGCGGCACAGTGACGTTGGTGCGCGCCGGGCAGCCGCTAGCCACGTTCGCCTACGGCAAGCGCCGCCTGGACCCCGATACCCCTGCCGAGCCGGATACGCTGTACCGCGTCGCGTCAGTATCGAAACTGGTGTGCGCCTTTCCGGTGATGCGGCTGGTCGAAGAAGGCGCGCTGTCGCTGGATGGCGACATCTCCACCTGGCTGGGGTATGCGGTGCGCAATCCGGCGCACCCGACCGCGCCCATCACGCTGCGCCAACTGATGACGCACACTGCCGGCCTGCTCGACGCGCCGCAATACGACGGGCCGGGCATCGCAGGCAAGCTGCCCTTGCGCGAGATGCTGACCGGCGATGGCGCGCGGCAGAACTTCGCGCCCACCGCGCCGGGCACACACTTTCGCTATAGCAACTTTGGCGCAGGCATCGTGGGCAGCCTGATCGAGGCGGCAACCCATCGCCCCTTCGACGAAGCTGTGCGGCGCACGCTGTTTGCGCCGCTGGGCATAGCCGCCAGCTTTGCCCCGCAAACATTAGGGCAAGAAAAAACCCGCCTGTCCAGCGGGTATGCGGTGCGCCCCTTTCGCGCGCCGCAGCTCAAGTATGACGCGCCGGTCATCGCCGCGCAGGCCGCGCCGGTGTGCGATCCGGAGCGCAACTTCATGGCAGC
>JAVBUY010000144.1:0-18332 GCA_031554855.1 Eubacteriales bacterium
AGACGTCTTGCGGGTTGCCGAGGGTGATTTCGCTTTCGTGGGCAGCGAACTCCCCGGGCGTCAGCAGCGCACCCGGGATGAACTCCACCTGGCCGCGCACGCTGGCGCTGCCGCTGGCAAAGTCAAAGCCGCGCAAATCCCACACGCCGGTGTCGCTGTACATCACGGTGTAGGGCGCGCTGCTCATATTCTGCCACAGCGTGAAACACACCGCCACGATCAGCGGCAGCGTGAGGAGGGGCAGCCAATTCTCCCGGGGGTTCCGCTGTGTATCGCGCATCGGATCACCACCGCTTGTTGATGTGGATTGCTGCAATCATTTTAACAAATTTCGCGGGGAAATGCGAGTGCGGCGGTTGGGTAAGCGATGCTTCATGCGCTCGCGCATGATTCCGATGAAAAAAGGCCGCCTGGGTGCGACAAAGCACCCGAGCAGCCCTGTCATCAACCCCTGCCATGCATCGCGCAGAATGTTGGTGAGCATCCCACCGAACATAAGCGCATCGCAGTTTACGGGGTATCTGAAAGGAAAAAGCTCACTGGTGATCTTTGATCGGCATGCCAACCTCAAGTACAAGTATGGCAATCGCCACTTCTGGTGAAGAGGATATGATGTCGATACGGTCGGACACAATAAGAAAGCAACCGAAGAATACATCAAAAAATGGCTGCAGGCGGATGCTATCTTGCCTGATGCCATTGCTTATCTTGGGAATTGAGGAGACCCGCGAGTTTCAAGCTGCTTTCACCGCTGACCAGGTGCTGGAGCGCGCACACTATGCCCGGACACCATCCGGCGCGACAGTTGCATGGACACGTGTGTATAAATTGCGTTTGCAAGCAGGAACCAGGGCATTGCATCGCGTATCATGTGGTGACGGCGCACTTTAACGGCGCGGACGCGGGCGAGGGACAGTAGGCATATACACTCCGCATGAGGTGAGAAAATGGGCATTGCGCTTCTTCTGTTTTTGATCAGCCTGGCGGCTTCCACAGTGGGGGCGATCACCGGCATCGGCGGGGGCGTGATCGTCAAGCCCACGGTGGACGCCCTGGGCGTGGCCTCGGTGAGCACCGTCAGCTTTCTGTCGGGCATCATGGTGCTGACCATGGCGGCGGTGTCGCTGTGGCGCGGGCGTAAGCAGGCGGTGCCGATGGACATGCGGCGCGTGACGGTGCTGGCGGTGGGCGCGGCGCTGGGCGGCGTGGGCGGCAAGCTGCTGTTCGACCTGCTCAGGGCCAGGCTGGCCGATCAGGGCGCGGTGGGCATGATCCAAAACGCTGTGCTGCTGGTGCTGACCGCCGGGGTGTTCTGCTATACCTTGGTCAAGCAGCGCGTGCGGACGCATCAGGTATCCAGCCCGATGGCGGCGCTGGTTGCGGGGCTGACGCTGGGGCTGATCAGCGCCTTTTTGGGCATCGGCGGCGGGCCGATCAACCTGCTGGCGCTGTCCTTTCTGTTTTCGCTGGATGCCAAGGCGGCGGCGCGGCACTCGATCTTCATCATTCTGTTTTCGCAGATCGCCAACCTGCTGCTGACGCTGGCGACCGGCACGGTGCCGCCCTTTGAGCCGCTGCACCTGTGCACGATGATGCTCGGCGGCGTATCCGGCGCGCTGCTGGGCGGCAGAATTGCGCAGCGCCTGCACGTGCGCGGGGTGGACAATGTGTTTCTTGGTTTGCTGCTGCTGATCTGTGTCATTTGTGTGAGCAACATTGTGCGATTTGCTACATAATTCGAAAGTTTCACATTCACTCTTGACAGAAAACCTGCGTTGGATTATGATCATGTCGAATATACACACGAGTGGGAGATGAGGACGTGGATGTGCTGAAACGCGCCACGCGCGCCGACGTGGCTCGGCATGCGCGGGTCAGCGAAACCATCGTCTCCTACGTGCTCAACAACAACCGCTATGTGCGCCAGGACAAGCGCAACCGCGTGCTCGAGGCAGTGCAGGAACTGGGCTATCAGCCCAACCCCATCGCCCGCTCGCTCAAGGGAAAGAAATCCAACCACATTGCGTTCATCGCCGACCAGATCGCCAACGAACACTTTGGCCAGCTCATCGCCGAGATGGACTTGCAAGCCTACGATAGAGGATACCTGATCTCCCTGTGCGCCAACCACAACGACCCGAGCTTTGTGGCGCAGATGGTCAACCGGCAGTTCGACGGCGTGGTGATTAGCTCCATCAGCTTCTCCGAGCGCGCCATCGAGCAGCTGCTGGTGGCGGGCATCCCCGTGGTGCTGCTGATGAATCGAGAATATCACCTTGCCCATGCCAAGCTGGGCAGAATCTATACCGGCCTGTACCAAGGCGCGCGCGAATGCGTCCGCCATCTGGAGCGGCAGGGGCGCAGAAACATCCTCTATATCGACCGCTTCAGCCGTCACAGAAACTTTTCCGACCTGAACGATCTGCGCTATCAGGGCTTTGTGCACCAGATGCAGGAGAGCGGACTGACGCTGACGCAGCAAAACATCATCACCGGCTGTGCCAGCGAGGACGAGGTGCACGCGCGCATCATCCAGCGCGTGCGCGAGGGGTTTCCGGTGGACGCGGTGTTTGGCCGCAATGATCGGCTGGCGGTGCTGGGCATGTCGGCGCTGCAAAGCATCGGCATCTCGGTGCCCGGCGATGTGTCCGTGATCGGGTTTGACAACTCCAGCCTCAGCCGCTACATCACCCCCAAGCTGACCACCATGCAGATCGACCGAACCGGCATCGCGCAGACCGCCATTGAGATGCTGCATGCACTCATCGACGGAGAAGCGGTGGAGGATCGCCACTTTGACACCAAGCTGATGCAGCGCGAGAGCGTGTGATCGGCGCTTTGATAGCAGGATAGTTCTCGCTTTGCCATATGTACACTCGAATGTATCAATTTGGATTCCTGCGCGAAGTATCGCGTGGAAATAAAGGAAAAGGAAAGAAAACAAGGAGGAAACCTGCATGAAAAAACTATTGGCGTTGCTCCTGGCTGTGTTGCTGCTCTCCACCTCTGTGTCGGCGCTGGCCGCCGACGAACCGGTCACCATCCAGTTCGCGAACTACGCGATCCTAGAAGCGGGCTACGAACCCTTCTGGAATGGCATCAAGGCAGGCTTTGAGGCCCAGTACCCCAACTACAAGATCGAGTGGGTGACCGCGCCCTACGGCGAGATCGTGACCCAGGTGGTCAACATGGCCGGCGGCGGCAACAAGCCGGACGTGATCTTCAGCGAGCTGAGCTGGGTATCCGGTCTGGAGGACGCCGGGCTGGCCGTGCCGGTGGACAGCGTGCTGAGCGCCGACTACCTGGCCGATTTCTACCCCGCGGTGATGGACAACTTCAAGGTGGGCGACAAAGTGTATGGCCTGCCGATGTACATCTCGCCCTTCGTGCTGTACTACAACAAGGATCTGTTCACCCAGGCGGGTCTGGATCCGAACGCGCCGCCCAAGACCTTTGACGAGATGCTGGTCGCCGCCGAGGCGCTGTCCAAGCTGACCAGCGCCGATGGCAACAAGGTGTATGCCTTTGGCCAGACCACCGCGGCGGTGCCGATCTCCGGTTCCGCGCTGACGGCGATGATCTACAACTTCGGCGGATCGGTTCTGGATGCCGAGGGCAAGCTAAGCGTAGACAACGAGGGCTTCACCAAGGCATTCGAGATGCTCAAGACGCTCGACGAGAAGGGCTATAACCCGCAGAACGCCAAGCTGAAGGATCTGCGCAACCTGTTTGCGCTCGGTCAGCTGGCGATGTACTACGACCAGAGCTGGGGCTTCAATGGCGTCAAGACCATCAACCCCGAGGCCGTGAACTTCACCGCCTCCGCCAAGCCGCTGGCCGGTGGCGCGGGCAATGGCTCCAGCCTCTTGCAGGCGCAGTGCCTGGTGTACTTCAACAATGACCCCGCCAAGGCCGAGGCGCTGCAGGCGCTGACGCAGTACCTGGTGTCCACCGAGCAGCTGGGCGGCTACATCAGCGATGTGACCCCCGCTTACCCGGCCTGCAAGTCCATGGAGGGCGTGACGCTCAACCCGGTGCTGGCGGGCGCCGCCGGTTCCGGCGAGAATGTCACCGTGCTGCCGATGATCCCGCGCCTGAACGACCTCAACCTGGAGCTGACCACGCTGGCGCAGGCCGTCACCGTCGGCGCCAAGGATGTGGCCACCGCCATCGCGGACTTTGTCACTGTCGCGGCGCCCATGACCGAGGAGTAATCCATTTGCGCGGGCTGGCGAGGCCGTCGCCAGCCCGCCTCTATGTCTATATCGCAGAAAACATGAAGAGAGGGAGACACATGCGGAAAAGACTGCGAATCGGCCGGGAGACCGGCGACAAGCTCTTCTCCCTCGCGCTGCTGCTGCCAGCAGCGCTGCTGACCATCGTGTTCATTCTCACGCCGGTCGTTGACTCGGTGTTCAAGAGCTTTCAGGCATACAAAATCAAGAACATCATCGCGGGCACGCCCGGCGTATGGAACAACTTCGCCAATTACATCAAGCTGTTTCAAAACGGCCGCCTGCTCGACGCGGTGCTGCACACGTTCTTGTTCGTCATCGCGGTGGTGCTCGCGCAGTTTGTGCTGGGCATGGCGCTGGCGCTGATTCTCAACCGCAGCGACATGAAGGGCGCGCGCTTTGTGCGCAGCATCATGATGACGCCGTGGGTGGTGCCGACGATTATATCCGCGCTGATTTGGATGTGGATCTACCAGCCCCAGTATGGGCTGCTCAAGTATATCGTGTACGCCGTGAGCGGCGGCGCGAATGATTCCTTCGCCATGCTCAATGATCCGCGCACCGCGCTATGGGGCGTGGCCATCGCCGCGCTGTGGAAGCAGATTCCGCTGATGGCGCTGCTGCTGCTCGCCGGGCTGCAAAACGTGCCCGACGACATGCTGGAGGCCGCCACCATCGACGGCGCGGGCGCTGTGCGCAAGTTTTTCAGCATTGTGCTGCCGTACATGCAGAGCGTCATCAAGGTGGCGGTGTCGATGTCCATCATCGAGAACTTCAAGCAGTTCCCGCTGTTCTGGACGATGACCGGCGGTGGGCCGGAAAGCGCCACCACCACGCTGGCCATCCTCAGCTACCGCGAGGCGTTTGTGGGGCAAAACCTCGGCTCCGGCGCGGCGGTCACCACGGTATGGATGCTGCTGATGATGGTGGTCGTGTTTGTGTACAATCGGGCGATGCGCAGCCCAGACTTGGATTAGGAGGATGCTGTGATGAAAAACAGGAAAGTTGCGGCATCTGTGGTGCAGACGGTGGTGCTGCTGGCCATTCTGGCGTTTCTGCTGTTCCCGCTGCTGTGGATGCTGCTGACCTCGTTCAAGACCAACATGGAGGCCTACAGCTACCCGCCGACGTTCATCCCCAAGGCGCCTTCGCTGCAGGCCTACGTCAATTTGTTCACCAAGAATAACGATTTCTTCGTCTACTACAAGAACAATGTGCTGATTTCGGTGGCCACGGCGGCGGTCACCACGCTGCTGGCGCTGCTGGCGGGGTACGCGCTGTCCCGCTTTCGCTTCCGCTGGAACAAATGGGTGCTGGCCGCGCTGCTGTCCTCGCAGATGTTCCCGATCATCAGCCGCATGATCTCGCTGTACAGCCTGATGGGCAAGATGCATCTGATCAACACCCACGAGGGCCTGATTCTAGCGCTGGTGGCCGCGATGCTGCCGTTTTGCACGATGCTGATGAGCAGCTTCTTCGACGGCGTGCCCATCGCCGTGGAGGAAGCCGCAAGGGTGGATGGCTGCGGGCGCATGGGCATCCTGTTCCGCATCGTCATTCCGCTGGTGTCCTCGGGCATCGTCGCGGTGGGCATCTATGCCTGCCTGATGACCTGGGACGACTACCTGCATGCCGCCACGCTGTTGCAGACCGACGGCCTGCGCACGCTGTCGGTGGGCATCGCGCTGCGCTACCTCGGCGAACTATCCTACGATTGGTCGCTGATCAATACCATTTCGGTGGTGGGCATGCTGCCCATGGTGTGCATCTTCTTTTTCTTCCAGAAATACATGGTCAAGGGCCTGGTCGCCGGCGCGGTGAAGGGCTGACACTATACATCAGGAGGAAGCCACATGCTTGTATCCAACACGGAACTGCTGAAAAAAGCGCAGGCCGGGAAATACGCCGTACCGGCCATCAACACGCAGGGCGGCAATTACGACATCATCTGGTCGATCTGCCGCGCGGCGGACGAGCTGCGCTCGCCGATCATCCTGGCGCACTATGTATCGACCGGTGCGTACTCCGGCCACGACTGGTTCGTGGAGGTGTGCCGCTGGTGCGCGGGCAAGGTGACGGTGCCGGTGTCCATCCACCTCGACCACGGCGACAGCCTGGAGCTGTGCGAGACCGCCGTGGGGCTGGGCTTCACGTCGGTGATGATCGACGGCTCGACGCTGCCCACCGAACAGAACGCCGCGCTGACCAACCGCGTGCTGGACTTCTGCCGCCCCAAGGGCATCCACGTGGAGGCTGAGATCGGCGAACTCCAGCGCCTGTCGCCCGACGGCGAGATGGCCGAGAACAAGAACATCGCCGATGTGGCGCAGGTGCGCCAGTACCTCTCGCTGTGCCAGCCCGATTCGCTGGCCATCGGCATCGGCAACGCCCATGGCTACTACAAGGGCGAGCCCGACATCCACCTGGAGGTGCTCGAGCAGGTCGCGCAGTTCAGCGACATCCCGCTGGTGCTGCATGGCTGCACCGGCATGCGCGAGGACATCATCACCCAGGCCATCGGCATGGGCATCGCCAAGATCAACTTTGGCACCGACATCCGCTATAAATATGTGCAATACTACAAGGAAGCCCTCGACACGCTGGATCATCAGGGCCACTCGTGGAAGATCTCGCAGTGGGTGAGCGACAAGCTGACCGAGGACGTGAAGAACATCATCCGCCTGTCCGGTTCTGCGGGCAAGGCGTAAGGAGGGGAAAGCATGCTGCGAGTAGGTTTGATGGTCACCGTATCGGGGCGCTGGCCGCGCGAGCTGCCCCAGGAGCGCCTGGCGCAATACACCGCGTTCGCGCAGGGGATGGGGATGCGCGATGTGCAGTGGGTGTGCTTCCCCAAGCTGGTGGATTCGCCCGACGCAATCACCGAGGCCATTGCCGCGCTGGAGGCCGACAAGGTCGATCTGCTGGTGCAGGTATACGGCGCGTTCACCGGCGACGATGTGTGCACCGTGGTCGCCGAGCGGCTGCGCGTGCCGATCCTGTTGTGGGCGCCGTTCGAGCCGCCCTTCGCGCGCGATGACCGCCTCTATGCCAACGCGCTGGTCGCCATGACCATGAACAGCGCGTCGATGCACCGGCTGGGCTTCCCGTGCCACCCGGTGTACGGCGGCTGCGAGGATGCCCGGGCCGCCGCAGAGGTGCGCGCGCTGCTGGCCGCCTACGCCGCCAAGAAGCAGCTGAGCGGCACGGTGCTGGGGCTGCTGGGCTATCGCCCCACGGCGTTCTACAATTCCGCGTTTGATGAGGGGCTGATCCGCCGCACCTTTGGCGTGCGCATGGAGGAGACCGACCTGAAGGTGGTGTTCGACCGCATGGCGGCGCTGCCGCAGGCCGAGGTGGACGCCGAGATCGCCCGCGTGCAAAGCGAGGTGGCCGATATCCAGCTGCCCGAGGGGCACCTGGAGAACCACGCGCGGCTGTATCTGGCATTGAAGCAGGTGATCCCCGAGCTGGGCTATGCCTACACCACGCTCAAGTGCTGGCCGGAGATGGGCGCGCTCAAGACCACGCCCTGCGCCGTGATGGGGCGGCTGGCCGACGAGGGCGTGCACATCGGCTGCGAGGGCGACGTGGACGCGATGCTGGGGCTGATGGCGCAGCATTGCCTGACCGGGCTGCCCGGCTTTGTCACCGACATGATCCACATCGACGAGGCGGAAAACACGCTGACCTTCTGGCATTGCGGAAACGCCGCGCCGTCGCTGTGGAATCCCAAGGAGCACGCGCAGCTGCGCAACCATCCGCTGGCCGGACAGGGCACGGCGTTCTGGACGTCGCTCAAGCCTGGGCCGATCACCATCTCGCGCTTCTGCAATATCGGCGGGCAGTACAAGCTGTTCCTGCTGCGCGGCGAGGCGGTGGAAACCCAGCGCAATACGCGCGGGGCGATGGTCAACGTGCGCATTGCCCGGCCGGTGCGGGCGATGCTGGGCAATATGTTTGCCCAGGGCGTGCCGCACCACTACGCGCTGGTATGGCAGGACGTGGCCGACGCGATGGAGCGCCTGGCCGGGCTGCTAGGCATTGAGGTACTACACGTGTAAGGAGCGCGCATGAATCAAATTTGCACCCTGGCGGGCGGCAATGTCGTGCTGCCCGAGGGGATCTGCCAGGCCGATGTGCGCATGGCGCAGGGGCGCATCACAGAGATCGGCGAAGGCCTGCCGGGCGTGCCCGGCGAGCAGCGCATCGACGCGCGCGGGCACTATGTGATGCCCGGCATGATCGATGTGCACACGCACGGCGGCGACGGCGTGGATGTCAACCTGGCCAACGTATCGGATCTGCACAAACTGTCGCGGTTTTGCGCCGCGCAGGGCGTGACCGGGTATCTGCCCACCGTGCTCAGCGACACGCCGCAGGCCATCGAGCGCGCGGTGCGCACCATCGCCGCCGCACGGCAGGAAACAGAAGGTGCGCGCGTGCTGGGCGTGCACCTGGAGGGGCCGCACCTGTGCGCGCAGTACAAGGGCGCAATGCCCGAGGCGCTGCTGACGCCCGCCGATCCGGCGGCTCTGCGCCGATATATTGCGGACATGGCGGGCGGCGTCGTGCGCATGACGGTATCGCCGGAGGTGACCGGTGTGCCCGAGCTGATCGCGGCCTTCGCGCCGCAGGGCGTGGGCTTTTCGCTGGGGCACTCCGGCGCGGACTATGACACCGCCATGCGTGCCATCGCGGCGGGCGCGAACTGCGCCACCCACACGATGAACGCCATGCGCCTGCTGCACCAGCATGAACCGGCGGTGCTCGGCGCGATCCTAGAGAGCGACTGCTATGCCGAGATGATCGGCGACGGGTTGCATCTGCACCCGGGCATTGTGCGGCTGCTCATCAAGGCCAAGGGCATCGATCGCATGGTGGCGATCACCGATGCCATCATGGCGGCCGGACTGGGCGACGGCGCGTATAAACTGGGCGTGCAGGACATTCTGGTAAGGGATGGCGATGCGCGCCTGGCCGACGGCTCCAGCCGCGCGGGCAGCGTGCTGACGATGATCGGTGCGCTGCGCAATCTGCGGCGCTTCACCGGCCTGCCGCTGGAGCAGGCGTCGCGCATGGTTAGCCGGAATCCGGCGGCGCTGCTGGGGCTGGCGGAGCGCAAGGGCAGCCTCGCCCCCGGCATGGACGCGGACATCGTGCTGCTGACGCCGGACGGCCAGGTCGCCGCCACGCTGGTGGCGCAGCGCCCTGTGTACCGCGCGGAGGGCTTCGCATGGACTATGTAGCCATCGGGGGAATCGCGCTGGTGGGCTGCTTTTTGCAGAGCGCCTGCGGCATCGGCTACGCGATGCTGTTCATGGGCTTAGCGCCGCTGATCATCCCGTTCAAGGTCGCGTCGGTGCTGGAGGTGCTGACCGCCTTCGCGTTCGTGCTCTACCTGGCCATCCGTCTGCGCAGGCACATCCGCCCCCGACTGATCGTCTGGCCGCTGATCGCCTCGACGATCACCAGCACGCTGGGCGTGGCGCTGCTCAGCGTGGCGGGCGACGCGTGGCTCAGGCGCGCGGTGGGCGTGGCGCTGCTGCTGGCGGCGGCGGTGTTCTTCGGCTTTTCCGCGCGGCACAAACTGCGCGCCACGCCGCTCAGCGGGCTGATCGTCGGCGCCATCAGCGGCTTTACTGGCGGGCTGGTCAATATCGGCGGGCCGCCGATGGCGATCTATCTGCTGGCGGTGGCCGACACCAAGGAGGAATACAACGCGTCGATCCAGTGCTACTTCGTGCTGACGACGGTGTACATCTTCGCGATGCACCTGCTGCACGGCAATGTGACCGCGCAGGTGTGGCAATACAGCATCCCGGCCTTTGCTGGCGTGGCGCTGGGCAGCTACTTCGGGCTGAAGATGTTTCACCGCCTGCCGGTGGCGCGCATCAAGCAGGGCGTATACCTGCTGATGGCGGTGATCGGCGTCATGCTGGTGATTCGCGGATAAATCTCGATTTCGTTTGGAGGAACGCAACATGGCAAACCCACTCGGCAACAAAACCTATATGGAAACGTATCAGCAGGATGCCTCCTTTGCGGCGCTGCTCAAGACGCTGCCGGACATCCGTGCGACGCTGGATCGCGTCTTTGCGCAGCCCTGGGATCAGCTGATCTTCACGGGCTGCGGCTCTTCCTTTTATCTGGCGCAGAGCGCGGCTTTCGCGTGTAGCGCGCTCAATGCCACGCCCGCGTCGGCGGTGCCCTGCTCGGAGCTGTACTTTTTTCCGCGGACCTACATCAAGGGCCAGCGCACGCTGGTGCTGCCCATCACGCGCAAGAGTTACACCACCGAGGTGCGCATGGCCATCGACCAGGCGCACACGCTGCCCGGCGTCTCTTCGCTGGCCATCACCTGCGATCCGGACAGCGCGCAGTACAACGATTTTGTGGTGCTTGCGCCCGATACCGCCGAGGACAGCGTGATCATGACCCGCTCGTTCACCGCGATGGTGCTGATGAGCATGGTGCTGGCGATGCACGCGGGCGGACAGACCGAGCGCATCGACGCGCTGGCCGCTCTGCCCGCCGCCGCGACCGAGGCGCTCAAGGCCATTGACGCGATGGCCGGGGGCATCGTGCGCGATCACGCCGGGCTGGATCACTGCGTGACGCTGGGGCAGGGCGTGTACTATGGCATCGCCAATGAGTGCATGAACAAGATCAAGGAAATGGCGCTGTGCCACAGCGAGGCGTATCACGGCCTGGAGTATCGCCATGGCCCGATGAGCCTGGCCGACGACCACACGCTGATCATGCTGCTCAGCCACGAGGATACCGTGGCGTACGACCAAAAGCTGATGGCGCAACTGAAGGGCTTTGGCGCGGTCATCTGGGTGATCGGCGCGAACGCGCGCCGCAACTTCCCCCAGGCCGACTACGCGCTGGATCTGCCCGCGCAATTCGACAGCCTGCAAAACGCCGCGATGGGCACCTTCGTCGGGCAGTTCGTGGGGCACCATCTGGCGCTGCGCAAGGGGCTCAATGCCGATGCGCCGCGCAATCTGACGCAGGCCATCGTACTATAGCTGAAGGGGAGAGAGCCGCATGACCGATATTCTTGTCATCCATGGCGGCGGGCCCACGCCGGTGATCAACAGCTCGCTCTACGGCGTGCTGCGCGCGGCGAAGGCCAGCGGCCAGGTGCGCCATGTGTACGGCGCGATCGGCGGCGCACAGGCGGTACTGAGCGAGCGATGGACCGACCTGATGAAAAAGCCGCAGGCCGAGATCGAGGGGTTGCTGCATACGCCCGCGTCGGCGATCGGCACCTCGCGCTATCCGCTGGAGGACAAGCACTACGCCGACATGGTGGCGGTGCTTAAGCGGCGCGGTATCACCTGCGTGCTGCTCAACGGCGGCAATGGCACCATGGACACCTGCGGCAAGCTGGCCGAGGCCTGTGCACCGCACGGCATCTGCGTGGTGGGCATCCCCAAGACCATCGACAACGACATCGCCATCACCGACCACACGCCGGGGTATGGCAGCGCGGCGCGCTATCTCGCCCATACCGTGCGCGAGATCGGGCAGGATGTGCGGTCGCTGCCCATCCATGTGTGCGTGGTGGAGGCGCTGGGGCGCAACGCGGGCTGGATCACCGCTGCCTCGGCGCTGGCGCGCGACGGCGAGGGCAGCGCGCCGCATCTGATCTACCTGCCGGAGAAGCCGTTTGATGAAGAGGCGTTTCTGGCAGACGTGCAGCGGCTGTGGGATAAGCGGCAGGGCGTGGTGGTGGTGGTCAGCGAGGGGCTGCGCGGCCAAGACGGCCAGCCCATCGTGCCGCCGATTTTCAAGACCGATCGCGCGACCTACTATGGCGACGTCAGCGCGCATCTGGCGCAGCTGGTGATCCGGCGGCTGGGCATCAAGGCGCGCAGCGAAAAGCCGGGGCTGGCAGGCCGCGCATCGATCGCGTATCAGTCGCCGGTGGATCGCGACGAGGCGATACAGGTCGGAGAGGAAGCGGTGCGCGCCGCGCTGGCGGGCGAAAGCGGCATCATGATCGGCCTGGAGCGGCTGCCCGGCGCAGCCTACGCGGTGCGCACGGCGCGCATTCCGGTGCGAGAAGTCATGCTGCATGAGCGCACCGTGCCGGATGCGTTCATCGCCCCGGCGGGCAACGACGTGACGCAGGCGTTCATCGACTGGGCGCGGCCGCTGCTCGGCGAGCCGCTGCCCACCATGACCGACTGGACACGGGAGGAGAGCCTATGAAGCAGATTTATTTGAACTTAAAGCGCTTTGACATTCCGCCGGAGAAGGGCGGCGTCAACCGCATCGCGCCGATGGCTGACTGGGGCGCGCACATCGTGCGCAGTACGCAGGCGGGCCTAAACGCCCTGCCTGGTGCGCGCTACACCATGTACTTCCCCGAGGCGCATATTCTGGGCGCCGCTGCGGCCAAGACGCCGGACAGCCCTATCGTGCTGGGCTGTCAGAGCGTGCTGGGCGCCGACACGGCGATCGGCGGCAACTTTGGCGCGTTCACCACCTCGCGCACCGGCCACGCGATGGTCGCGGCGGGCTGCGGCAGCGCGATCATCGGCCACTGCGAGGAGCGGCGATATCTGGCGGGCATCCTGGCCGAAGCCGGGGCGGAGGACGCGGCGGCGGTGTCGCGCATCTTAAACCGCCAGGCCAAGTGCGCACAGGCGGTGGGGCTGCACGTGCTGTTCTGCATCGGCGAGACCGCCGAGCAGCGCGATGCCTGGCAGACCGTGCTGGCGGCGCAGCTGCGCGACGGGCTGATGGGGCTGGACCACACGGAGCTGGCCATCGCGTATGAGCCGGTGTGGGCCATCGGCCCAGGCAAGACGCCGCCGGGCCGAGAGCAGATCCAGGAGACCGCCGCCTTCATCAAGGGCGAGGCGGGCGGCCTGCCGGTGGTATACGGTGGCGGCCTGAAGGTCGAAAACGCCGCGATGCTGGCCGCCATTCCCGAGATCGACGGCGGGCTGATCGCGTTGACCCGCTTTAGCGGAGAGATCGGATTCTATCCGGAGGAATATCTGGAGATTATCCGCACGTATTTGAAGGGAGAATCAGCATGAAGTTAGCGTTTGAATACGGTCTGGGGGTCATGGAGGCCGAGCTGCCGGAGCGGCAAACCGATGTGTTCATCCCCGGCGAGACGGTGGCCGATCCGCCGGTGCTGGCCGATATCCAGGCGGCGACGCGCGAGTCCATCCTGCATCCTATCGGCGTGCCGCCCATCGCCCAGCAGGTCAAGCCGGGCTCCAAGGTGGTCATCGTGTTCCCGGATCGCGTCAAGGGCGGCTTTCAGGCCGATTCGCACCGCAAGGTGTCGATCCCGATCATCATCGAGGAGTGCCTCCAGGCCGGTGTGGACCAGCGCGATATCCTGCTGATCTGCTCCAACGGCCTGCACCGCAAGAACACCAAGGCCGAGATCCGCTCGCTGCTGGGCGACGCGGTGTTCGACGCGTTTGATCCGATGGGCCAGATCATCAACCACGACAGCGAGGACTGGGATCACCTGATCGACCTGGGCACCGAGGGCGAATACGGCGCCAAAGTCGTGATGAACAAATATGTATACGACGCCGACCTGGCGGTGCTGATCGGCCACGCGCTGGGCAACCCCTACGGCGGGTATTCCGGTGGCTACAAGCATTGCTCCACCGGCATCACCAACTGGGAGTGCATCGGCGCGCACCACACGCCCGCCGTCATGCACCGCCAAGACTTTGTGCCGGTCAGCGCCAATAGCCTGATGCGCCGCAAGTTCGACACCATCGGCCAGCACATGGAGCAGCGCATGGGCAAGAAGTTCTTCACCTGCGACGCGGTGCTCGATACCCACCAGCGGCAGATCGCCGTGTTCACCGGCGCAGCCGACCAGATCCAGCCGCTGAGCTGGGCGGTGGCCGACAAGCGCACCTATGTGCACTGGGCCCAAAAGAAGTACGACGTGATGGTGGTGGGCATGCCGCAGGCCTTCCACTACGGCAACGGCATGGGCACCAACCCGCTGCTGATGATGCAGGCCATCTCGGCGCAGATCATCCGCCACAAGCGCGTGCTCAGCGACAACTGCGTGGTGATCTGTGCCTCGCAGTGCAACGGCTACTTCCACGACGAGGAGTTTCCGGCCTATCGCGAGATCTTCGAGCTGTTCCAGAAGGACTACGCCAACACGCTGCCGGACATCGAGCGATTCAGCGAGTATCTGGCGCGCAAGCCGGAGTATATCGCCAAGTATCGCTACAACTACGGCTATCACCCGTATCACGGTTTCTCGATGATCTCCTGCGCGCACATCGCCGAGAAGCATTGCGCGGCGATCTACATCGTCGGCGCACAGGAGCCGGGCTATGCCCGCGCCATGGGGATGAAAACCCGCGCCACCATTGAGGAGGCGCTGGCCGACGCGAAGAAGTACGTCGGCGGCACGCCCAACATCCTGGCGATGCCCAAGGCGTTCAAGCTCGCCAGCGTGCACCTGTGCATGGCGGGCGAGGGCGGCGGCGAGGCCGCCGAGGATGCGGGTTGCGCGGGCGGGCGGTAAAATATCCGCAGGAGCGCCCGGGGCTGAATGACCGCGAATCGATATAAAATAATTGACAGATTTTACAACTGATGGTAAAATAAAATCAACAGATGTACATACGTGTGTACATATTCGCCATTCGCGCAACAACGTGATTCGCCCGGGGTTTCGGGTGAAAATATAAACGTACCCAAAAGGAGGAGAGCCCATGAAAAAGTTCCTGTCGATGCTCCTGATTTGCGCGATGGCTCTGTCGATGCTGGTGCCCTTTGCGTCAGCCGATGAGCCGGTCAAGCTGGTGTTCTGGACGATGTGGGATGGCGGCGACGTCAACGTGGCCAAGGAAATATTTGACGAGTACAACGCCGCGCACCCCGAGGTGCAGATCGAATTCCAACAGCAGGACTTTAACCAGTTCGCGACCAAGCTCAAGACCGGCGTGGCCAGCGGCGAAGGCCCGGACTTCGCCATCTCGTATGTGGGCGGCTTCGTCACCGGCCTGCAAGCGGACGGCATGCTGCTGCCCATCAGCGGCGAGGCCAAGCGCCTGGGCGTGGAGATTGACTTCGCCGGCTACACCGCCACCGCCATCGAGGCGACCAAGGTGGGCGACGACTTCTACGCCGTGCCCTGCGATAACCTGGTGCGCGCGCTGATGTTCAACCGCGCATTGCTGGCCGACACCGGCCTGCTCGACGAGCAGGGCAACCTGAAGATCGAGCCGGGCTTTGACAACTTCAAGGCCGTGATGCAGGCTGCCAAGGACAAGCTGGGCAAGCCCTCGCTGGCGCTGACCATGCGCCCGCCGCAGCTGGTGCTGGGCTGGCTGACGCTGTACGCGCAGCTCGGCGGCAAGACCTTCATCGACCTGGACAAGAAAGAGTGCAACTTTGACGAGGCGATCGCTGTGGAGGCGCTCAAGCGCTATCACGAGATCTATGCGTCCTTCGTGCCCGAGAACCTGACCCCGCCCGCCGATCTGGATATGTTCAAAGCGGGCGAGATCCCCTTCTACATCGACGGCGCGTGGAACGTAGCGACCGCTGCCGAGGCACTGGGCGACAACTTCGGCGTCACCACCTTCCCGGTGCTGGGCGACCAGGATGCGCTGGTCACCACCAACCACGCCTTCATCATCCCCAAGCCCGAGCAGATGGACGACGCCAAGATCAAGGCGGCGCTGGAGTTCATCAAGTGGTGGGGCGAGAACAACTGGAAGTGGTCCAAGGCGGGTCACCTGCCGGCCTACACCCCCTCCGCGCAGACCGAGGAATTCAAGAGCATGCCGTGGCCGAAGTTCTATGCCAGCACGCTGGATGTCGCGGTACCGATCTACACCATCCCCGGCGCCAACCTGCATCAGATCCCGCAGACCAAGGATCCGATCCAGATGGCGGTGCTGGGCACCCTGTCGCCTGAAGAGGCGGTCAAGACGGTGCGCGATGGCCTGAATGCGCTGATGGCCGAGCAATAACCCCACCATCCGATGACTTTCGCCGCGGGTGCGGAGATGCGCTCCGTGCCCGCGGCGTCTCTTTTTGATCGTGACAGCGCGATTGTTGCAAGAAGGAGTGGGCGCAATGACTCAACTCACTGTGCGCAGGCAGCAGCGCTTGCGCCTGAAAAGCGAGCAGGTAAAGAACCACCTGTGGGGCTATGGCCTGCTGCTGCCATTTTTGCTATTTTATGGCATTTTCAATCTGTATCCGATGGTGCAGGGCTTTATCATCAGCCTGCACAAGTGGAACATCACCGGCACCCCGGAGTTCCGGGGATGGGCCAATTATCTGTCGCTGTTCAAGGACAAGGTGTTTGTGCAGTCGCTGCTCAATACGCTGATGTACGTCGTGGTGTCCACGCCGATTTTCATGGTGCTCGCCTTCGTGCTGGCGCTGATCGTCGATGCCAAGGCGCTGCGTGGCCGCACATTCGTGCGCGCCGTCTATTTTTTGCCCAATATACTGACTGTGTCGATCATCGCGGTGATTTGGCTCAATGTGTTGCAGCCCTACAAGGGATTGCTCAATTCCTTCCTGCACCAGCTGGGCATCGCGCAGGAAATCTTTTGGCTGAACGATAAAAACCTGGTGTGGGTGACCATTGTGGCGGTGACCTGTTGGTGGAACACCGGTTACTATATGCTGATCTATCTGGCGGGGTTGCAGGAGATCCCCGAGGAGCAGTTCGAGGCCGCCGCCATTGACGGCGCCAACGGCCTGCAAAAGATCCTGCACATCACGCTGCCATCGCTGTCCAGTACGCATTTGCTGATCCTGTTTTTGCAGGTCATCGCGTCGTTTAAGATCTTCGGACAGGTATTTTTGATTACCGAGGGCGGCCCAGGCGGCGCCAGCCGCACGCTACTGCAATACGTGTATGAGACCGGCTTCACCACCTTTCAGATGGGCAAGGCCTCGGCGGCTTCCTTTGTGCTGCTGGCCATTGTGCTGGTGGTGTCCATTGTGCAGTTGCAGATCATGAAGCGGCAGGAGAGCAGGTGAGCGAGATGAAAACCGATCGGAAGAGGAAAAACATGGGCAGCAGCCTCGCGCTCAATGGCCTGGCTTTCGCGATCTGCCTGCTGTTTTTGGTGCCCATCGTTTGGATGATCGTCGTGTCGGTGAAGCCCGAGGCGGTGGACACCACCCGCGTGAGCAACTGGTTTGTTCCGCCGTTTACGATGGAGAACATTCGCGCGGTGTTCTCGCACCCGCAGGCCAATGTGCTGCTGTGGATGAAGAACAGTTTGCTGGTGTCGGTGCTCAACACGTTGGGCGTGCTGACGCTGTGCGTGCTGTGCGCCTTCTCGTTCTCGCGCGTGCCGTACAAGGGCAAAGGCATCGCCCTGCTATTGGTGATGATCGGCATGATGATCCCGCGCGAGGCAACGCTGGTGCCGCTCTATCTGCTGTTCAAAAACCTGGGGCAGTTGAACACCGTCTTTTCGCTGATTGCGCCGTCGCTGGCTGCGTCCTTCGCGGTCATCATTTTGAAAAACTTCTTCGATGGATTGCCGGACGCGCTGTTTGAGGCTGCGCGCATCGACGGCTGCGGGTATGGCCGCCAGCTGCTATATGTCGCTGTCCCGCTGTCTCGGTCGGCGATCTTCTCGCTGGCCATCCTCGTGTTTTTGCAGAGCTGGAACGACTTTCTTTGGCCGTTCATCTCCATCACGCGCCCGGAACTGGTGACCATTCCGGTGGGTCTGCCGGTGTTCCGCTCGCAGTACCTGACGGGACAGGGCATCACCATGGCGGCGGGCGCTATCCTTTCGCTGCCGATCATCGTGGTGTTCATCTTTCTGCAAAAGTACATCGTGCGCGGCGTGGCGTCGGCGGGTATCAAGGGGTAGGCGCGCTAGGGTTGTGCTGCGCTACATACATTCTCTTTTCGATGTTTTGCAATAGGTACTTTCATGGCACATAGGCAATCATCAAGTTGCAAGCATTTTTGCACCCGAGCAGCCCCTGCCATCCCCCCCTGCCATGCATCGCGCAAAATGTATTTTCCTGTTGTTTCCTTCTCCGCTAAGCCCTCGGAAGCGCGACGCGTTCCGAGGGCTTTTGTTGTATGCTGAGGAC
>JAVBUY010000132.1:0-16389 GCA_031554855.1 Eubacteriales bacterium
GCAGTGCTGCTACGCCTGCGCTCCGGCTCCTAGCCGGACGAAAAAATACCTTGCCGCAACGCCTACATCCTCAATGTGCCAGTACACCAGAAAAGGGAAGCTAGCTTATTTTCCGCCCATGCGGGTGTAGATCTCCGCCGCCGTCTCGGGGGTGATGGCTTCGGTGCCCAGGGTGATGGTCTTTTCCAGGGTCTTGCCTTCCACGAGCAGCGCATAGGCGCTCTCAATGGCTTCCTTGCCGCCGGTGGGGTAGATCATCGACAGGCTCAGGCGGCCGTCCATGACGCTCTTGATGCCGCCGTCCGGGGTGGGCAGGCCGTCCACGCCGACGAACAGGATGTCCTTCTCACGGCCAGCGTTCTTGGCCGCGATGTAAGCGCCTTCCGCCATCGGGTCATTCAGCGCGAAGAACAGGTCGATTTCGGGATTGGCTTGCAGCATTTCCTCGGCCACGGTGATGGCCTTCTCGCGCAGCCAGTCGGCGTTGTTGGCGGCGATGATTTCCAGCTTCGGGTTGGACGCGATGCCCTCGCGGAAGCCGTTGTCGCGGTCGATGCCGCCAGAGGTGCCTTCCAGACCCTTGATCTCGCAGATCTTGCCGCCATCGGGCAGCAGCTTCTCAGCAACGTACTTGCCGCACTCACGGCCGATCAGCACGTTGTCAGCGCCGATGAACTGGGTGTAGGTGTCGCCTTCGATCTTACGATCCAGCAGAATGACCGGGATGCCGGACTCATAGGCCTTCTTAACGACGTTGGTCAGCGGGATCGCCTCGTTCGGCGAAGTGATGATCAGGTCCACGCCCATCTGAATGAAGTTCTCGATGTCCGCAATCTGCTTGGAGTTATCCTGCGCAGCGTCGGAGAAAATGACCTCGAACATCGGGTAGTCTTTGGCCGCGGCCTCGATCTGCGCGTTCATCGCGACGCGCCAGGGCTCGCCCAGATTACATTGCGCCATGCCGATGACGTACTTGTCCTTCTTGGTCGTCGCGGAGACTGTGCTCACCATGCACAGAACCAGCACCAGGATCAACAGAATGCTAAGAACCTTTTTCATTTTTCTTCCTCCCGTTTTTTATTATGTAAGCCCATCTGGGCTTATCATCGAGACTAATCCTTGCGGCGCACTGCCTGGGTGAACACCGCGATGATGATGAGGAAACCCTTGACCACCAATTGCAGGTTGGAGTTGACGCCCTTCAGACCCAGCATGTTGTCCAGCATGCCCAGGATCAGCGCGCCAATCAGCGTGCCGACGATGGTGCCCTTGCCGCCAGCCAGGCTGGTGCCGCCGATGGCTACCGCAGCGATGGCGTTCAGCTCATAGCCGATCCCCTCGTTGGGACCGCCCTGGCTGATCTGCGCCGAGTGCAGCATGCCCGCTACCGCCGCCAGCATGCCGCATAGAATGAACGCGATGGTCTTGACCCGCGCGACATTGATGCCCGACAGATGTGCGGCGTTGGCGTTGCCGCCGATGGCGTATACATGCCGACCGAAGCGCGTCTGGCTCATCACGACAGAGAAGATCATGACGATCACGATAAATACCAGCGCGGGCATGGGCACTATGCCACCGATGCGAATCTGCAGCAGCTCAAACAGCGGATCGGCCAGGCCCTCGCCGTGGCCATAGGACAGCGGAATGCCGATGCCGTTTGACCAAAAACGCGCCAGACCGCGCGCGATGTTCATGGAGGCCAGGGTCACGAT
Organism: Eubacteriales bacterium; assembly: GCA_031554855.1. Taxonomy (GTDB): domain Bacteria; phylum Bacillota; class Clostridia; order Christensenellales; family Aristaeellaceae; genus JAVBUY01. Next base: position 1,716 of record JAVBUY010000132.1, read on the forward strand.
GAATGCTTGGATCTTCATGCGCGTCACCACCGTGCCGTTAAACAAGCCGTACAGCGCGCCGATGCCCAGCGAAAGCAGCACTGCGGGGAAGAACGGCAGACCATTTTTCACCATCAGCGCGGCGCTGCCGGTGGAGACCAGGCCGACCACCGAGCCCACCGACAGGTCGATGTCGCCCAACAGGATGATGATGGTCATGCCGGTGGCGATGATGCCGTTTTCCGACACCGCGCGCAGCACGTTCATAAAGTTCTTCACGTCCAGGAACATGTTGCGTCCGTCCTTGACGCAGATGATCGACGCGATGATGAAGATCGCCACCAGCGCGATGTAGCTCTGGAATCGCTTCACAAAGGCTTTCCAGTTCATTGGGTCGCGCTCCAGCGTGCGGTCTTTGGTCAGTGGGCTTGGATTTGTGCTCATACAGCCTCTCCTTCTCGCAGCGTTGCCGCATGCAGCAGCTTTTCCTGGGTTGCCTCCGCGCCGGAGAATTCGCCGGTCACGCGGCCCTCGCAGATGGTCAAGATGCGGTCGGATATGCCGATTACTTCCGGCAACTCTGAGGAAATGACGATGATGCCCATGCCCAGGCGCGCCAGCTCGTTGATCAGCGTGTAGATTTCTGCCTTCGCGCCGACATCGATGCCGCGCGTCGGCTCATCCAGCAGCAGGATCTTTGGATTGGTGATCAGCCAGCGCCCTAACACCACTTTTTGCTGGTTGCCGCCCGACAACGTCTCGCACAAGGTGTTGTAGCTATTGGCCTTGATGCGCATATCGCTCATCTGCTTGCCCCAGTGCTTTTGCTCCTCGCCGCGCTTCATAAAGCCAAACGAGGCAAACCGCTTCAGCACCGGCAGCGACATGTTCTCGCCGATAGAGCGCGACAACACCAGCCCTTTGCCCTTGCGATCTTCAGTGGCAAAGGATATGCCCGCGCGGATCGCGTCCTGCGGACTTCGGATGGAGGCCTTCTTGTTCTCGATGAACACATCGCCGGTTACGTCCTGCGGATGCACGCCAAACAGCGCCTCGTATAACTCGCTGCGCCCCGCGCCGAGCAACCCGGCGATGCCCAGCACCTCGCCTTTATGCAACGTAAAGGAGATGTCTTTTAGCGCCCTGCGAAAGCTGCCGTCCGGTGTGCGCATAGACAAATGCTCCACACGCAGCACTTCTTCGCCGATGGGCACCTGTGTCTTGGGATACATGTTGGTGATCTCGCGTCCCACCATCATGGTGATGATCTGCTCGCGGTTGGTATCGGCGGCGTTGACCGTGCCGATCATTTGCCCATCGCGCAGAACGCTGAGGCGATCGGCGATGAGGAACACTTCTTCCATGCGGTGGGTGATGTAGATGATGCCCACGCCCTCGGAAACCAGACGGCGGATCACGGTGAAAAGCTTGCGCGCCTCCTGCTCGGAAATGGCCGACGTGGGTTCGTCCATGATGAGAACCCGTGCGTTCAGCGACAGCGCCTTGGCGATCTCCACCATCTGTTGCTCGCCGACGCGCAGATTCGCGATCTTTTGATTCGGGCGGATGTCCACATCCAGCATGTTCAGGTATTTTTGCGCGTGCGTTTCCATATCGCGCTTATTCACAAAGCCCAGCTTACTGGTTTCGCGGCCTAAGAACATGTTCTCTGCCACGGTCATTTCCTTCACGAGCTGCAATTCCTGGTGGATCTTCGCGATGCCTGCCTCCCGCGCGGCCAGTGGATTGGCAAACACGACCGGCTTGCCGTCCAGGAACATCTGGCCCTCATAGACGTGCAGCGCGCCGGAGATGATGTTCATCAGTGTGGATTTGCCCGCGCCGTTCTCGCCCATCAGCGCCAATACTTCACCGCGATCCAGTGTCAGATCCACGTCGCTCAGCGCGCGAACCGTACCAAAGCTCTTCCCGATGCCGACCATCTTTAGAAGGGGCTCAGACATGCACTCACCTCTTTATTCGCGCGGGAACGCGCCTGACCGCACACACGACGTTGCGCAGTTGCCATTTGTCTATATTATAGCGATTCATCCCGCAAAATGACGTATAAATTTCACAGAAACACATGCGAATTTCAGACATTTCCGCTAGTTTTGCGCGCACGACAGGAGGCAGCCCATCGAGTGGGCGAGCATGCCTTTTGGCGATCGGAGCCGATTCGAACCACAAATCACCATGCACCCATCCAAAGGCGAAAATATGCGTGGGTATTTCTCATGAAGCAACAGCGGTGCAGTCTTGCTTGATTCTCTGCACATTGGCCCATGAACCGGCACGTTCAAAGTGCTATAATCAAGTCGCCAACAGTTTTCAAATTTTTCATTTTCTGTGAACCGATCGCCGTGCCCGTCGATCCAACAGTTGACCGGTCACCCGGGAAACATGTTTTCCCAATCCATACACGGGAGGGTCGCTCGATGAAACATAGGGAGAGACAACTGATCAAGCTAAGCAGTATGTTGGCCATCATGCTGGTCTGTGTGATCGGCACAATCGTATGGCTAGGGCAGGAGGCCGCGAACACAGGGCAGGCAGATGTGCTAGCCGAAGCCGCGCCGGCTGCGATCGTGCAGGCGCAAACCACGCCTTCACCGACGCCCACGCCTGTTGGCACAGAGGCAGAACAAGGCGAGGGCGGCTTTGCTACGGCCATACCAGAGCCACGTACCACACATATCCAGCAAAACATCAGCAGCAAGCTGCGCATCGATGCCCAGGCGATGGACCTCGGCGTTCCGCATATGCAGTTCGCGAAGAACGTGCCGATTCCATACAGCTACAAGACCCTGCCAGCCCTTCTGTTCTTGGACAAGGAGTCCAAGCGCGACGTGATTGATCTGGAATACGATCGCTATGATACCTACAACGCGAAGGGTGAGTGTGTACAGGTGGAGCCGGGGCGGGTCTGCTATGCTCGGTATGAAAGCAAGGAGGAGCGGAGCCATTACGCCCAAGTGAGCGACTATTTGCATGCCAGAGGACCGAAGGGCCGATATCTCTATGAAAATCAACAGCAGCTGACGCAGGAGCTTTCCTTCCTTGGCCGCGAGGAGGCCGCGCAGCAGGCCAAAGATTACACCCTGGCCATGCAGCCCCCGGCTTTCCCCTTCACCGTGGAAACCGTCGATATCGCGGCGGTCACTTGGCCCCAGTGGGATGTATTCAACAAAACGCTGTACGAAGAACAATACACCAAGTTCCGCAGCATCCCCCGGGAGGGCGAACAGGATTATGGCGGCGATGGCCTGTACTTTGTGACCCTCAGCTTCTCCTACCAGGGCATTCCCATTTACATGGGGCATAGCGAGCATCTTGGGTACATCCGGAGATTTCGCACCACTTCCCGCGTGCAAGGGGCAAACGGCATGGTGGCCGAGGTGCTGGTCTCGGCATCGGGTGTGATTCACTATGATGCGGGCTATCTCAGTTCTTTCGGCTTGGCGCAGGACGTGGCGGTTCTTTCGCTGGAAAAGGCGGTAGAGAGCATGGCCACCGAGTATAAGGAGTTCTACTTTGAAGAGGATGTCGGTTTCCAGGGCTTTACCATCGACCGCATTTACCCGACCTATGTGCTGCTGTTCTTCGAGGAAGGCAACACCAAGTGGACCAGTTGGCAGCCCATGTGGTGCTTTATGGACGACAAGGTGGAGGGAGGGCACCTCGATGGTCAGCCCTACGGCCTTTACCTGGACGCCATCACCGGCAAGAGCTACCTGACGATGTGATCGCCCATGCCCGCGACGGAGGAAACGCTATGACAGACCAAGCCTTTGCCCAGCGCATTACACAGATGCAGGAAATCCTGTATCGCGTGTCCTATAGCCTGTTGCCACAGGCTGCCGACCGCGAGGACGCCGTGCAGGAAAGCATCCGCAAGGCATGGCAGCAGCGCGGCAAGCTGCGGGACGACCGCTATGTCGAAACCTGGGTGGTGCGCATCTTGCTCAATGAGTGCTATGCGATGCAGCGCAAGAAAAAGCGCGAGTTGCCGGTAGCGGAAATGCCTGAGCGCACCGCACCACCGGACGCAGATCCGTTTTTTCACGACATGTTTCTGTCGCTAGAAGAAGCACTCCGCACACCGGCGGTGCTCTACTATGTCGAGGACTACGCAGTGGGCGAAATCGCGCGCATGATGCGCCTGCCCGCAGGGACTGTCAAATCCCGCCTGCATCGGGCGCGCAAAAAGATACGCGAAGTCTATGCTCATATTTTGCCGGGTACCGAGGAGGTGCGCCGATGAAAGCCAATACCCATCCTTATCGCAATGCCTTCGGGCATGCACCGGAAGCCTTTCAAGCCACGGTGGCGCAGGCGCTGCGCGAGGCACGGACCGAGCCACCCGCCATCCACCGCCATACGCTGCGGATCGCGCTGGTGGCCGGACTGATGATACTTCTGCTGGCGGGCGCAGCCTATGCCGTAGCGACGCACTTTGGCCTGCTGGAAATGTACCATCAATATCACGACGACACCCTAACCGAGCAGGGTAGGGGCATCCTTTCCCAAGAGCGCGCGCCTCTGGCTGAAAAGACCTTTGGCGAGATCAGCGCCACCGTCCGCGAAGCCATCTACGATGGCCGGTGCCTGTACATGTCGGTGTCCTTCTCGACCCAGGATCCGGGTATCCTGCTGCTGGGGATGGATGAGGGCGGCGCGCCCAGCCTCGACGCTACGCAAACCCTGCGGGTTAACTTTTCCGCAAGCTCTGGCGACTGGATCACCAGTTGGTGCGATTACCGGCGCGAGGACGATGGAAGTCTGGTCTATATCACCGGCGGCGATTTTCCGCTGGAGGGCGATGCACTTTCATTGCAATGCCAGGTAACCACCAGCGAAGCGTTTGCCTCCGCGGGGAGAGAGGATTCCCGTAAGCAAGATGTGTTCGCCATGACAGTGCCAGTGACAGCCGACACCGAGACGCTGACCCGCACCGTGAAGGAACCGCTAGATGCCGCTGGCATTACGCTGGACACGGTGACGATGATCCGCACACCGTTGGCCGTGTATTATGAAGCAACCTACACCTTGCTGCCCGCCGCCACAGAGCGGCAGCGGGAGACAGCGCGGCTCGGCCTGTGGGCACAGCCGCTGGATGCGCAGGGGGAACCACTGCCCGGCGGCATGTCGTTGGGCGGCAGCGCCGCTAGCGAGGATGGCGTGCACTATACTTGCTCCGGTTCCCTTGCGCTGGAGGAAATTCCCGACACCGTGACGCTGGAGTTTTACAGCGGACACAGCAAGGAAATCTTTGGGCGGCTCTCGGTTGCGCTGCGATAGCCGATTCGCTCAACACGCATCAGGGGACGAAACCGCTGCGATGCCCAAGAAGAATATCGCGGCGGTTTTTCGGGGGTGTTTCTTCTTCAGGAAACGGTGAGAACCAAGTCGCAAATGTTTGAAGGGTAAGAAAAGAAGCCTGCGTCATGCGAAAAAAGACACGTACGATCGTAGCGACTGGGCTGGCGGGCGCACGTGCCGTGATGCTCGCCATCCCGCCTTCTAGTAGTAGCGACGATTGGAGCAAAGCTAGACGGAGGGTGCTGTAAAGGGGTGATTTCTCCTGAGGCCATGATACTCTTTTGACCACAAAAGTTATAGTGCCGGAAAGGAATAAGATTGAACAACAATGGATAGCGCCAAGTTAGGTCGCTCTGCTGTCGCCAATTGCGAGTGGCTGCGCCATACATACTGCCTTGATACATTTGGGAAGATGTCGTATTGCACCAGCTCCGCTGTTGGTTTTCTGCTAGAGCTGCAACACAAACGGTTGGTCAGACATGCTGACCAACCGAAAGTGCGGCTCCACGCGGCAAAGAACATCTTACCGATGCCTTTGATTACAGTGCATCCCTGAGCCTGTGAAAATCTGCCTAGCAAGCAGGTCGATCGTTCTATCGAAGGGCTTGCATGCAGTAATGGGGCCACTGATGGAAAAAGCAAATCCGATGCGTATGCGCCTTCGATGGCTCTTTGTTGGAAACGATAGCAGCCGGTGCGGTGAAGGAATTACAAAAGGTTGCGACTGCTTGATTGTGGCGATATGATTTCGCTGGGGAAATCAGACGCCGAACATCACCGAAGAAGGTTTTCGGTTTTATGCACGGCTCTTCTTTTGTGGTTATTTCCCCAGGATCTCTGCTAAGTCTTGCTCCGGCTTAGTGATCGGATGCAGGTGGAACTTCTCGACCAGCACGCTCAGCACAGTCTCGGAGAAAAACGCTGGAATGCTCGGCCCGATGTAGATGTTCTCAATGCCCAGCGCCAGCAGCGTCAACAGGATGCACACCGCCTTCTGCTCATACCAGGAGAGCACCAGGGTGAGCGGCAGCTCGTTGACGCCACAACCAAAGGCTCCGGCCAGCGCCACCGCGACCTGAATCGCGCCATACGCGTCGTTGCATTGCCCCATGTCCAGGATGCGTGGAAACGGCCCGATGCTGCCGACGTCCAGATCGTTGAAACGGTACTTGCCGCAGGCCAGCGTCAGCACGACGGTATCCGATGGCGTCTGCTTTACGAAATCTGTATAGTAGTTGCGGCCGGGCCTTGCGCCGTCGCAGCCGCCGACCAGGAAGAAATGCTTGATCGCACCGCCCTTGACCGCGTCGATGATGGTGCCTGCGTTGTCTAGCACAGTCTGGCGGCCAAAGCCGGTGGTGACGGTTGTACCGCCGTTGATGCCGGTCATCGACTTGTCCTCGGGATACCCGCCCAGGCGAAGCGCATGGTCGATCAGTGCGGAGAAATCCTTGTGCCCATTCTCATCGGCGGCGATGTGCTTGAGCGCCGGATAGGCGACCACAGAGGTGGTGTACACACGATCGTTGTAGCTCTCTTTGGGCGGCATGAGGCAATTGGTGGTGAAGAGCACCGGCGCGGGCATATCGACGAACTCTTTTTGCTGGTTTTGCCACGCCGTGCCGAAGTTGCCCTTGAGCTGCGGATATTGCTTCAGCAGCGGGTAGCCGTGCGCAGGCAGCATTTCGCTGTGGGTGTAGACATTGACGCCCTTGCCCTCGGTCTGTTCCAGCAGCATCTTCAGGTCATGCAGATCGTGGCCGCTGATGACGATGAACGGCCCCTTTTCGATGGTCAGCGGCACGACGGTGGGCACGGGGTTGCCATACGCGGCGGTGTTGGCCTCGTCCAGCAGCGCCATGCATTGCAGGTTGACCTGGCCGAACGCCATCAGTAGGCCGAGCCATTCGTCCACGCTGTGCTCGTCGGCCAGCGCCGCCATGCCCCTCAAGAACCATGCATCCACCTCGGCATTGCGCTTGCCCAGCACGCGCGCATGGTGCGCATAGGCCGCCATGCCGCGCAGGCCGAACAGCAGCGTGGAGCGCAGCGACAGCAGATCCTGATCGCCATGAAATAGTGCCTCGGGGGATACGTACTCCTTGCCGCCCAGCTTCACCCGTAGCGCCTTGATCGCTTCGGTCTGCGCATGGATGCGCTGGTCGTCGAAGCTGACGTTGGTGATGGTAGTGAACAGCCCATCCACGATGTGATCGACAGCGGCGGTGACATCCGCATCCTTGCTTTCTACGGCCTTGGCCAGCGCAATCATCTCGCAGGTCAGCGCGTCCTGCGCGTCGGCCACCACCGGAATTTTGCCGCACACGCCGGACATTGTGCAGCCAGTGCCCTTGGCGGTCTGCTCGCATTGATAGCAAAACATATTTTCCATTTTGAATCCTCCATGACGTTTGCTGTGATTTCCGTTTGCTCCCCCATAATATCGTTCAAAAATAGAAAAGTATGTTGTGTTTACAACAAACCAAAAGAAAAGAGCGGGCGGATGCTATGATCCGCTCGCTCGATGAGCATATTGACCTACTTTTCCGCCTGCTTGACCGGCAGCCATACTTCACACCGATAATCCGCGGCGGTCATGTCGCTCTCGGAATAGACCTCGATGTCCGGTGCGTCGGCGTATTCGTAGCCCGAGGTTGGCAGCCACTCGGTCATGATGCGCTTTTGCAGCGACTGGATGGTGTCGGGCATCGGGCCAATGCACTCAAAGATCGCCCAGGTGCAGGCTGGCGCGGTAATTTCGTCCATGCCGTCGGGCGCGGGCGCGGTGGTGCTGACCGCGATGGAGTAGCTGAATCCGTCCTCAGCCTTGCAGTGACTGACGCCCAGCAGGCCAAACGGCGGCTGGTTGATCAGCGGCAGCAAGGGCATGAACGCGCCCTGCTCGGTCGCGCGCTGCCAGAACAGCGGGATCTCGCACATGGACTGCTCGTCGCCAAACACAAAGCGCTCGGTGATGCCCACCATGCGGAACGCGTCTTTTTGCTCGATGCGATAGTTCATTTCACTCTCTCCTTTGATGGTGATTTTGAAGCTGATCGGCAGGTAGGCTTTGAGCGGCGCACCGCCAACCTTGGCCTCGGAAGGCGCGATGCCGTGCACGCTCTGGAACGCGCGATTGAAGGCGGTGGGCGAATCGTAGCCGTATTTGAGCGACACATCGACGACCTTCATCCCGCTTTGCAGATCTGCTGCGGCGCGCGACATCTTGCGCCTGCGGATGTACTCCGCCAGCGACACGTCGGCCAGGTAGGAAAACATCCGCTGAAAATGGTATGCGGAGCATTGCGCGATGCGCGCCAACGCGACATAGTCCACATCCTCTTGCAAGTGCGCTTCGATATAGCGGATGGCTTCGTTGAGATTGCGTACCCACTCCATGCGATCACCTCACGAACATCATAGCACAGCGGCGGCGCGCAGACCTCGCTTTTTGTGCACGAAAATGCGAGGCTATTGTAACATAGAAAAAGCCAGCCCGCAGGCTGGCGGTTTTTTGCGCAATCACGCCCCCGGCGAGAGCACCCGCACGCGGATGACGCCCTCGATGCCGCGAATGGCATTCTGCATCGCGGCGACATCGCCGACGCTGTCCAGATCCAGCACGGTATAGGCCATCGCGCCGCGAGAGCGGTTGGTCATGTCCGAAATGTTCAGTCCCATGCTGCCCACTACCGCGGTAATCGCGCCCAGCATGTTGGGGATGTTCTGATGGATGACGGTGACGCGCGGCCGCTGCATGATGGCCAGCTCGGTGTCGGGCAGGTTCACGCTGTTCTTGATGACACCCTGCTCCAGGTAATCGCGCAGTTCGGCGGCGGCCATGGCAGCGCAGTTGTCCTCCGACTCGGGTGTGGACGCGCCCAGGTGCGGAATGGGCAGGACGCCCCGTACGCCCAACATGTCGTCGGTGGGGAAGTCCACGACGTAGGCGCGCAGCACACCGGCCTCTAGCGCGGTGCGCATAGCTGCGCCATCCACCAGTTCGGCACGGGAGAAATTGAGCAGCGTCGCGCCGCGCTTCATCTTGCGCAGCGTATCGGCGCCGAACATATTGCGCGTTTTGTCATTGAGCGGGATGTGCACGGTGATATAGTCGCTGGCGGCCAGCAATTCATCCAGGCTGGTGGCGCGGTGCACGCTGCGCGACAACCGCCATGCATGCTCCACCGAGATCGCCGGATCAAACCCGACCACGTCCATGCCCATGGCGGTGGCAGCATTGGCCACCAGCACGCCGATCGCACCCAGGCCAATAATGCCCAGCTTCTTGCCGCGCAGCTCCGGCCCGACAAAGGCGCTCTTGCCCTTTTCGACCAGCTTGGGCACATCGGGCTGTCCCTTGAGCCCCTGCGCCCAGGCGATGCCGCCGACGATATCGCGGCTTGCCAGCAGCATGCCCGCCACCACCAACTCGCACACCGCGTTGGCGTTGGCACCCGGCGTGTTGAATACGCAGATGCCCGCCTCGCTGCACTTGTCCAGTGGGATGTTGTTGACGCCCGCACCAGCGCGGCCGATGGCCAGCACGCTCTCAGCCAGGTGCATGCCATGCATGTCGGCGCTGCGCACCAGGATGGCGTCAGGTGCGGCCTCGTCCGTCTTGACGGAGAAGGAGGCGTCCAGGCTCTGATAAATGGCGTCGGAGATCTCGTTGAGCGTCAAAATGCGGTACATAAGGTCGCCTCCTTTGTTGATTCTACTTGGTGTTGTCCAGCTCAAACTGCTTCATGAAATCAACCAGCGCGCGCACACCGTCCACCGGCATGGCGTTGTAGATGCTGGCGCGCATGCCGCCGACCGTGCGGTGTCCCTTCAGGTTGACCAGACCGGCCTTGGCGGCTTCCTTGATGAATTTCTCATCCAGCGACTCGTCGCCGGTGACAAAGGTGACATTCATGCGCGAGCGGTCCGAAGGCAGCGCGGTGCCCTTGAACAGATTGCTTTGGTCGATGAAGCTATAGAGCATATGCGCCTTGGCGATGTTGATTTCCTCCATCGCGGCGACGCCGCCCTGGTCGCGCAGCCACTCAAAGCACAGCTTTGCCATGTAGATGCCGTAGGTGTTCGGCGTGTTGTACATGCTGTCGCTGTCGGTCTCCACCTGCCAATCGAGCAGTTTGGGGCACAGCGGATGCGCACGACCCAACAGATCGCGGCGCACGATCACCACGCATAGTCCGGCGGGGCCGATGTTCTTCTGCGCACCGGCGTAGACCACACCAAACTTGCGGATGTCATACACCTCGGAGAGGATGTTGGACGACATATCGGCGACCAGCGGCACGCGGCCCACATCGGGCAGCTTGGTAAAGCGCGTGCCATAGATCGTGTTGTTGGTGGTGATGTGGAAGTAGTTGGCGCTCGGATCAAACATCTGCGTATGCATGGCCGGAATGAAGCGGTAATTCTCATTGCGCGAGGAGGCGACGACTCGAATGCTGCCATACCGCTTGGCTTCCTCGGCGGCCAGATGCGCGAAGTTGCCGCTGTCCACATAGTCGGCGCTGCCGCCCTGTTGAAGCAGATTCAGCGGCACGGCGGAGAACTGCTGGGTCGCGCCGCCCTGCAGCAGCAGCACCGCATATTCGTCCGGAATATCCATCAGTTTGCGCAGCAGCGCAACGGACTGCTCGTAGATCTCCAGATACATTTTGGAGCGATGGCTCATCTCCATCACCGACATGCCGGTGTTGCCATAGCAAGTCAGCTCGCGCTGCGCCTTCTCCAGCACGGGCAGCGGCAGCATCGAAGGGCCTGGCGAGAAATTATACACTCTGTCCATATGCGTTCCTCCTCATGCGCTTCATATTAAATCTAATTATGCGCAATGTGTGCGCCGAATGCAACCCCTTTTGTGAAAGAGATATCACTTTATTTTGCTACCGTAAAGAATCGCGGCTGCAAAAAAGTGACAATTTGGCGCTTTGAGCGGGAGTTTTTGCGGAAAACGCGCGGCAAGACGGCAAAAAGCGCCCCGAACGATGAGTTCGGGGCGCTCCTGCCTGTGATAGAGCATTCGAGGTGTCAGGGGCGGGATGAAGGGGGCCGACGCCCTTAGACGTCCAGATCCTCATCGCGCGGACGCTGCGTGCGCGGCTGGCGCGGCTGCGACGGTGCGTCGATGTCGGTGTTCAGGTCGTCATGGTTGCGGGTCGGGCGGGTCACCGGGCGCTCGTCCTGGGGACGCGCGTAGGGGTTTTGCTGCGCGTCCTGGTTGCTGGGGAAGCGGCGGGGTTGCTCATCGCGTCCCATGGTTGCCCCGCCGACCGGTGGAATCCTGCTGGTGTTGCCGGAGGCGCGGCGCACGGTCGAGGTGGTGCCGTTCTCTCCGCGCCCGGCGGGCATGGTGGATGCGCGGCGTCCCTCGCTCTGCCCGGCGCGAGCGGCCTGCTGGCGGCGCATCGCGGCGGCACGCGCAGCAGCCTTGCGCTTGTTGGCCTGGCTGAGCATTACGCCGTAGGTCGCGGCGCCACCGCCCAGCACCAGCACGCCCAGCGCCAATAGGCCGAACGGGAAGCCGCTGGAGGACTCGGTCTCGATGATCGGCACCGGCTCGATGGAGGGGAACAGATCCTCGGTGTCCGCGCCGAAGGGATCGGGCGTCGCGGTGGGCAGCGGGGTCTCGGTGGGCGACGGCGACGGCGAGTTGTACTGCGGCATGCCGTTCATCATGTTGTTGGTCCAGGTGTCGTCGAACTCCAGCAGATCGGCCAGACCATCGGACGAACCGCCGATGTGGATGTTGGTATTGCCGCTGGAGCCGGACGTGTTGCCGCCGCTCGTGCCGCTGCCTTGTTGCAGCTTCTTGAGCTCGGCCTGGAATTCCTTGATGGTCAGCACATCCGCGACATCCTCGCGCAGATAGCCCATCGTGCCCTGATAGTCTACCTTGTACCAGACGTAGTTTTCGGCCTCGGCGGCGCCGAGCACCAGCACCAGCGCGTCCTTCGACAGCTTCTTAAGCACGGTCGCTTTGTTGCTGGGGCTCTTGCGCAGGTTGGTGGCGTTGCCGAATACCTGCGCGTAGCTGGACAGGCCGTTGTTGTTGATCGGAACGGGGGTAGCGGCCGGCGTGGGCGCCGGTGTGCTCAGTTTGTTCAGGTAGCCCTGGATCTCGCTATAGGTCATGTAGCGCAGCATGTCGCCGCGTACATAGCCCCATTCGCCGTTGTAGATCACCAGATGCCATAGCTCGCCTGCCTCTTGGTTGTACGCCTGCGAGAAGATAAACACCACGGTGTTGTTGGGCAGCACGTTGGAGATCGAGGCGTCGTTGCTCGGGTTCGAGCGCACCGGCACGTTGTTTTTGATGATCATCGCGTAGTTGTTGTAGGGCAGCGGCGTGGCGGTGGGCTTGGGTTTGGGCGTGGCGGTCGGCTCCGCTGTCGGTACGCCGGTGGCGGTGGCGGTCGGCGCTGCCTTGGTCGGCTTGGGGGTGGCAGTAGCCGTAGCCGTTGGGGTGGGCTTGGGGGTGGCGGTGGCCGGCGCGGGCGTCGGCGGCTTGGGATGCGTATCGTAGTAGGCAATCTCTTCCACCGGACTCATTTGCGTCACGTATTGCGCCTGGATATAGCCGCTTTCGCGCTGCGTGCCGTCGTCATTCATCGCGGTGACACGATACCAAAGTGCGCCGTTGTTCTGCATCAGCTCGGCCATCCACACCACGGTGCCGTTGGTCAGCACCGTGACGACATTTTGGCCGGTGGACATCGTGGCGCGCAGATTCACACCCTGCGAGTTGGTGCGGCCAAAGTGTTCGACGATGCCCAACTGGGGCTCAGCGGTTGCCACGGGTTCAGTGGTGGGGCCCGCCGTCGGCTCCTTGGTGGGTTCGGCGGTGGGGCCTGCCGTCGGCTCCTTTGTAGGTTTGTCGGTGGGGGTGGGGTCATCGGTGGGGTTGGGGTCATCGGTGGGGCTGGGATCATCGGTGGGGTTGGGGTCGTCGGTGGGGTTGGGGTCGTCGGTGGGGTTAGGATCATCGGTGGGCTCGGGTTCATCGGTAGGATCCGGCGTCGGCGTCGGCTCTTCCTTGGGCAGATACGGCTGCACTTCTTCCTCCGTCACCGTTCTCAAGTCGGAGGCCAGCATCCAGCCAATCACCTCGGTGCCGTCCTGGAGCGTGACGTTATACCACAGCTGCTCATGGACCAGCTCTGATCCGTTGACATAAACCGGCACATCGCCGGGCAACGCGCTGATCATCGCGCCGCTGTCCATCGCGGGCGTGGGCATCAGCGGGGAGAGCACACCGTTTTCCTTGGTGACGGTCAGCGCATAGCCGACATACGCGGGGTCGGGCGAGGGAAGCGCGGTTTGTGCCTGCATGCTGGTGGTGCGGTGCGCAGGCTTGGGCAGATAGGGTGCAGCCTGCTCGGCGGAAATTTGATTTACCAGATCGCCACGCACATAGCCGGTCTGGCCTTCAAAGCCCGCGGCGTGCAGCGTGATCTGATACCAATCATAAGGGGCAATGACCTGCTTGCCGGTGATTTCCACGAAGGCGCCTTTGTCCAGCTGCGTCAGAATCGTGGACTCGGTTGTGCCACCAGCCTCGGTGCGAATGCGCACCTTGTTGGTGTTGGTCAGCGCATAGCCGGTGAAGGAGGTATCCAGCTCGCCCGCCTGCGGCGGCTCGGGCTCGTCGGCGACCACGGGCTCCTCGGTAGGCTCGGCGGTGACGACCGGCTCTTCGGTAGGTTCGGCGGTCGGGTCGGGCTCGCGTTCGGGCTCATCGGTCGGTTCGGGCGCCTGGGTCGCAGGAGCGGGCGTGGCCAGCAGCTGCTGCGCCTGCTCGTCGGTGATCTGTTGCATCAGGTCGCCGCGCATGAAACCGACTTGCTCGGTGACGCTGACCATCACCCGATACCAGTCGTAATCGCCCACATGGATCTTGGCATCGGCATGCAGCAGCGTATTGGACTCGATGGTGGCGATAATCGTGTTCTCGCCGGTCGCGCCCGCTTCGGTGCGCAGGTTGGCCTTCTTGATAGTGACCGCATAGGACTGCACCGAGGTATCCAGGGTGGGCGCCTCCGTTGCAGCAGGCTGCTCGGTGGGGGCCTCGGTCGGCTGCTCCTGCGCGGGTTCTTCGGTCGGCTCGGGCTCGACAGGCGGCGGGTTCAGGCGGCGGTTGGCGTCGTCGTCGGAGATCTGCGTGATCAGATCGCCGCGCATGAAGCCGACCAGCCCATCGGCCAGCACGTTCACACGGAACCAGTCCTGGCCGTCCAGATTGACACGGCCATCGATTTGCAGCAGCGAATCGGCGGTGACAGCGGCGATAATGGTTTGCTCGCCGGTCGCGCCCGCTTCGGTGCGCAGGTTGGCTTTGCCGGGATTGACTGCGTAGAAG
>JAVBUY010000207.1:0-20446 GCA_031554855.1 Eubacteriales bacterium
TATACCGTGTCGCGCACACCGGCCAGCGCCTCGTCGAAGCGATTGGCGACAATGACGTCGCTGATCGCCAGGAACTCGTCCAGGTCGCGAATCACGCGGCTATGAAAGAACGCATCGTCCTTGAGCGTCGGCTCGTAGACCACCACCTCCACGCCCCTGGCCTTGATGCGCTTCATCACGCCCTGGATGCTGCTCTGGCGAAAGTTGTCGGAGTGCGCCTTCATCGTGAGGCGGAAGATGCCCACCACCTTCGGATGCCTGCTGAGGATGCGCTCGGCGATAAAATCCTTGCGCGTGCGATTCGCATCGACGATCGCGCCAATGATGTTGTTGGGCACGTCGTTGTAGTTGGCGAGCAACTGTTTGGTGTCCTTGGGCAGGCAGTAACCGCCGTAGCCAAAGGAGGGATTGTTGTAGTGCGTGCCGATGCGCGGATCCAGCCCCACGCCCTGGATGATGCTCTTCGTGTTCAGCCCGCGCACCTCGGCATAGGTGTCCAGCTCGTTAAAGAAGCTGACGCGCAGCGCCAGATAGGTATTGGCAAATAGCTTCACCGCCTCGGCCTCGGTGGGCTGCATGACGAGCACCGGCACATCCTGCTGGACTGCGCCCTGCCGCAGCAGCTGCGCAAACGTCTGGGCGCGCTCCACGAGGCGATCGTTGTCCAGCGGGACGCCGACAATGATGCGCGAGGGATGCAGGTTGTCGTGCAGCGCCTTGCCTTCGCGCAGGAACTCCGGCGAAAACAGCAGGTTCTCCACCTGATACTTCTCGCGCATGGCGCTGGTGAACCCCACCGGCACCGTCGATTTGATCACCAGGATCGCGTCGGGGCTGATGGTCTTGGCCTGGCGAATCACTTGTTCCACCAGCGAGGTATCAAAGAAGTTCTGGCTCGGGTCATAGTTGGTGGGCGTGGCGATCAGGATAAAATCCGCCCCGGTGAACGCCTGCGCCGCGTCGGTGGTGGCAGAAAGCGAAAGCGGCTTGTTGGCCAGGTATTCGCTGGCTTCCGCGTCCTCCACGGGGGCGCGGCGCGCGTTGAGCATCGCCACCTTTTCAGCGACCACATCCAGCGCCACGACTTCATTGTGTTGCGCCAACAACACGGCGTTGGACAGCCCCACATACCCGATACCCACAACTGCGATTTTTATGGAAATGACCCCCTTCCGGTCGAAAAGACAAATATCGCTCATTCCACTATACATGCCCCACCGCCTGTTTTCAACTGCTTTCTTCCGGCAGAGGCAGGGCAACGGGCAAGGTCGAACCGCGATCGCGCGCGCGCATAGGATACAGTGAAAGGAGGTTCTTATGCTAGTACAATCAAACTGCTTCCAGCATGCATGCTGTCAACCTTGCTGCGCACCGCGCCCGTCGTGCTGCGCATGCCCGCCGCCCACCCCCATCGTCAGCCCTGCGCCGACCATCTCGCCCCTATCCGGCGGAGACATGGCCATCCAGGGGCGCGGCAGTGTCGGCTGTGCGGTGGTGGTCACCCTGCCCAATGGGCAACTGACCACCGCAAAGGTCAATACCGACGGCACATGGCGGGTGCTCGTGCCCGGCCTGACGCCGCTCGTGCCCGGCCAGATCGTATCGGCCACACAGACCTGCGCCAACGCAACGCCAAGCGCGCCTGTGCAGGCGACGGTTGGCCCGAGCACTGCGCCGATCACGCGCATGGTCACCGGCTCGGTTTCGCCGATCGTGTTCGATGATCTGGGTCTGGGACCGGCTTTCCTGAGTCTGTTCAACACCACTGTGGAATTGCGCAGCGCTGTGAACACGCCCGCGCCGCCGAGCCTGACCACCGTCGTCGTGCCCAACGGCACGAGCACTGGCACCTTTACGTTCCCCAGTGTACCGGTTGGCTCGTATGTGCTGTATATCCATCGCCCGGGCTATCTGTTCCGCACGCTGGCGGTCACCGTCACCGAACAGAGCCCCAATCCGCTGGTCGTCGCGCCACCGAACGGGCCTGTGTTCAATCTGTTCCCCGGCGATATCAACAGCGACGGCATCGTCGATGGCCTCGACATGGCGATATTGAATTCCTTAGTTGTGTCTGACTACCCCTCCGCGTCCTACACGGCTTATGCCGATTTCAACGCCGACAGCTTCATCAACGCGCTGGATCGGTCGATCCTGGTCAGCAACTTTAGCCGCGCATCGGCGGACTATCCCGGGCAGGTGTAGCCTGGCTCATCGCAAAAAACAGAGAGCACCGTCGTGCACGGTGCTCTTTTTTTGCGCGCTGATTGTTGCACCCTCGCCGCTGTGGTATAATCGTCTGGGTATCGTTTGAGGGTAAGGAGAAACGCCATTGTATATTGCCAAAAAGGACGCGCTGATGTGGTTCGAGTTCTTTGCCGCGCTGCCGGAGGACGAGGACATCATGCCCCGCCAGCAGGAAATCCTGTTTGCAACGCTGGCGCAAATCGAGGCGGCGGTCGAGCATCGCCATGCGCAATTGCTCGAGGAGATCGGCGGCCTGAAAACGCTGGAGCATCGCACCTATTACGTCGGCGATTCCGCCAAATTCCCCGCTGGTTGCCGCTCGTGCCTGCTGGGCACTGGACTGAGCGCCATCCGCAAGACCAACCGCTGCAACCTGCGCTGCCCCTTCTGCTACGACTATGGCGTGCTGGACCAGATCCCGCCGATTGGCGAGGGCCTGTGGGAAATCGGCGGCACAAAGTTCTATGAGCGGGACATCGGCCTACTGCTGTCCATCCAGGCAAAGCCGACCGGTGTCTCCTATGTGTACCTGGAACCCTTTATGGAAATAGAAAAGTATTACGGCATCATCCGCGCATTCCGTGACGCCGGGGTGCACCAGCATCTGTATACCAACGGCACGCTGGCGACCGAGGAGACGCTGCGCGCGCTGGGCGATGCGGGCCTCGACGAGATCCGCTTTAACCTGGGCGCTTCGGACTGCGCGGATCGCGTCATCGAGAACATCCGCCTCGCCAAGCGGCATATCCCGCACGTGGGCATCGAGACGCCGATGACCCCCTCGTTCTATGAGGCGTTTCTGCGCAAGCAGCAGGCCATCCTGGGCACCGGCCTGGATTTCATCAATTGCGCCGAGCTGCATCTAAACGAGAACAACCTCGGCAACTATGCTGGGGAAAACCTGTATGTGAGTCGTCGAGGTTACCTGTCGCCCATCTGGAGCAGAGAGCTGACGCTGCGCCTGATGAAACTGGCAGACGATCAGCGCTGGGACGTGGTCGTGCACGACTGCTCCAACACCACCAAGTTCGCGCGCGGGCTGAATCTGCGCGGCAAAGAGGGCGGACCCTTCGGCGCGAGCGACTACCGCTGCGAGTTTGACCGGCTGCCCTTCGCTGCCTTTTTACCAGTTCTGCGCGATGATCAATTTGCGTTCCTGATCGAAGAAGAGCTGCCTCGGGCGTTTCATCCGGGCGAAATCGTGCTGTAGCGGCTGCCAATTTTCTGAACTTTCTGTCTGTTGTTCGCCTCTTCCCCATATGATATATTATGGATAGAGCTATCAATATGCAGATGAGCAAAGGCAGGTATATATGAATGGCTTGATTGTGCGTCTGAAGAAAAGGCATCAGGACAGCGCAAAGGAAAATGACTTGGGCCGCGGATACCTCATGTGGGGCTTCTATGACCAAATGCAGGTGTTCCACGTCAGTGACTGGAAAGATCTGGAGCCGACCACCGCTTACGCGCAAAAAGAAGATGAGCCATTCGATGAAAGCGCTCCGCCCCCGTTCCACGAGGAATACCCATTAAAGCTGCTCATGCCCTACCCATTGTCCGACGACATTTGCTTTCACAGCCTCGACGCGAAAAAAGCCTACCAGTTCTGCTATGGCGAGTGGGTTCCCTATTCGGAAGCCCAGCCCACCGAAGTGGATGGCGGGGTGTTCGTATCGATCGCTATTCTACAGTTCACCGGCGAAGCTGTTACGCACATCAGCCGCCGCGCCGCAGAGGCGCATGCGGAGTCGCACGCCCTGCTCAATGATGTGCTGCAGCGGCAGATCGCGCGGGTGGCTGCCGAGATCGGCATCACGCCCGAGCAATTTTCTGCGGATCTGCGGTGTGCGACGTATTCCACCACAGGCTTTGGCGACATGGTCATCGTGTTTCGGACAGCCCGGTTCGATTGGGTGTCCGACATCATTTTCGAGTTGCGCTCCTGCGACGCCATCTATGGCGACGCCGCGCTGCTGTCCACATCCTATCTGATGTGCGGCGTATCCAATCGCATCGATTTGAAGCAGGCCCTGCCGGCTGTTCGCGAGGCAGGAAAGCACATGCGCTTCTCGATGCGTTTTTTGTTAAAACCCGGCGTCTCCCCGCAGAGCTTCTATGACGCGCTGCGCAACCATGTAGCCAAGCGCAAAAAGCCGCACTGCGGCGGCGGCATCTCGCTGCCGCAGCTGGAGGATCTGTCCTCGCCCGCGCATGAAGGAAACCAGCATTCCGACGAATTGCTGTACTCGCAGATGTTTGGCAATTCGGATGTGCTGCTGCTGCCCAATACGCCCATCGACAGTCTGCTATGCGAATATGTCGATCCGGAAGGCTTCATGAACCCCAACCACCCCTTCCTGCCCCGGTACGTATACGCGACGCGAACCTCCATGCGCCGCATTCCGCAAAGAATTTCCCCCGTGACCGCGTCGGGTGATCCGCCCATCATTGAGCAGGGCGTCCGCCCATGGACGCGCCTGCAAGACTTTTGGGCGCGAAAGAAGACGTCTGGATCGGGCGAACCAACGACGGCTGCGCTCACCAGCGACGACATCGCCGAGTTCTCGAGTCCTCGCGCGACGACGTTGTCCCCCTGCCTGGTGCATGGCTTCAACGCCATCGATACGTACACCAAAGCGCGCACAAATGCCCTTTCGCGCTGCGGCGTGACGTTTGTCGATCACCATCCAAGACTGCTGCGCGGCATACGGCATGCGATGAACCTATATCGAGATCTATCGCAGCCCGAGCACGCGTATGACATCAAGAGCATGCTCGATCCGGTGATCGCGTCCTTTGCGGTCAATCTGGAACAAGCGACCAAATTGCTGAACGAACATGCGCAAATCCTCGCCGACCTCTCGCCCGAGGCATACCCGGCGGAGCATACGCATGCGCTGCGCCAGGTATTGGCCATCATCCAGCGCATTGACGAAAACCAGCAGATGTTCCGCCACGAGTTCAACGAACTCTTGCTGGATCTGTTGCGCGCTGACCGCCAGTTTATCGAGGGACGCGGCATGCTGCACGGCGCGGTCGGCTCGGCCACGAAGCTCATCCTCGCATATAGCGAGGCCATTCACGACATCACCTACTGTCTGCGAGACGATTCCGGCCAGCATACCGAGGATTGCACGTATGTGGCCATGCTCAGCTGCGGCGGCGCGGACAAAACCGAAGCGCACCGGCTCTTCGCGTTCCTGCCGCCCGACATGCCCGATCCGATGGATCTGCGCGGGATGACCGAGCACATTCTGCTGCAAATTCGTCTGCCGGAACGCACGTTGTTCCATATTGGCGCCACCATGTTCTTCCTGGCGCACGAGGTGCTGCACCACGTCGGGTACAGGGCCAATGTTGAGCGCGCGCAATATGTGCAGGAGAGCATCGTCGCCTACCTGGTTTTCCATATTACCTCAGTCTTATATGATCATTCGAAAACGGCATTCAAGCAAAAGATCGACTCTGTTTTGGTCAAGAATCACACGGAGGATGACGGCGCAAACGCACTGAAAGCGACTGATGAAATCTGCGACCGCAAGCGCGACTTATTCCGCCACAATGCACAGCAGATGCTGCTGAACATGCTCGACCATGCGGACAACAAAATCAAGGGCGTGCATAGTTTTTCCAAGAATCTGCGCGATTTATTGGCAGCCCGCTTCACGCGCATTCTGAGCCCGCGCTATTACAGCGAGTCCAACTGGGCGCAGCATCGCAAAACCCAGTTTGCCCATTATGTGGCGCATCAATATTATCTGGATCTTCGCCAGGAGGCCAAGCCGCTGATTGAGTATTGTGAGCTGCATGACATCGACTACAAAAACTTGCTGCGCGACATCCCGGAGCTCCAGCAGCCGCAATACCTGACCAAGGATCTGGAGCGACTCTTTGATATCCTGATCGAAAACAAATGCGCGTCCGACGAATATTTCCCGCTCAAAGATGGGACACAGCGGCATGTCTCCACTCTGCCATCCGTCTACGCCGCGACAAATGGCATCCTGGATGGATACCTGGAGGCTTATGTCGATAGCATGGCGTATTCGTTCCTGCATTGCGAGCCGTGGGAATACCTTTCGATTTTCCTGTATGAGAACGAGGCACCCATTCTCCACGCGCTCAGCCCGCTATCCCCGCACGTGGTGTTGCGCATCGGCTGTGTGCTGTCGGTGTGCGACATATCGGTGAATAACTGCCTCAACGCGATCCTGGAAAAGAGTTTTGAGACACAGCTGGCCACGCTGTTGTCCAAATGGGAAACGGAGATCTATACCAAGGGACTGTGGACCGACAGCCGATCCAACGGTTCCACCAATGTCGTCAACACCGTATCGGCCAAGCTATTCGTCGAGCACATCGGCAATCTGTTGCGCGTATACCGCAACGTGTACCTGAAGCATCAGATCGCGCAACCGCTGGAGCAGTACATCGTGCTATGCAAGCGAGTGCAACAATCGCAGCAGAACATGTCGCCAACCAAGCACGAATGCCAGAAGAATATCAACGAGTTGTTTCATGCCGGCATGGCGATGCCCCACGATCTGGCCATGCAGGATAAGGCATGGCGGATGCTGCTAGACTACTGGATGACCAGTGCCCAAGCGTCGGAATAAGCGCAACAGAAAGCGGCCTTCTCTCTGCATAAGAGGGAAGGCCGCTTTGTTTTGCATCGTTCAATAGTCGGCTTGCGGAATCGTCTTGTTCGACACAATCGCATCGATTGCCATGTCATAGCGAGCGATCATTCTGCTGGACACTGACTTGAGCGTTTCCGTCATGTCCTTGGCTTGCATCAACTCTCTGCCTGGATTAAACGTGGACGTGGTATACGCCTTGCACGCGGCATAATCAATCTGCGCGTGAATAGGTAGTTTCGGATTTTTCACGGCAAGCACCTTCCTTGGTCGCAATCAATGAAACTGCTGCGCGAGAAGCAATTGACAGTTTATTATACTCTTTTCCTTGCGAAAAGACAACCAAAAATGCATCGGCGCATTGTTTTTTATGAAAACGGCAAAAAGCGCACGTGTCTGATGGCTAGCACCACGTCAGCGCCCACACGCTATGGAAAAGGCAGCCGCCATCGCTGGTTACTGCCCGTGTTTCTTGCTCACGCGGAATCGATTGGGCGTGACCCCGAGTTCCTGCTTGAAGTACGTATAGAAGTAATTGATATTGGAAAAGCCGCAGGACTCGGCAATCTCTTGCACGGTGTGGCCGGTTTCGCTCAGCAGTTCTTTGTCGTGCTCCAGCCGGGTTCTGTTGATGTATTCCGCTACCGACATCGCATATTGGTTCTTAAACACGCGCCCCAGATAAGTGGGCGAGCGTTCCAATCGGTAGGCGATCAGATCCAGCGACAGGTTGGGGTCGCTGTACTCCTCGCCGACCAGCGCGGCAGCCGCGTCCAGAATCGCGCCCATCTTCCCCGATTTAGCGGTCTGCTTCTTCAGATTGTAGAATTGCTGCGCCTCGTCAAAGACGGTATCAAACAGCATCTGGATATCGTCCAGGTTCTCCTGCTGCGCGACCTCGAGGATGAAGGGATTGGCCTGCCGTCCTACCGTACCGACGGCGCTGCGTTCCAAGTGATTCAGCACCGAGAACGCGGTGATGGCGAGCCGGACGATGACGTTGTTAAAGTCCTCGTAGGAATATCCAGCCGCCTCGCGCAGAATGTCCGCGAAGAGGGCCTTGGCGCTGGCAGCGTCGCCGGTCTCCAGGTAGAGTTCCAGCTGCCGCTCCTTTTCCAGAAAGACGCTGTACGCAAAGCCATCGGCGCGGTATTCCAGCGCGAGGTATGGCAGCATGGAGGCGGCGCCGGAAAACAGCCGGTAGTGCATCGTGTCCTCCGCCTGCTTGTACAGCAGCGGCAGCCGCTCCGTCTGGCGCGACGTGGCGCTGATTGCAAAGCTCGCGGTCACCTGATACGCACGCTCCACCAACGCCTGGATCTCCCGCAGCTGTGCCAACAGGCTGTCCTGGTCGATGCGCTCGGCACAAAGCAGCAGCGCCAGCGTGTGGCCGGGCAGCGTGCAGTGATAGATCAGGTATTGCTGACCCAGCGTATCGGATGCGTACAGCGCGATATCCTGGATCACGCTGTCCAGCCAATCAGCGCTGTAGGTCTGCTCCAACCTAGGGTGCCGTATCTTTGGTGCTGTTTTGACGCTGATGATGGAAGCAAATATCGGATAGCGGTATGGGCAGACTGGAATTACTGTCCTCGAAGATCTGATGTCAGCTTTACTGATGATGTAAAAAACGCCACACGCTGGCGCTGTACATTTATGAAAACGAGAAATGATTCCACCACATGGATGGAAGCCGAGCCGATATAACCGGCGAGGAACCTAAAGGGGCGGCGCAACTGCTTTTACACAGTTGTGCCGCCCCTTTTTTGTATTTGCGGAGATTTTAGTCGAAGTAAATAACAAATCCGAACGCCTCGCCAATAAAAATTGGTTTGGGGTTCGGATTTGTTCCTAATGTATGAACCGTTATGGATCAATACAATAAAACGGAACTTGCGCTCACTAAGCTCAAAGGGGGTTTCGGGCGCATTGGCAAACGAAGTTCCACGCATGTCACATGCGTTAGATGCCTTATTCACGGGGATGAAGGATACAATAAAACAGATCCAGCAGTGACGATTTCTTGACTACTATGGGGTAATTCCAGTGTTGCTCGCAGCAAGAAGCCGCGCCGTGCTTAAGTGATGAGCAGAGCAACAAATCAAAGCGCTCATCACCGTTTCGTAGTGAGCCAACCCACTGTTCAAGTCTATCCGAAGATATGTCAATAACGCATGTGCATAGCTGTTCGCTCCCGTCGACTATCTGGAGAGCAACGTTCTTTTCACTTTTAAAATAGAACAGTTCATCTTTTCCGGATACTTCTATGCGCAAGGCCGAAGGGACTATTTCGGTCGGTATCAGTGCGCCCGTAGAGCGAAAGGATAGCATTATCTGATCGCATTTCACCTGAACGGATTGAAGATCAAGCTGCATATTCGTTTGAGCATCGACGAATCTAAGGGGTGATGGATTTGTTGGATTCTGTGAAGGTGGTCGGTAACTGGATTGTATGGCTTGTCGGTGTGTGCACGGCTTGCGGCGTGGTTTGGAAATGGGTTGCCTCACCGTTGCGCAATATTCAAAAAGGAATGGCGATCATGCAAGAGGATATAGCGGACATCCTTTGCGACCGCCTCAATCAAGCCTATGACTATTGGATGAAAAAGGGCTGGTGTCCCAAGGCCGACAAGCAAAGACTTTTCGACATGCACGAGAGGTACAGCGCATTGGGGCGCAATCATTTAGCCAAGCACTACCGGGACGATTTGACCGAGCTTCCCGAACACCCGCCCGACCGCTAAGGGGTGGTGATAATGCGTGGAGCAAAACAAGCAGGAAGAAGCAAGGCGCGAGATTGTCCGCGCCGTGCTGGAATTCTCAAAGAAATTGGCAATCAGTATCATGATTCTATTCGGCCTGCAAATGCTGGCGGGCGTGGTGGCAATACTGGTCAATCATGAACTTTCAGAGCCACTAACGCGGTACATGGAGGCGTGCAAGCCCATCTATATGTTGGGTATCGCCGGGTATGATGCAAAGGCCGGGGTTGAAAACGCTTTGAAGATCATCAATGCCGCCAAGGATTTGAGCGGCGGCAATTCAAACAACGGATAAAAGGAGTGGTTTCTATGAAAAAGGTGTTTCTCTTGATTATGGCTTTGGGTTTGGTGCTGGTGGTTTCCTGCCTGCCCTTTGCAGCATCGGCGGAGGAAGTGCGCTTCACCTATGCCATTGACTGGACGGGCTTGGTGGTGTGGATCGTCGGTCTTGCGAGCTCGTTCCTCTCCGCGCTGGCGGCCTACGTTTGGAAAAAGCACTTGCAACCGTGGATTGTGCAAATGAATTTGATGCAGGCGGCGGAAGTTGTGGTCAATGCTGTGGAGGCTATTATCGGACGTTATAACGGCCTTGAAAAATGGGCTATGGCTCTTGAGAAGATGCAGGAACGCGGTTTCAATATTGATAGCGCCGTCGTGACGGATGCTTTGGACGCGGCGTGGGAAAAGCTCAACTTGCAGCAGATTGCCGCAGGCGTGAAGGACGGCCTGCCCGTTAGCGAGTAGATAAGTAAAGCCCCTTGTGCCAGATGACGGCACAAGGGGCTTTTTTGCGTCTTACCGTTTGAAGATGCAACCGAACAACCCATTCACAAAGATGAACCTTGGCGTGTTCGGATTTGAAATTGAATGGCGGAGAGGGTGGGATTCGAACCCACGTGCGCTTTCACGCAAACTGATTTCGAGTCAGCCCCGTTATGACCACTTCGATACCTCTCCATGGGCGCATCGTGCAAGCTGTGCGCAGGATCATATTATACAAAAGCGCACCTGCGCTGTCAAGCAAAAACCCCGCGCGAGCGCGCGGGGATGCTTGCTTTTTTTCGCCTGCTCAACCGGGCAGCTGCGTAAAGTCCGACGCGATCAGCTTCGACAGCG
Organism: Eubacteriales bacterium; assembly: GCA_031554855.1. Classification (GTDB taxonomy): domain Bacteria; phylum Bacillota; class Clostridia; order Christensenellales; family Aristaeellaceae; genus JAVBUY01. Next base: position 10,760 of record JAVBUY010000207.1, read on the forward strand.
CGTCCATCGCCGCCTGCTCGTCGTCGCCATCGACGCACAGCTCAATGGTGCCCTGCTGCGCGATGCCCAGCGACAGCACGCCCATCATGCTCTTGGCATTGATGATCTTGGCGCCCTGCTCGATGCGAATGCGGGAATTGTACTTGCACGCCACCTGCACCAACAGCACCGCCGCCCTGGACTGCAAACCTTCGGGATTGGTAATGACGACTTCTTTGCGAATCATGGTGCATCCTCCTCTTTGGTCTTCAATGTGTCTGCCAGCGCGATAAGCCGACGCAAGCGATGATTGATGCCCGACTTGCCCACCGGCGGATCCATAAGCTCCCCGAGTTCTTGCAGAGACGCCTCTTGGTGCTCCAGGCGCACGCGCGCCATCTCGCGCAGCGGCGGTGGCAACCGCTCGATACCGATCTGCGCATGGATCGCCTCGATCGCCTCGATCTGCTTGCCTGCGGCATCGATGGTCTTGCCAAGGTTGGCACTATCGCAATTGACCACGCGGTTCACGTTGTTGCGAATATCTTTGCGGATGCGCACATTTTCCAGCTCCAGCTGGGCGCTGACTGCCCCAAGCAAGTTGAGCAACGTGACGATATGCTCCGCCTCTTTCAAGTATACCACAATTTGGCCTTTGCGGCGCACTCTTTTCGCGCGCAGACCAAAACGATGGAGCACACTCATCAGCTGCGCGGCAAACCGCTCATCGCCGACCACAAACTCGAGGTGATACTCCTTTTCCGGATTGGACACCGAGCCGCCCGCTAGAAACGCGCCGCGTACAAATGCCTTGCGGCAGCACTTCTTGGTCAATACTGTCTTGGGCACCTCGGGTTTCAGGAAATAGTGCCCCTCCTCATCGCAATGCAGCACGCCGCAAGCGGTGAGCACACGAATCGCGTCGTCACCGGACAGCGATAGGCGGTACGTATTGCGCCCGCCGAGCTTGACGCGCCGCGAGGTGCGCAGCTCCGGCTTGACGCGAAACAAATCGCGCAGGATCTTCAGCAGATGCCGCGCGGTGGGCGCGTGCTCGGTCTCCACATAAACGCCCATGCGCCCGCCGCCGAGCAAGCTCACCGTGCCGCTGGTGCCCATCACTGCCACCAGCTCGGCCAGCATGCAGCATGGCGACCTGTCCTCCGCGCCGGTGATCTCACCCTTCACATCCGAGGAAAAGGACATCCGCCCACCTCCTTTTGTATCGCGCGGCTTACTGCCACATGGCTTTCTCGATTTCAATATCGCGGTGATTCACGTCCACCTGGTAGCGCTTGCCGCGCAGGTGCTCGCCCAGCGCCTCGGCGATGGCCACGGAGCGATGCGCGCCGCCGGTGCAGCCCACCGCGATCATCAGGCGCTTTTTGCCCTCCTCACAGTAGTGGGGCAGCAGGAAGTCCAGCATGTCATAGGTGCGCTGCAGAAACTCCTCGGTGACCGGATGATGGAGCACAAAATCGCGCACTGGCTGCTCCAGCCCTGTGTGCAGGCGAATCTCCTGCATATAGAACGGATTGGGCAAAAAGCGCACATCGTACACCAGATCGCTGCTGCGCGGCAGGCCGCGCTTGAAGCCAAAGGAAAGCACCTCGATGCGCAGGCCGTTATACTCCTTCTCCGGTGTGCCCAGCAGCTTGCTGACCACCAGCGCGGTCTGCCGTGGGCGCAAAAACGACGTATCGATGAGGTAGGTGGCGCGCTCGCGCAGCGGCTCGAGCAGCTCGCGCTCGGCGGTGATCGCCTCAGTCAGCGACACCTCGTCATTGGCCAGCGGGTGGTCGCGGCGCGTTTCCTTATAGCGAGAGATCAGCACCTCGTCGCTGGCATCGACAAACAGCGTCTCGATTGGGTAGCCCGCCTCGCGCGCATCCTCGATCACATTGCGCACCGACTCGGCATCAAAAAACTCGCCGCTGCGGATGTCCACCGCCATCGCGACATTCTGGATGCGCGTGGAGCCTGACGAGCAAAGCTCGATGAATTTCATGATCATCATCGGCGGGAGGTTGTCCACACAAAGATAGCCAGCGTCCTCCAGATCGCGCAGGACGTTGGTTTTGCCCGCGCCGGACATGCCGGTCAAAAACAGATAGCGCATGCTGCCCCTCCCAAGTGTAAATGCAAAAATGTGTTATGCGTCCTCGCCCAAGATGCGCACCTCCGGCTCGAGCAGAACGCCGGTTTGCGCTTTCACGCGCCGCTGAATCTCGCTCATCAGCGCCAGCACATCCGCCGCAGTCGCGCCGCCGGTGTTGATCACAAACCCGGCGTGCAGCGTCGATACCTGCGCGCCGCCGATGGTCAGGCCCTTCAGTCCGGCCTCGTCGATCAGTTGCGCGGCAAAGTGCCCCTTCGGCCGCTTGAAGGTGCTGCCCGCACTGGGGTATTGCAGCGGCTGCTTTTCCTTGCGGCGCTTGCCGATATCGCGCATCTCCTCGATGATCGCCGCCGGATCGCCGGGCGTCAGCGCATAGCGCACCGCCACGGCGGTCAGCCCGCGCGCCAGCAGCGCGCTGTGCCGATAGCGATAGTCCAGCTCCGACGCGGTCAACTCCAGCAGGTTGCCCTCGCCATCCACCGCGGTCACACCGGTCACCACCTGCGCCATCTCGCCGCCGTACGCGCCGGCATTCATCGCCGCGCCGCCGCCCACCGTGCCCGGGATGCCCTCGGCAAACGCCAGCCCAGCAAGGCTCGCTTGGGCGGCCTCGCGCGACAGCTTGCTCATCAGCAGCCCCGCCTGCGCAGTCAGCGTGGTACCCTGCACATGACAGTCGGCAAAGCGCGCACCCAGATGCAGCACGGCACCACGGATGCCGCCGTCGCGTACCAGCAAATTCGAGCCGTTGCCCACGACGGTCAGCGGGCAAGCGGCCTGGCGGCACGCGCGAATCACCGCCGCCACCTCCGCGGCGCTGGTCGGCTCTGCGAATAAATCGGCCGGTCCGCCGATGCGAAAGGTCGTATGGCGGGCCATCGGCTCGCCACGCAGCACAGCAAGGCCCGGTGCCGCCGAAAGCAGCGCGTCCTGCCAAGCCTGGATGGTGTGTGGAGCGGTCAATGTGGATCCTCCTGCGGCGTGATCTCCGCCTTATATTCTACATGAATCCGCCGCGCGATACAAGAAAAACCACGCTGATGATTGCCCAGGCGCCTCACCGCAGGAAAAGACTTGCGAGAGATTTGGGCCGTCCGCCAAGCCGAGAGAGCGCCTCGTAGCAGCGCTATGCGAAGCGAACGAGGCATCGCGGACACGCGAAAAGATCCGCAAAGATTTCCTGCAATTAAGTGCCTGGGGAATGCTCCGCCAGTCCGGCCTCGCCGACCACCGTCACACCGCCCTGCATCAGCGCCAACGCGGTACGCGCCGCCAGGCTCTCGCGCTGCATGGACCAGCTATAGGCGTTGGGCACGAGCAGGTCGGGCGCGGCCAGCACCTGCTGCATGCGGTAGAGCGTGGTGGCCTCGCCCGGGTCGTAGCCTGCGATGTTCGCGCGCACCGGAAAGAGGCCATAGCCGGTCAACGCCTGTTGCGCGTCACCGCCCATCAGCTGGGTCAGCCACGCGGCGCACAGCGCTTGCCGCGCGTCGTCCCCTTGCCCGCGCACCACGCTGCACAGCAGCAATTGATCGGTCATTGGCTGCGCGGCGACCTGCGCCCAGGCATCGAATCCCTTGCCCGCGTCCACCAAAGCATGAAACTTGCGGATCTCACGCTGCGTGGCGAGCAGCGCGCTCGCCTGGCCATTGACGAAGTCGCTGTAAGCTTTGTCGGGCGTGCACGCGGCAAAGTCCTTGGGCAGCACGCCGCTTTCTTTCAGCGCCAGGATGCCCTGCGGCCAGCCGCCGCGCAGCGCCCCACCGACCGCCAGCAGCGCGGTGGGATATGCCAGTGCGCCATCGACGGCACAGGCCAGCGCGAACTGCGCGGACTGCTTCCCCTTCTGCGGCCGGGCGGCGGCGCGCAGCGTTTCTTCCAATAGGATGCTGCGCTCGCTGGGCGCGATGCGCGCGCTGTTGACCAGCAGCGCATAGCCGCCCATCGCCACCGGCACGCCATACTGCTCGCCCCGCCAGCGCCCGGTGGCCGCCAGCTCGGCGCGCACCGGCAGCTCGCCAGCCAGCGGCGCGAAGATCGCCTCCGGTGCGCAGACCACGCCGGGCGCATACAGCACCACATCGGGCGGCACGACATCCGGACTGGCCAGTTCCTCGGCCTGCGCGCGGCGGATGCGCAGATTCACACCCGGATGCGCGCGCTCAAAGACCGCGCCCTGCTTCTCCAGCCACGCGGTCGAGCCGATCCACCCTTCGATCACCCACACGCGCAGCACCTGCCGCTGCGGTCTGGGCGCGACCTCGGGCTGCTGTATGCGCGCTATGCCGCCCCTATGCAGCCACACCACCAGCGCCGTCAACCCCAGCGCGGCGGCGGCCATCCATCGCTTCCGCACAGGCCTTCCCCCCTCGGCACAGCGTATGCCCGCGCCCCCCGCACAATGCTCCTTGACATCGCGTTCCCGCGTGCATTATACTTATCCCATCCAGTAAAACCTAGTGAACTTGTCAAGATTATCACAACGCAGAAAAATCCTGCATTCTTCGCATTTGGAGGCACCATGACTGAACCCGCTTCCGCGCAACCTGGCGCCGACACGCTGCTGTCGCTGCGCGGCATTTCCAAGAATTTCGGCGAGGGCGATGTGCTGCGCGGCATCCACCTGGACGTATACCGAGGCGAGTTTCTGACGCTGCTGGGGCCGTCCGGTTGCGGCAAAACCACCACGCTGCGCATCATCGCCGGACTGGAGCAGCCGGACGCCGGTTCGCTGATCCTCGACGGCCAGGACGTATTGCCTTTGCCGCCGGAAAAACGCCCGGTCAACACCGTATTCCAGAACTACGCACTGTTTCCGCACATGAACGTGGCCAACAACATTGCCTATGGCTTGAAAGTGCGCAAAGCCTCGAAGGCCGACATCGCCGCGCGCGTCGGCGAGATGCTCGACCTGGTGCAGCTGGAGGGCTATGAAAAACGCATGCCGTCGCAGCTGTCCGGCGGCCAGCGCCAGCGCGTCGCCATCGCGCGCGCGGTGGTACTCAGTCCCGCGCTGCTGCTGCTCGACGAGCCGCTGGGCGCGCTGGATCTGCAACTGCGCCGCCAAATGCAGGTCGAGCTCAAGCGCCTGCAAGAAAAGCTGGGCATCACCTTCATCTACATCACCCACGACCAGGAAGAGGCGCTCAATCTGAGCGACCGCATCGCGGTGATGAATCAAGGGCAGTTCGAGCAGATCGGCACGCCCAGCGACATCTACGAGCATCCCGCCACGCGCTTTGTGGCGCAGTTTATCGGCGAAAGCAATCTACTGGAGGCCACCGTGACCCAGGCCGGGCCGGACAGCCAGATCGAGCTGACCAAAGACGGTCAAACCATGCAGGTCGCCGCCGAACCGGGCGCGCACAAGGTGGGCGACGCATGCCTGCTGTGCATGCGCACCGAGCGCCTGCGCTTTGGCGATGCGTCGCCGCAGGGCTTTTCGCTGTCCGGCACTGTGCTGGCCAACCACTACGCGGGCAGCGCCATGAGCACGCGCATCGCCCTGCCCGGCGGCCAAGAAGTGACCGCCAGCGGCCAGGTGCGCATGGACGACGCCCCGCAGGTGGGCACCGAGGTGCGCCTCTGGTTCGATCCCACGCAGGTATCGGTGGTGGGGGGTGCGTCCGGTGACCGCTAAACGCACTGCTATCCGGCGGTCCCATCTGCGCTGGATCATCCTGCCGATGGGCATCTTCGCGGTGCTGTTCGTCGCGCTGCCGCTGCTCTATGTGCTGATACTCAGTTTCCTCCAGCGCGGCGAAATCCTGGGCGTCACCGACCAACTGACGCTGGACAGCTACCGCCGCATGTTCGACCCGATGGTCTACCGCGTATTCCTCGACTCGCTGTGGCTAGGGGTATGCACCACCGCGCTGACGCTGCTGATCGGCTATCCGTTCGGCTACTTTATGGCCAAGGCCAAGCCGCGCCTGCGCGCTGCGCTGATGCTGTTGATCGTCGTGCCGTTCTGGACCAACGCGCTGGTGCGCATCTACGGCTGGAAGATCCTGCTGCAAGCCAACGGCCCGGTCAATAGCTTTTTGCTGTGGCTGGGCGTCGTCGAGGAGCCGGTCAAGTTCCTCTACAACTTCGGCTCGGTGCTGCTGGGCATGGTCTATTCGCTGTTGCCGTTCATGATTCTGCCGACCTACAGCGCGGTGGAGAAGATGGACTGGAGCTTTGACGACGCGGCGCACGACCTGGGCGCAAATCGCGTGCGCGCGTTTCTGACCGTCACGCTGCCGCTGACGCTGCCCGGCATCCTGGCCGGCTGCGTGCTGGTGTTCGTGCCGTCGATGGGGCTGTTCTTCCTGTCCGACCTGATGGGCGGTGCAAAGGTGACGCTGATCGGCAAGCTGATCAGCGACCAGTTGATGAAGGCGCGCGACTGGTCGTTCGGCGCGGCGCTGTCTGTGGCACTGATGGGCGTGACGTCGGCGGTGCTGTGGGTCTACCGCAAGGGCGGCGGCCGCGATCTGGGGGTGTTCTGATGCGCAAAAAATCGTCGGCCTTCCCCACGATCTACCTGACCGTCGTGCTCGTCCTGATGTATCTGCCGATCCTGATGGTGGTGCTGTACTCCTTTAACCAGAGCAAGTCGGGGGGCATGTGGACCGGATTCAGCCTGACCTGGTATGACAAGCTGATGCGAGACGGCGCGATGGCCGCCGCGCTGGGCAACAGCCTGAACCTGGCGCTATGGAGCGTGCTGGCCTCCGGTGTGATCGGCACGATCGGCGCGGTGGGCATGGCGCGCACGCGCTTTCGCGGCCAGGGCGCGCTGGAGACGCTGTCCTCGCTGCCGATGATGATCCCCGAGATCATCCTGGGCATGGCATATCTCGTGGTGTTCTCGGCCATTGGCATTCCGTTCGGCATGCCCGCGCTGGTCATCGCGCACACCACGTTCTGCATCCCCTATGTGTACATCAACGTCAAGGGCCGCCTTTCCGGCATGGATCCGGCCATCGAGGAGGCCGCGCGCGATCTGGGCGCGTCGCCGCTGCGTGTGTTCTGCACGGTCACGCTGCCCGCCATCGCCCCGGCGGTGATCTCGGGCATGCTGCTCAGCCTGGCCATGTCGCTGGATGACCTGGTGATCAGCTTCTTTGTCAGCGGATCGACCACCACGCTGCCGCTGAAGATCTATTCCAGCCTCAAAACCGGCGTTTCCCCCGAGATCAACGCGCTGTGCACGCTGATGCTCGGTGCGGTGTTCATCCTGGTCGCACTCTCGCAAAACCTATCGCGTCCCCCCAAACCCAAACCGCTGCCCAACGCGCAATGACCGATCAAGAAAAACAGGAGGATTCCCACAATGAAGAAATGGTTTGCTCTCTCGCTGCTGCTGGTGCTCGCGCTGGTGCTGCTGTCCGGCTGCGGTGCCACGCAGCAGGTGCTCAATGTGTTCACCTGGGACAGTTACCTGGACAACGACACCATCCTGACGCCCTTCACCGCCGAGACCGGCATCAAGATCAACTACACCACCTTCAGCACCAACGAAGAGATGCTGACCAAGCTGCAAGCCACCGGCGGCAAGGAATTCGACGTCATCCTGGCCAGCGACTACATCCTGTCCACCGCGCGCCAGGCAAACCTGCTGATGCCGCTGGATATGAAGAAGCTGCCCAACTTCGCCAACATCAAGCCCGGCTTCCTGAACCAGGGCTTTGATCCGGAGAGCAAGTACGTCGTGCCCTATATCGGCGGCACGCCGCTGATCGTCTACGACCCGGCCAAGGTGCCCTTTGAGATCACCGGCTACGAGGATCTGTGGAATCCGGCGCTCAAAGACAGCATCGTGGTCATGGACGACGCGCGCAACGTGATCGGCATCACGCTCAAGACCCTGGGTCAGTCCTTTAACATCACCGATCCGGCCATCCTGGATCAAGCCGCCGAGAAACTGGCCGCGCTGCGCCCGAACATCCGCGTGTTTGACTACGATACCCCGCAGCAGCAGATGCTGTCCGGCGAGACCACGGTGGGCTACATGTTCACACCCTTCGTCGTGCAGACGCTGACCGACCGCCCCGATATGAAGGTGGTCTATCCCAAGGAGGGCCTGGGCCTGGGCATCGACGGCCTGGTGATTCCGGCCAAGGCGCCGCATGCGGACAACGCGCACAAGTTCCTCGACTTCCTGCTCCGCCCCGAGATCGCCGTGAAGATCGCCGAGGTGCAGCAGTACACCAACCCCAACGCCGCCGCCGAGGCGTCGCTGCCCGATAGCTACAAGAACAACATGGCCATCAACATCCCGGCCGACTTGCTCGACAAGGCGGAGTTCATCGAGGCGCTGCCTGCCGAGACCGAGTCGCTCTACCAGGAGCTTTGGACCAAGTTCAAGCAGCAGTAATTTTTATCAACGGAGAGTTGTCATGCTCGATTTAGCCATCCTGAACGGCACCCTGATCGACCCGGAGGCCGGTACCAGTCGACCGGAAAACCTGGGCATTCTAGGCGGACACATCGTCGCACGGGGGGAAGACATTCCCCCCGCGCGCGCGACCATCGACGCCTCGGGCGCATTGGTGTGCCCGGGCTTTGTGGATGTGCATGGCCACCTGGATGGTGACGCCTACCCCGGGCTGCTCAGCCTGCACCAGGGCGTCACCACCACAGTGGGCGGCAACTGCGGCTATTCGCCCGCACGCCTGGCCGAGTTCTTCACCCAGCAGGAGCTGATCGGCTACCCGCTGCATCAGGCCGAGCTGGTCGGGCATTCGTTCACGCTGCGGCATCTGGCGGGCATCGAGGACCCGCACGCCGCCGCCACGCCCGCGCAAATCGACCGCATGGTCGCGCTGGCGCGGCACGCGTTCGCGGCGGGCGCATGCGGCCTGTCGTTCGGGCTGGGCTACGCGCCGGGCAGCTCGCATGCCGAAACGCTGGCGCTATGCCGCGTCGCTGCCGAGCACGAGCGCATCGTCGCCGTGGATACCAACATGCGCAGCAATGACGATCTGGAGTCGATCACCGAGGTGCTGCAGCTGGCGCGCGAATCCGGCGCACACATGCACCTGTCGCACTTTGTCTACCAGTATGGCGAGGCGGTGCCCACCCAGGCGCTGACCATGCTGGCCAACGCCCGGCACGAGGGCCTGTGCATCACCGCCGACAGCGGGCTGTACAGCCACTGGGCGACCGGCATCGGCGCCACGCTGTTCGAGCCGGAGATCATGCACGCCAACAGCATCCGCCCGGAAAACATCCGCATGGCCAGCGGCCCGCATCGCGGCATGCAGCTGACGCCGGAGCTGCTGGCGCATGTGCGCGCCTGCCACAGCGATGAGTCGGCCATCGTCTTTGTCGGCAACGAGGACGCGGTCTACACCATCCTGCGCGCCCCGGACATGATGCCCTCCAGCGACGCGGGCGGCTATGCCCCCGGCGAGGGGCATCCGCAGATCGCGGGCACGTTCCCGCGCTTCTTCCGCAAGATGGTGGTCGAGCGCGGCGAGTTTAGCTGGGTCGAGGCGGTGCGCCGCGCCACACTGCTGCCCGCGCGCACATTCGGGCTGATCGGTCGCGGCCGCGTGTCGATCGGCGCGGTGGCCGACATCGCGATCATCGACCCGGAT
>JAVBUY010000175.1:0-5311 GCA_031554855.1 Eubacteriales bacterium
TCCTTCTTCGCGGTTAAACCTTAGTATATTGCACCAACCAAGGCTTGTCAATGCTTTTGGCCGATCAGCAGCGCGAAATCCGCGGTGACGGTAAGCTCCGGCAGGCCAGTGAGCCGCGCTACCGCCTCGGCGGGCGCGCGCCAGCCCAGCGGCGTCATGCGGATGAGGTCGGCGATGCGCTCCTGCGGGATCGTCACTTGGCTGCGCACCGCCACTTGCTCGGCCAACCCAAACCGCTCGGCAAAGTGCGCGACGGTATGGGCATTGGCATAGTCGGGCGCGTCGTGCGAGAATGCCTCGCGCAGCTCGCGCAGGTAGTGCGGCCCGGGCACTGCCTTGATCAGCGTGCCGCCGGTCGCCAGCACACGATGCGCCTCGGCATAGTGGATCGGCGACAGGATATTGAGCAGCGCGGCAAACGCGCCGTCGGCAAACGGCAGGCGCGTCATGTCGGCGACGCACCACAGCAGCGCAGGGCTGCGCCGCGCAGCCAAGCGTATGCCGTCCTTTGAAAGATCGATGCCCACGCACGCGGGCTTCGCGCCGCACGCATGCAGGCGTGCGGCGATTGTTGCCAGATGCGAGCCCTCTCCGCATCCGATATCCAGGATGCCCGATGCCGCATCCGGTAGGTGCTTTGCCACCGCGTCCAGCAGTGCGTCGAATAGGCCCAGTCGGCAGATCTGTTCGCGTGCGGCAAACAGCGCCGCATCATAGTGCGCGTCTACCGGCCGCGTCAGAAAGTTCACATACCCTTGCCGCGCGATATCGAAGCTGTGGCGGTGCACGCAGGTCAATGCCTGCTCCCGCCGCGCCATCTGCTCTCTGCACACCGGGCAGCGCAACAATCCTACATATTCTTCTTCCATGATCGCCTCATGCATCGCGCGTAATCCATCCGTCGTGCACAACCGGCACCACGTCGCAGGTATCTTCCTTCAGGCAGTACCGCACGTCGTCGCCCTGATTGATGCGATCGAGCATCAGCAAAAAGCCGGTGTGCCGCGTGTCGGCCAGTGCGCCAAACAGGTCGCCGCCGGTTCCCTGGTACAGCCGATACGCCACCTTCGACGCGTCGTCCATGTCGTCGATCATGCCCTGCTCGTTGAGCCGCGCGATCACCGCCCCGGCGGCCAGCACATCCTCCAAGGACAGCGCGTCATGCGTGCCCGCGCAGATCAGCGTCATGCCGCGCATGGTGGCTGCCAGTTTCGCGATCGCTCGGGCGTTGCAGAACGACGCCAGCAGCACCACTTCAGCCTTCTCCGCCGCCAAGATGGCGCGCGTGCCGTTGGTGGTGGTGCAGATCAATCGCCTGCCCCGTATCGCCTGCTCGGTGAATTCCAGCGGGGAGTTGCCCAGGTGAAAGCCGTCCTGCTTCACACCCTCGCGCTCGCCGCACAGCAGCGCATCCGGAAAGCGGGCCGCCACGCGCCGCGCTTCCTCCACCGTTTCGACCGGCAGGATACCCGCCGCGCCATGTTGGATCGCGGTGATCGCGGTGGTGGTCATGCGCAGCGCATCGATGACCACAGCGGTCGCGCCGGACAGCATGTCCTCGGCCAGGTTGCGCAGCGTCAGCGCGGTGCGGATGTGCATGGGCACTCTCCCCTTTCGTTAAGCCCTATCATATCACACAATCCGTGCTCAAAACAACCGGCACGCCCACGCCGCCGCGATGCTGCCCGCCAGCCATGCGGCCAGCGCCGCAGGAATTGCATGGCGCGATCGCTTCACCCCCGCCGCGCCCAAGTACAGCGCCACGGTATAGAAGATCGTCTCGCTTGAGCCCAGCATTGCTGAGGCGGCACGCCCTGCATAGCTGTCCGCGCCAACCGTAGCCAGCGTGCGCTCCAGCATGGCCAGTGCTGCCGAGCCGGACAGCGGCCTGAGCAGCATCAGCGGCAGCGTCTGCTCGGGGATGCCCACCCAGGTGAGCACAGGCGAGAAAACCCGCATCAGAAATTCCAGCGCGCCGGAGGCCGATAGCAGCGCCAGCGCGGGCAGCATCGCCACCAGAAACGGCAGAATGGCCTTGGCGGACGAGAGGCCACGCTTGGCGCCGCGCACAAATGCGTCGTACACCGGCACGCGACGAACCAGTCCGAACAGCACCGCGCCGACCACCAGCGCGGGCACCAAGTAGTCGGAGACATCACGCATAGGCATTCCTCCGGGCCAGCAGTCGGCACACCACGATGCCCACCAGTGTGGACACCGCCGTCGCAGCCAGCGTAGGCAACACGATGGATGCCGCAGCACTCGACCCCGCCGCCGCGCGCAAAGCGATCACGCTGCTGGGAAATAGCTGGATCGAGCTGGCGTTGATCACCAGGAACATGCACATCGCATCGGTGGCAGCGTCGCCGCGCGCCTGCAGTCCAAGCTCGCGCATCGCGGTCAGTCCCATCGGCGTGGCGGCGTTGCCCAGACCCAGCATGTTGGCCGCCATATTGGTGACCATCGCCTGCCCGGCTTCGCTGTCCGCAGGCACACCGGGAAACAGCCAGGTGAACGGCGCTTGGAGTGCCCTGGCCAGCCCACGTATCGCGCCGCCTTCCTCTAAGATCGCGATCATACCGCTCCAGAACGCGAACCCCCCGGCCAGTCGGATGCACAGCGATACCGCATCCTGCGCCGCGGAGAGCAGCGTTTGCGTCGCGTCCGCGCCAGTCGCACAGGCAAAGGACACGCCTGACAGCACAATCAGTGCCCATACCCAATGCATCATCCACATCCCCCCAGACATAGTGCAATAAAAAAATATATGTTCAGATGCCGAAAACTTGTCATCCAGGGGTTGACAACATTAACGAAAAAATGTAAAATGATTGTGTCAAAAATTGTCGATAATGGTGATTGTTCATAACAAAAGGAGGAATGTAGATGAAGTCGACTGGGGTTGTACGTAAGGTGGATGAACTGGGCCGTATCGTCGTACCCATCGAGCTAAGACGTACGATGGACATTGCGGTCAAGGACACTTTAGAGATATTCGTTGAGGGTGATCACATCATTCTCAAAAAGTATCATCCGGCGTGTATCTTCTGTGAGGATGCGCAAAACGTCGTGATGCATAAAGGCAAGATGATTTGCCGCAATTGTCTGAAGGAACTGGCGAGCATTTCCTAATCGAGATTTTTGAACAGCAAAAATACAGGGAACGACCTACCGTCCCCTGTTTTTTTGTGGCTATTTTTCGCTAGATGCCGTATTTGCTGTTCTTATCCGCTCGTCGATACAGCACAAACTTGCCGCCGATGCATTGCACCGGCTGCGCGTGCGTGCGCTCGCACAGCACATCCATCGCTTCGCGGGCGGTCATGCCGCTATTGTCCAGCACCGCGCCCTTGATCAACTCGCGCGCGCCCAGTGCTTCCCACGCCTGCTGCACCACATTGTCGGTTACGCCGTCCTTGCCGATATGCAGGATCGCGTCCAGGCCATTGGCGGCGCTCCGTAATACGGCTCGTTCCTTGCTTGTCATGGGTTTGTTCCCTCTACTCTCTTATTCCACAAAGTCGAATTCCATGTCCTCGATGGCGACGGTGTCGCCCTCCTGCGCGCCCTTCGCGCGGAGCGCATCGATGACGCCGATGCGCCGCAGCGTGCGATGGAACCAGTTCATCGAGTCGTAGTCGTCGAAGTTGACCGAACCAAGCAGCCGATCCATGCCCGGACCCTCAACGATGTACCGCTCATTCTCCTTGCGCACAGTGAAGCTGTCCAGATTCTGCGTTTCCTCGATGTCGTGCTGTTCTTCCTCGAATACCTGTGTGGGCGGCAGCTCGGCCAGAGTACTCGCGATGCCGCGCAGCAGCGCGTCGAAGCCCTGATGCGTCGCCGCAGACACCGGGTAGATCGGAATATCCGTGCCGGTCAGCAGGTTTTCGAGGCGCTTGAGGTTGTCCGCGCCTTCCGGCAGATCCATCTTGTTGGCGGCCACAATCTGTGGCCGCTCGGCCAGCGCGCCATACTTCTCCAGCTCTTGGTTGATGTTCTCGAAGTCCAGCAGCGGATCTCTGCCCTCGCTGCCCGCGATATCCAGCACGTGCACCAATAGCCGCGTGCGCTCCACATGGCGCAGGAACGCGTGCCCCAGGCCAATGCCCTCGCTCGCGCCCTCGACCAGGCCGGGGATGTCGGCGATCACGAAGTCCATGCCGTCCTTGCGCACGATGCCCAGATTGGGCGTCAGCGTGGTGAAGTGGTAGTTGGCGATCTTTGGGCGTGCGGCGGTCACCACCGACAGGATGGTGCTCTTGCCCACATTGGGGTAGCCGACTAGGCCGACGTCGGCGATGGACTTGAGCTCCAGCTCGAACTCGCGCACATCGCACTTTTGTCCGGGCTTAGAGAAATTCGGCGCTTGCCGTGTGGAGGTGGCGAAGTGGCTGTTGCCCCAACCGCCGCGCCCACCGTGCAGCAAGATGTGCCGCTTGCCCGCCTCATGCATGTCGGCGACCAACTTGCCAGTCTGCACATCGCGCACCGTCGTGCCCACCGGCACCTCGATGGTCAGCGCTTGTCCGCTTTTGCCGTTGCAGAAGCGGCTCGCGCCGTTCTCGCCCGAGTCGGCTGCATACTTGGTCTTGTAGCGGAAGTCCATCAGCGTGTGCATGCTGTCGGAGGCGATCAGCACCACGTCGCCTCCACGCCCGCCGTCGCCGCCGTCCGGCCCGCCGTTTTGCACGAATTTCTCACGGTGAAAGGACACCGAGCCATTGCCGCCATTGCCCGCACGGCAGGTAATGCGCACATGATCCACAAACAGCGCCATATCAGCTCTCCTCCTTGCCGCGAATAAATTGGTCGATGCTCTGCGCCGCCTGGCGTCCGGCGCCCATCGCCAGAATGACGGTGGCTGCGCCCGTGGTGATGTCGCCGCCCGCGTACACGCCCTCGCGCGTGGTCATCTGATCCTCGCGCACCACCAGGCAGCCGCGCGCGTTTGTTTGCAGGCCTTCGGTGGTGTCCTTGATCAGCGGATTTGGCGACGTGCCGATGGCGACGATCACCTGATCGCAAACAATCTCGTCTATCGCACCGGAGATAGGCACCGGGCTGCGGCGACCAGACGCATCGGGCGCACCGAGCTCCATTCGCTGGCAAGACAGCGCGCGCACCCAGCCATCCTGCCCCAGCACTTCCACCGGCGCGGTCAGCATATGAAACTGCACACCTTCCTCGCGCGCGTGCTCGATTTCCTCGCGGCGCGCGGGCATTTCATCAAATGTGCGGCGATACACCACCGTTACCTCAGCGCCCAGACGCAGTGCGCTGCGCGCCGCGTCCATCGCGACGTTGCCGC
>JAVBUY010000099.1:0-17049 GCA_031554855.1 Eubacteriales bacterium
TATTGTTGGCGAAGCAAAAGATGTTCTCGGTGTAGGTGTCGTTGTGCTGCATCGCCACCTCGACGGTGGTATCGCCCTTGACGCCCTCGATGTAGATCGGCTCGGCATAGAGCGTCTCTTTGTTTTTATTCAGGTATTTCACGAACTCTCGAATGCCGCCCTCGTAGTGGTAGGTGCGCTCCACGCGCTCCTCGCCGCGCTCGTCGATCAGGTGAATCTTGATGCCGCGGTTGAGGAACGCCATCTCGCGAATGCGGTTCTTGAGGATGTCGAACTGGAAATCGCCGGTCTCGAACACGCCGTCGGGGTTGTCCTCGCCCTTCACGTCCGGCCAGAACTGGATGGTGGTACCGGTGCGCTCGGTTTTGTCGATGACCTTCAGATCGGCCAGCGGTTTGCCGCGCGTGTATTCCTGATAGTGCACCTTGCCGTCCTGATAGACGGTGACCGACAGGTGGCTGGACAGCGCGTTGACCACCGACGCGCCCACGCCGTGCAGGCCGCCGGATACCTTATAGCCCTCGCCGCCGAACTTGCCGCCGGCGTGCAGCACCGTCAGGCACACCTCCACCGCCGGGCGCCCCATCTTGGGGTGGATGCCCACCGGGAAACCGCGCCCGTTATCGACTACGCTGACGCTGCCGTCCTTGTGGATCGTGATGAGGATCTCATCGCAGTAACCGGCCAGCGCTTCGTCGATGGCGTTGTCCACGATCTCGTACACCAGGTGGTGCAGGCCGCGGTAGTCGGTGGAGCCGATGTACATGCCCGGGCGCTTGCGCACCGCCTCCAGCCCCTCCAGCACTTGGATTTGTGTCTCGTCATAGTGGGTCTCGTGATGATCCATAGCGGCCTCCTGTCGTGGGTATTTGCCGGGTGTTTATGCTCGGGGCGAGGCGCTGCGCAGGCGCAGCGTCGCCGGAGAGATGGGGGAAAGATATACGCGTCGGACGCCTTGGTCATCGATTGTGACCACCGCCGACTTGGGCGGATCGACGCCGACCGGGACGACATGACCCTCGGTGCGCGCGCGCTGCAGAAACGCGCGGGTGTCCGCATTGCGCACGGTATCGACCGCCAAAATGGCCAGCACGTGCCGTGCCCAGACCGCCTGATCGTCCCCGAGATGCAAGATCACAATCGTTCGTCCTCTCGCCTTGCTTTCTGGATTTTTCCTTCTATATATTATACAAAATTTTGTCCTCTTTTTCAATGCGTTTTCATACAAAAAAACCTCCGTATCTTCCCGTCCTATTTGTGCAAAACCGCACAAAACTTTCGGGCGCGACAGCGGCGGCAAATCGTGCTATACTATCCGCATTCGGAAAGGGGCTGCGGCATGCAAGATCGGTTCGACATCATCGTGATCGGCGCGGGGCACGCGGGCTGCGAGGCCGCGCTGGCCGCCGCACGCCTGGGCATGGATACGCTTCTGCTCACGCTGGACTTGCGCGCGGTCGCGCTGCTGCCCTGCAATCCTGCGATCGGCGGCACAGCGAAGGGCCACCTGGTGCGCGAAGTCGATGCGCTGGGCGGCGAGATGGGTGTCGCCATCGACGAGGTGTTTATTCAGTCGCGTATGCTCAACACCGGCAAGGGCCCCGCCGTGCACTCGCTGCGCGCGCAGGCCGACAAGGCCGCTTACCATGCGCGCATGCTGCGCGTTTTGCATGCGCAGCAGCATTTGACGCTGTGCGAGGGCGAGGTCGCCGATATCGCCACCGAATCCGGCCGCGTGTCCGCCATCGTCACCGCCGACGGCACCCGCATCGCTTGCGGCGCAGCGGTGGTGTGCGCCGGGGTGTACTTGGACAGCCGCATCATCATCGGCGAGCGCAGCTGGCATGACGGCCCACAGGGCTTTGCGTCGGCCACGCATCTGGCCAGTACGCTGCGCAAGTTGGGCTTCAGCCTCCAGCGCTTCAAGACCGGCACTCCGGCACGCATCGCCGCCGACAGCATCGATTTTGATCAAATGGAACCGCAGCCCGGCGACGACCCGGTCACGCCGTTCTCGTTCCTGACCGACGTGGAATTGAAGAACCGCACGCAATGCTACTTAACCTATACGTGCGAGGCCACGCATGACCTCATCCGCGCCAACCTGCACCGTGCGCCGATGTATACCGGCGACATCCACGGCACCGGCGCGCGCTACTGCCCATCGATCGAGGACAAGGTGATGCGCTTTGCCGACAAACCGCGCCACCAGGTATTCATCGAGCCCGAGGGCCTGACCACCGACGAGTGGTACATCCAGGGCATGTCCACCAGCCTGCCCGAGGATGTGCAGCGCGCGATGTACCGCACCGTGCCCGGGTTGTCCCGCGCGCGGCTGACAAAACTGGCCTACGCCATCGAGTACGAATGTATCGACCCCACGCAGCTCGACGCCTCGCTGCGCGCGCTGGATATTCCGGGGCTGTACTTTGCCGGGCAGATCAACGGCACCTCGGGCTACGAGGAGGCCGCCGCACAGGGGCTGATCGCCGGGCTGAACGCTGCGCTGTTTCTGCAAGACAAGCCGCCGTTCACGCTGGGTCGCGACGAGGCCTATATCGGCGTGCTGATCGACGACCTCATCACCAAGGGCACGAACGAACCCTATCGCATGATGACCTCGCGCGCCGAATACCGACTGCTGCTGCGCCAGGACAACGCCGACCTGCGGCTAACGGCGCGCGGATACGAAGCCGGGCTGGTCACGCGGTCGCGCTACGACCGCATGGCGGCAAAGCGCGAGGCGGTGGCGGCAGCGCTGGGTCGCCTAGCGCGTGCGCGCCTATCCGGCGGCGACGCGCTGGACGCATGGCTCGCCGCGCACGGCCAGCCGCCCGCGCCCTCCGGCCTGTCGGCCTACGAGCTGCTGCGCCGCCCTGGCATCGCCTACGCCGATCTGGCGGACATCGACCCGGGCTTCATGCGGCTGGCGCGCGCTGTCGCCGAGCAGGTCGATATCGCCATCCGCTACGAGGGCTACCTCGCCAAGCAAGCCGCGCAGGTCGCGCAGTTCCGCCGCGCCGAGTCGCGCCTGTTGCCACCGGATATCGACTACGCGGCCATCCCCAGCCTGCGCATCGAAGCGCGGCAAAAGCTGGCCGCGCTGCGCCCTGCGTCAGTCGGCCAGGCGTCGCGCATCTCCGGCGTATCGCCCAGCGATATCGCGGTGCTGATGGTGTGGCTGGATCGTCGTGATCACTTCGAAGTTCAAAAAAAGATTGAATCTTAACCGTCTTTCTTGTATAATCTGGAACGGGATTTTTTCCCAACTAAAATGCAGGAGGACTTATACATGAATCTTGTCTCTATTTTGATCCTGGTTGTGGGCGGCGGTCTGGTGGGCTGGGTGGCCAGCAAAGTCATGAAGGTGAAGCTCTCGACCATCATGAGCATCGTGCTGGGCATCGTCGGTTCCTACGGCGGCAACGCGATCGCCTCCGCGCTGGGGCTGGGTGACTTCGCCGGTCAGATCAATTGGCAGAACGGCGTGGTGTCCGTGCTGGGCTCTATCGTCCCGCTACTTATCGCAAAGTTCGTCAAGAAGTAATTTCGCAGCACAAAAAATCGCGGCAACCGCCGCGATTTTTTATTATAGAATTTTCTGAAGTTCCGCGATCACCTTATTCATATCCTCGTCGGTGCCGATGGTGATACGCAGCCACTCCGCAATCCTGGGCGCGTCGAACCGCCGCACCAGGATGCCCCGCTCGCGCAGCGCCTGTTGCAGCGCCTTGCCCGCGTGCTGCGGGTGCATCGCGAAGAGAAAGTTGGCCGCCGACGGCATCACGACAAAACCCAGGCCGGTCATGGCCTGTGCCACGCGGTCGCGCGTCGCCACCACCCGGGCAACCTGCGCGTCGAAGTACGCGGCGTCCTGCACCGCCGCCACCGCTGCCGCCTGCGCCAGGCGATCCAGCGGGTAGGAATTGAAGCTGTTCTTGATGCGGTTCAAGCCGTCGATCAAGTGCGGCTGCCCCAGCGCATAGCCGACGCGCAGCCCAGCCAGCGCGTGCGCCTTGGAGAATGTGCGCACCACCAGCAGGTTATCGTAGGTATCGATCAGCGGGATCACGCTCTCGCCGCCAAACGCGCAATACGCCTCATCCACCAGCAGCAGTTGGCCGTTGTCCCGGCAATGCGCGCAGATGCGCTCGACTTCCTCGGCCGTCAGCGCGCGCGAGGTCGGTGCGTTGGGGTTGGCCAGGATCACCGCGCGGTCGGCGCACAGGCTGTCCGCGTCGATAGAGAAATCCTCGCGCACCGGCACGGTGTCATAGTCCACGCCATAGAGCCGCGCGTACACCGGATAGAACGAATACGCCAGGTCGGTGCTGCGCAGCTTCTTGCCCGCGAAGAACGCCTGGTACGCGAAGGCCAGCACCTCGTCCGACCCATTGCCCACGAATACCTGCTCGCGAGGCACGCCATGCGACAGCGCCAGCGCCTCGCACAGCGCATCGGACTCGGGATCCGGATACAGCCGCAGCGCCTGCACGGCCTCGCGCACCGCCTCCAGCACGCCGGGCGCAGGCGGATAGGGGTTCTCGTTGGTGTTCAGCTTGATATAGCGGCGATCTTTGGGCTGCTCCCCGGGCACATACGGCTTCACCGCCGCCGCGATCTCGCTGAAATATTTCTGCTCCATCGTCGATCCCCCCTCTTCCTTTTGCGTATCATACCATTGCTTGCGCCGTTTCGCAACGTATCTATAGACAAGCGGCCCTCTTTTGCGGTATCATCATCCAAGAGATAGGAGGGATTCCCCTGCCCATTCGCTGGATTATTTCGGATTTGGACGACTCGCTGCTCATGCCGGACATTCGGCTGACCGATTACACGCTGTCGGTGCTGGCTCGCGCGCAACAGGCGGGCCTGGGCGTGATGCTGGCCTCCGGCCGCATGCCTTCATCCATGATGCCCTATGTGCGCCAAGTCGGCACGGCGCTGCCCTTCATCGCGTGCAATGGCGCGCGCATCATCGACTCGGTCACCGGCGATGTGCTTTACGCCAATGACCTCTCGCCGGAGTTGGCACGCGAGGCGGCGCGGGTGCTCGAGGAACTCGGCATCTATTTTCAGATCTACCACGAGGACACCTACAGCTTCGCAGAGGTGCACGAATATAGCGAGACCTACCGGATCACCACCGGTGTGGAAGGCAACGCGGTCGGCCGCCTGTCGGATTATATCAGTACCCCAATCATCAAGATACTGGCCATCGCCGAGTCCGACATCTGCCGCGCGGTGCTGCCGGATCTGCGGGCGCGGTTCGATGGCGTGCTGCACGTCACGCAGTCCAAGCCGCGCTTTATGGAGCTGACCGCGCTGCATGTCACCAAGGGTGACACGCTGATCCCGCTGGCCCAGTTGCTCGGTGCGCAGCTATCCGACTTTGCCGCCTTTGGCGATGGCGAGAACGACGCCGAGATGCTGGCCGCAGTCGGTCTAGGCGTCGCGATGGGCAACGCTGTGCCCGAGGCCAAGGCCGCCGCCAAGTGCATCTGTGCGCCCAACACCCACGAAGGCGTGGCGCATTTCATCGAGGATCATTTGTTAAAGGAGTGCCTGCCATGATTTCCGCGCAAGACTTCATCGACTCGCTGGAGCTGCAAGTGCTGGTGCCCTCCACCCGCAAGGAGTGGGACATCCGCACCACCGACCTAAACCGCCCCGGTTTGCAGTTCTTCGGCTACTACGATTACTTCGCCTATGAGCGCCCGCAGGTCATCGGCAAGGCCGAAATGTCCTACCTCGAGTCGCTGACGCCCGAGGTGCAGCGCGAGCGCCTGGAGAAATACTTCTCCTTCGATATGCCGTGCGTGGTCATCGCGCGCTCTATGCCCTGTCTGCCGATCATGGCCGAGCTGGCCGCCGCGCGCAATGTGCCGGTCTATCAGTCCAGCGCGGTAACCACCAAGTTCACCGCCAGCGCCATCGTGTTCCTCAATAGCCGACTCGCGCCGCGCGTCACGCGCCACGGCGTGCTGGTCGATGTATTTGGCGTGGGTGTGCTCTTGACTGGCGAATCCGGCGTGGGCAAGAGCGAGGCCGCGCTGGAGCTGGTCAAGCGCGGACACCAACTGGGGGCCGACGACGTGGTCGATATCTGCCGTGTCGCCGAGAACCGCTTGGTCGGTGAAGCGCCGGAGATGGTGCGCCACTTTATGGAGATTCGCGGTCTGGGCATCATCGACATCCGCGCGATGTACGGCATCGGCGCGGTGATCTCGCGCAAGAGCATCGACATCGTCATCCATCTGGAACTGTGGCGCGAGAACAAGGAATACGATCGGCTCGGTTTGGCCGAGGAGTACATCACCATCCTGGGCGCGAAGCTGCCGTATATCGTCATGCCGGTGCGCCCAGGCCGCAACTTGGCGATCATCATCGAGGTGGCGGCGCGCAACTGGCGCCTCAAGCGCATGGGCTACAACGCCGCCGCCGAGCTGGACAAGCGCCTGACCGAGATGCTGGAGCGCTCGCGCGAGGCATCGCATCCCGAGCTGACCGACGAGGATTAATACGATTCCGACTTCCTACAAGGAGATATCGCTATGGTGTACATCGGCATCGACTTAGGCGGCACCAATATCGCCGTCGGCATTGTGGACGCGAACGGTAAGATCCTGCGCAAAGGCTCGACACCGACGCTGATGCCGCGCCCGTACGCGCCGATCATTGCGGACATGGCCAAGGTGACGCTTCAAACGCTGAGCGAGTCCGGCTACACGCTGGACGATGTCGCGGCCATCGGCGTGGGTGTACCCGGCGTGGCCGACCCGAACACCGGCGTCATTCCCTTCTGCACCAACCTCAGCTGGCACAACGTGCCCTTTCGCGACGAGCTGCAAAAGCACATCATGAAGCCGATCCACATCGAAAATGACGCGACGGTCGCCGGGTTCGCCGAGTCGATCGCGGGCGTCAGCGCGGGCGCGAAGAGCAGCGTATTCCTGACGCTGGGCACCGGCGTGGGCGGCGGTTTTGTGGTCGATGGCAAGCCCTACAGCGGCGACCACCACGTCGGCACCGAGCTAGGTCACATCATCGTGGAGATCGAGGGTGAGCCTTGCACCTGCGGCAACTGCGGCTGCCTGGAGCGCTACGCCTCGGCCACCGCGCTGATCCGCGAGGCGCGCAAGGCCTACGCACAGCACCCGGATTCGCTGATCGGTGCATTGTGCGGCGGCGACCCGGAAAAAATCAACGCCAAGATCGCGGTAGACGCCGCCAAGGAGGGCGACCCGGTCGCGATGAAGGTATTCCGCCGCTACGTAAAGGGGCTGGCCATCGGCATCGTGAACATCATCAACTTCGTCGATCCGAGTATCGTGGTGCTGGGCGGCGGCGTGTCGCTGGCCGGAGACTTCCTGCTCGACGCGGTGCGCGAGGCGGTCAAGCCCATGGTGTTTTTTAAGACGCTGCCCTATTGCGAGATCCAGCTCGCGCAGCTAGGCCCCGACGCGGGCATCATCGGCGCGGCGATGCTGGGCAAGCAGTAAAGTCCTGCACACAAAAAGAAAGGCGGATACCCCCTGCGGTATCCGCCTTTTGCGTAAAAATTATCGTATTGCTTTGCGAAAATCCGCCAGCGTATAGATGTCCTCCAGCCCCTCGCCCGATCGCATATCAAACACCAGCGGGAAAAATTTTAGTTTGCCCATCTGCTGCGCATCGGCTATCCGCTGCGTTGTTTCGCCATTCAGCGAGAGTTGCAGCGCTTCCGCGCGCGTTTTTTCTGGGATAAAGATGCTGACCCGAAAGAAGCCTTCCCAGATCGAAAGCCAGAAAGCCGTGACTTCTTTTCGTGCGCCCCGGGCGGTGGTCCAGGCGTACAGTCCCTTGCCCAGCCATGCTTTCCCGTCGTTGTAGTACCGCCAATCGACCTGGATGTCGCGCTGCTGTAGCCCTTCGACGAATCGAACATAAGCATCGTGCGCTGCGCCCAGCGCCTGTGCGATCGCTTCGTCCGTCGGCTCGATCTGCGGGTCGCGCAACAATTGCTGTGCGTCCATGGGCCTCACCCCCGGTTTTCATTGGTACGCTGCCGCTGAAAAAACGCGCGCAGCATCGCGCCGCATTCCTCCGCCAGCACGCCGCCCATTGCCGGCACATCGCCCGCAAAGGCTGGATCCTCGGTGATGCGATACACGCTGCCGCAGCAGCCCGCGCGCGCATCAGCCGCGCCATAGATCACCGTGTCCGGGCGGCTCATGACGATCGCGCCCGCGCACATCGGGCAGGGCTCCAGCGTCACATACAGCGTACAGCCGGTCAGCCGCCAGTTGCCCAGCGCCTGCGCCGCCTGTCGGATGGCCACCACCTCTGCGTGCGCGGTCGGGTCGCCCAATTGCTCGCGCTGGTTGTGCCCGCGCGCGATCACCTCGCCGCCGCGCACCACCACCGCGCCAACCGGGATCTCCCCGGCTGCCTGCGCGCGCTCCGCCTCGCAGATCGCCTCGCGCATGAACCGTTCGTGCCGCGCGTCGTCGCCGGTCATTTGCGCGCCGTGCCCCAGCAGAATACCGCCAGCGTGCCCGGGCCGGAATGACTGCCGATCACCGGCCCGATGTCGCTGAACACGAACTCATTCATAGGCTTGTTGAGGCGCTCGCTGATCATCTTGGCCACTTCCTGCGCATCCTCAGGGCAGGCGGCGTTGCTGATGAACACCTGCTGCTCCACGGAACGATCATACACCTTGGTGATCAGGTCGGCGATGGCGCGCAGCGCCTGCATGCGGCCGCGCACCTTCTCGCTGGCGATCAGCTTGCCCGCGTCGTCCACGAAGATCAGCGGCTTAATCGACAGCATCGTGCCAAAGAAGGCTGCCGCCGGGGTGCACCGCCCGCCGCGCTTGAGAAAATTCAGGTCATCGACGGTCACCCAGTGCACCATGCTCAGGCGGTTCTCCTCCAGCCAGGCGGTGGTTTCCTTCAGCGTCTTGCCCTGCTCGCGCATCTGCAACATCTTGTGCACGATCATGGTCTGTCCGGCGCTGGCCGCCAGCGAATCGACCACCTCGAACTGCGCGTCGGGCATCTCTTCCAGCAGATTGTTGCGCGCAATCAGCGCGCTATTGTAGGTGCCGCTCAAGCCGGAAGACAGCGTCAGATACACCACCGCCTTGCCCTCTTTGAGCAGCGGCCGCACGCATTCCTCCAGTGTGTGGGCGGTGATCTGCGCGGTCACGGATACCTCGCCCGCACCGATGCGCTGATAAAACGCGTCGCTATCCAGGCCTTTGCCCGGCTCGTCTATATACGATTCGTCACCGATCGTGTAGGTCATGGGCAAGAAGATAAAGTCTTTTTGCGCCCGCATGAAATCCAGCCGCATGTCCGCTCCAGAATCCGTGATGATGATAAACATGAACGCACCTCAGTTTCTTAGGATACTTCATTTTACCACACAGGCCCTGTGCGCGCAACCGAAACGCCTGACGCGCTTCAAAACGGGAAAGGCGCGAGGCGAGTAGATTTTCTGTCCGTTCATGGCGTCCGAACGAGACGAGGCAGCACAACGGTGAAGGAGGCGTGACACGCCGCCCCTACACTTTGGAGCTTTCGAAGCGCGCCTGCGTCAGCCCACGTGGCTGCGCGGCAGCACCACGCGCAATTCCAGCACCTCCCCGCGATCTTGCACGGTGTACTCGGCGTGGATGCCCGCGCGCTGCATCTGCTGCACGATATCTCGAAAGGCGTTCAAGTACAACCGATGATCGCGCATCAGCGTGATCACTTTGCGCCCTGTATGCGGTGCCTCCACAACCTGCTGGCGCTCCAATACCTGCGCGACCAGCGCCTCGGTCTGGCGCACGTTCAGCTCACGCTCGGCAGCCTGGCGCGCCACCGCCAGCCGGTCCTGCTCGTCGGACAGCTTGAGCAGCGCACGCGCGTGCCGCTCAGTCAAGGCGTGCGCGCGCAATTCCGTGCGCACCGCATCAGACAGCCTGAGCAGGCGCAGCTTGTTGGCCACCGCCGACTGGCTGCGGCCGATGCGCGCGGCCATCTCCTCCTGCGATAGCTGAAACTCTTGCAGCGCCATCGCGTAGCCCTCCGCTTCCTCCAGGAAATGCAGGTCGGCTCTCTGCAAGTTCTCGATCAGCGCCATCATCGCGCTGTCCTCTTTGCTGGCTAGCAGCACGATGGCGTCGATGTGCGTCTTGCCCAGGCGCGAGCATGCGCGCAGCCGCCGCTCGCCCGACACCAACTCATAGCGCTCGTTGCCCAGTGCGCGCACAGTGATGGGCTGGATGAGTCCGATCTCGCGAATCGAAGTAGCCAGTTCCTCCAACGCTTGCTCATCGAACATCCGCCGCGGCTGATTGGGGTTGGGCGACACGTCGGCGATCGCCACCCACCGGATGTGCTTATCGGAAGGGTTTTGTGCGCTGTTGCGCCGCTCGGTGCGGGGCATGCGCTCTTCGGTTGTAGGCAAATAGAGGCACCGCCTTTCTGTCATGCTAGCGTATACCGTTCGGCGGCTTTTTCCTCCGCTCCTGCCAAAAATGGCGCTGTGGCGCGGGCAATCGTCCGCGTCAAAGCGCCATCGTTCTCTGCTTTTTGCTATGCTGTAATAAGAGATTTCTCGAAACTCCGCAGATCCTGCCGCTTACTCTGTCGCGCGCAAAGGTTTCCGCGATGGTTCGCCCGCTTTTCTCGGATATTGTCGTACAGTTTTTTGCCGCTTGTCGGCGCGAACGAGCAGGTGTTGCCAATCGCGGCCAGGCACCGGCGCGGCGATCGGCTCTGTGAGCGCGCCGCCGAGCAACGCCGCCGCCGCCTCGCCATCGGCCCACTCGTCGCGCACCGCCGGGCCCTTCCATAGCAGGGCGTGGCCACCGACGCGCAGCATCGGCAGCGACAGTTCGAGCAGCGCAGGCAGGCCGGTCACTGCGCGCGACACCGCCACATCGTATGTCTCGCGTCGTTCGGGAAGCCGCGCAAAGTCCTCCGCGCGGGCGTGCACCGCCTCAGCGGGCAGCGCCAGCCGCTCGATCACCATCTCAAGAAACTTTACGCGCTTGCCCTGCGCGTCCAGCAGCGTACAGGTCAGGTCGGGCCGGGCGATCATCAGCGGGATACCCGGGAAGCCCGCGCCGCTGCCAATGTCGATGATTCGCGCGCCCTCGGGCAGCAGCGCCGCGTGCGCCAGTGGCGTCAGCGAGTCGATGTAGTGGCGATCGACCGCCTCCAGCGGGTCAAGCACCGCGGTCAAATCCATGCGCTGATTGGCCTCGGCGAGCAATGCGTCAAACGCCGCCAGCTGCTCGCATGCCGACGCGGGCAGCGCAATGCCTATGCCCTCGCAGCTCGCCAGAAAGTGCTTCATCGCCTGCTCAGTCATTTGCTTCCCCCAAAAAGAGCGATTGCAGCCAGAATTTGACCCAGCTCAATGCTTCGCGCGAGTAGTTTTTCGGGATGTATGTCCAGTCGGTCTTTGCGCCCATGCCGGTGGCGGGCAGCCCGAGCTGATCGCACAGCGCCAGCGCGCGCGCTACATGGTAGTCCGAGGTAATGACCAGCGCGCCATTCAGCCCGCGCGACTGCATGACCTCCTGCGCAAAGAGCAGGTTCTGCCGTGTATTGACCGAGCGCGTCTCCGCGATCACTTGCTGCTCGGGTACGCCATTTTGCACCAGCCAGGCTTTCATCACGGCGCCTTCGGCGTCCGGCTCGTTCTGCCCTTGCGCGCCACAGGTGATGATCAACTGCGGATCCTGGCGATACGCGTCTAGCGCCAACGCCACGCGACGGCGCAGCATCTCGGACATCGTGCCGTTGGGCTTCACCTGTGCGCCCAGTACAATGATGGCCTGCGACGGCTGCACCGGCGGCAGCGTGTGCTCCTTATATACCACCCAGCCAATGAGCGACAGGCCGCACAGCACGCCCACCAACAATAGGATGCCCACCGCGCGCCACCCCCGCCTTTGCTTTGGTTTGGTCACTGGCTCATTCAACATCGTAGTCTCCCCCGTTCTGGTGCGCCTCCCGGGCAACCGCCGCGCGATTGGGCAGCGTCGTCATGCGCAGGCGCAGCTCGAACTCTTGCTCATCCACCAGCAACCCTTGGCGCATGAAGCTGCATTGCGCCAGGCTGAGGAACTGCCCTTCGCCGACGATGATGTGATCCAGCACGCGGATGCCGATGGGGCCAAGCGCGGCCATCACCGCCTTGGTGGTGTCGTAATCATTGGGTGAAGGCAGCAACGACCCGCCTGGATGATTGTGCGTGATGAGCACGCTGTGCGCGTCATGGCGAATCGCGGCATCCACCACCGCGCGCGGATAGATCGTGATCTCGTCGATGGTGCCCTCCGCCAGCAGTGCCGGATGGATCACGCGCGTTTGCGCATCCAGACAGATTAAGTACAGCGACTCGTTGGTCTGCCCCAGAAACAGTGTCTGGCAGAAATCACCGGCGTCGTTGGCGTTCTTGAGCAGCGGCTTGTCCCGATACTTGTCGCGCATATAGTAACCAGCCAACTGTGGCACCATGCTGAGCAGCGCCGCCACATTCGCGCCTACGCCGGGGCACCGCGCCAGTTCCTCGGGGCTGGCGTCCAGCACCGCCGACAGCGACCCGAACCGCGCGATTAGCTCATGTGCCAGCGGATTGACATCCTTGGTCGGTACGCCGAAAAACAGCAACACTTCCAGCACCTCATGCGGCGCGAAATGCATCAGTCCTTCCTTGGCCATGCGCTCTTTCATGCGCTTTCTGTGTCCTTCGTGCATGCACAAGCCTCCTCGCTCTACGATACAAACGTATCAAACAACGCGCGTATTTCTTCCTGCGTGTAGGCGCTGGGCAATTTTTCCCCTGCGGTGATCATCGCGTCGAACAACGCGCGCTTGCGCTCGCCCAGGCGCACCACCTGCTCCTCCATGCTGGCATGGGTAATCAGCCGCACCACCTGCACTTCGCGTGTCTGCCCGATGCGGTGTGCGCGGTCGGTGGCCTGGTCCTCGGCGGCGGGATTCCACCAGGGGTCATAGTGAATCACCGTGTCCGCGCCGGTCAGATTCAAGCCAGCGCCGCCCGCGCGCAGCGAGATCAAGAACACGTCGCCTTCGCCCGCGTTAAACCGGCGCACCAACTGCATGCGCTGCTTGTTGGGCGTATTGCCATCCAGATAGAGGCAGCGGATGCCCTGCGCCTCCATGCGCCGTTGCAGAATCGCCAACATGCCGGTGAATTGCGAGAATACCAGCGCGCGGTGTCCGGCTTCCAGCGCGCTGGGCAGGATGTCCATCAGCAGATCCAGCTTGCCGCTGGAGCCCGAGTAATCGGGGATGCACAGCGACGGATGGCAGCAAATCAGCCGCATCTGGGTGATCGCGGCCAGCACTTCCATCTGCCCGCGCTGGAACCCCTTTTGCCCCAGCACATCGTCCACGTGTCGCTTCAGTCGCAACAGCGCCGCCTGGTAGACGCGCTGCTGCTCGGGCGTCATGTCGGCAAACAGCCGCATCTCCAGCTTCTCTGGCAGGTCGGCCAGCACGTCTTTTTTAAGCCTACGCATCAAAAATGGCCGCAGCCGCGCGCGCAGTCCCTCGACCTCGCGGCCCTCGCCATAGCGGTGCATGAAGCCCGCCAGGCTGCCCAGATACCCCGGCAGTACGAAATCGACGATGGACCACAGCTCGCCCGGGTGGTTTTCCATCGGGGTGCCGGTCAGCGCAAACCGCGCATCGGCGCGGATACGCCGGGCAGCCTGCGCGCTGACCGACACAGCGTTCTTGATGTATTGCGCTTCGTCGAGGATCGCCACGCCAAAGGACATGCGCTCGATCTGCCCGATGTCGCGCCGGAGCAAAGGGTACGAAGTGATCAGCACGTCCACGTCGCCCGCTCTATGGATCGCGTCCAGCCGTACCTCGCGCGCCGTCTGCGTGCCCTCCAGTACCGCCACGGTCAGCTCCGGCGCATACTGCGTCAGCTCTGCCTGCCAGTTGTACAGCAGCGACGAAGGCGCGACGATCAGCGCCGGAGCGGTCTGACCGCCTCGCTTGCGCCAGAGCAGCAGCGCGATAGTTTGCAGGGTCTTGCCCAGGCCCATGTCGTCGGCTAGGATACCGCCCATGCGCAGCCGTGTCAGCGACGCCAGCCACGAGAATCCGCGCACCTGGTATGGCCGCAGCACTTGATCCAGCGGCGCGGGGCAGGTATCGTCCTGCCGTGACAGCGCATCGACGACCTCGCGCACCTCGCTGTTTAGCGACACCGGCAGCTCGGCCTGCGCCAGCAGCGTCGCCAGGTACCCCGCGCGATAGGTCTCCATCGCCACGCCGGTGCTGGCCACATGCCCCAGCCCTTCATCGCTGACCGCGTCGGCTAGCGCTTCCCATTGTTCCATCGCCGATAGGTCCAGCATGCGCCCATCGCGCAACTGAAAGTAGCGCTTGTGTGCGCGCAATGCTTGCAGAATGGGCAGCAACTCGTCTACCGGCGTGTCGCCGTCCATCATGTCCAGTAGCAGTCGGCCGTCGGCCATGCGCAGCGTGCCGTGCAGCGACGGCCGGTGCGGCGTCATGCGCCGAAATTCCTCGGAGCAATGCACCTCGGCCACCGTCATCAGCCGCGACACGCCCTGCGTGAAGAACGCGTACAGTGCATCCGTGTCGGTTAGGTATGCGCGCGCTTTGCGCACGCGAAAGCCCTCTGCGGCCAGGATGCCCAGCACGGTCTGTTCCGCCGCCGCGTCGCGCACCATCCATAGCCCATCCTGTTGCGGCTCGCGCTCATCCTGGGGCACGAATGGGTCAATGTGCAGCGTGCCATAGGTGAACGCCACGCGCGCGGCAATCCCACGGCCTTCGCGATCCAGATACACCTGCGCGGTCAGCGGCTGGCGCACGATGCGCTGAGCTAGCGCGCCGTCGATCTCCACCGCACCGATCATCTCCAGCCGTGGCAGCACATCGGACAGCAGCCGTTCGGTCTGGCGCGCGTCAAAACGAAAATCCGCGCGCCCAGATCGCGCGTGCGCGAGCAGCATGCGGGCAATCTTGCGCTGCCGCTTGGGCAGGCGCAATAGCTCACCGTTGCATGCCACAAACTCACAGTCCGCGGTCAGCGCACAGCTTTCCAGCGGGCACTCCATCAGCACGTGCGCACCTTGCCCGCTGGCACGCACTTCGGTGCGCACCGGCAGCGGCGCATACCATGCCCGCTCCATCCGCACGCTCCGTTCACCGATTTGCAGGTGGAATGGGCGCGCCATCAGCAGCCGCAGCACGCGCGCGGCAGTCATCGGCGGCAGAATCATCGTTTTTCCGTGCTCCGAGGGTTTCCCGTCGCTGTGTTGCGCTTCCTCTAGCGCCATCAGTGCAGTCAACAGCATGCGATCCATGCGTGAAAACATCATCCACGCGGGCTCCAGCGTAAAGCCCTTGCCGAAGGTGATCGGTTTTTGCTGCGCCACGTCGCTGACAAACTGGCGGATGTCGCGCACCACATACAGCCGCTCCTCGCCAACGCGCAACGCAATGCGCAGGCGTTGGTTCGCCTCGCTTTCCGGCGCGCACAGGATATGCACATCCAGACGCAGCGCTGATTCCAGCGGCATCTTGGGCTCCAGCGCGTCCAGCAGCGCTGTCCCGGCATCCAGCGCTTCGTGTCGCTGCTCCTGCACCTGCACGTTATCGCGGTGCGCCTCGAGCAGCGCCGCCACCACATGGCGGCATGGCCGTTGCGTCTCCACGAACGCCGAGCAGGTGCAGCGGCCTCCCCAGCGATCGCCCGCGCTTAGCACCACCGTGCGCTGCGGTTGCGCGCTCACCACAAAGCAGCGTGCATCGTCTACCGGCGCAGCTTCATGCGCGGCGCCTTCGCGATAGAGCGCCTGCCCCGCGGCATATTCCTCCGGTATCGCCAGCCGCCTCAATTGTTGCATCTCTATGGTCAAGGCTTGCTCTCTTTCTGTTGCCCAGATTGGTCAATTTGTTTATATTCTGTCCCCGATGCGTTTTTTCCTTCCTGTAGAAGATTCCATACACAACAAACGGCGCTTCTTTCGAAGCGGAGTCTGTGTTTGGAACCCGCGGCGTAGTGCTAAGTCAAATGCGAGTAACACATCAACGGAAGGAGCGCATGCGAATTGCATTTCTCCGAATTTTGAAACACGCCTAAGAAAAGGCGGTGCGCTAGTTTTATTGCAACTGGAGGCGGGTGGGAATGGCAATGCTAAGCAATCGCTTCTAAATCTAACATACCTTTCTTTCTCAATTGAAGAAGGGGCGCCTCAATGTCTAGAGAGCCGGACGAGAAGCGCGAAGAAAGTCTTATATTCCCAGTTAAATCTTTACATTCACATGGTCCCATGATATAATTTGACAAACGTTCAGGCTGTTCATTTCAGTCTGGAAATATACTGAAAGGGTGATTTTTATCAAGCGTGCACTGAGAGCCCTGGCGACATGTCTTTTGGCACTCCAGATCTTGCTCCCCGCTACTTCTGCGCAAGCTGCCACCGCTCCCACACTAGCGTTGAAACCGGTCTCTGGTTTAACGTACAATAGTGCTAGGATTAATGCCGCGATCGCTAACCCCAGTTGTTACCGGTTCACTTCATGCGGTTTTTCGATGTGGTATCTAAACAATGGTGCCATCACAAGCAAAAAAACCTGTACTGAACAGATTAACCTTACAAATTCCACTATCAGTATTTGGTACGATTCAGCAAAATGGTATGGCACCCTCAAACCCGAGACAACCTATTACTATGAAATCTTCGCAAAGTATTCCCTCGGCACGCTAAAGGTCTCTGGCAATTTCAAAACGCCCAAAGCACTGACCATCTCGAACTTGACTCCTGCGTATATTACGGATACGAGTGCGCGCATTCAGGGAAAAATCGCCAATCCGAACGCACTAAAGGTTACCTCATGCGGTTTTTCGATTTGGCCAAGCAGCGCACCGACCAGTGTGGTAACCAAAACTGAAACAATTAGTCTAACAAGTACCAGCATTTCCATTTGGTATGACACAGAAAAGTGGTACAAGGTACTGACCCCTTCAACAACATATCAATACAAGTTC
>JAVBUY010000031.1:0-5616 GCA_031554855.1 Eubacteriales bacterium
AGGTGGTCATCCTGTCGCTCGACCCCGAGCGCGAGCGCATCCAGCTGGGCTATAAGCAGCTGCAGAAGCGCCCGTGGGACATGGCCGCCGAGAAGTACATCATCGGCAGCATCATCGAGGGCAAAGTGGTGCGCATCACCACCTTTGGCGCCTTTGTGGAGCTAGAGCCCGGCATCGACGGCCTGGTGCACATCTCGCAGTGCGCGCTGGGTCGCATCGCCAAGGTCGAGGATGCGGTCAAGGTCGGCGATGTCGTGCGCGTGAAGATCCTGAACGTCGATCCCGCCGCCAAGCGCATCAGCCTGTCGATCCGCGAGGCGTTGGAGGAAGAGGCGATCAACCACGAGGATATGCAGCTGCCCGGCGAAAACCTGGATGCCGTCGCGGTGGAGGTAGAGGTAGAGGAAGTCGTCGCCGAGCCCGCCGAGGAGGAAGCGCCCAAGAAGAAGGCATCGTCCAAGAAGAAGGACGAAGCCGACGAGGAAGCCGCTCCCGCCGAGGAAGAGGCGCCCAAGAAGAAGGCGCCCGCCAAGAAGAAGGCCGAGGAGGCCGCCGAAGGCGAGGAAGAACCCAAGAAGAAGGCGCCTGCCAAGAAGAAGGCCGAGGCTGCCGCCGAAGGCGAAGAAGCGCCCAAGAAAAAGACCACCAAAAAGAAGGACGCCGAAGAGGCGTAACGCGCCTTCCACACGCAGTTGTACAAGCAGGGTTTGGAGAGATCCGAACCCTGCTTCCATACACACACAAAAGGTAAAAAATGGATAACGGAGGACCCCGCAATGAAGAAGATCCTGGTGATGAACGGCCCGAACCTCAACCTGATCGGCCTGCGCGAAAAGACCTACGGCGCGGTGACGCTGGACGCGATCAACAAGCGACTGGAGAAGGAAGCCAAGGCGCTGGGCGTGGAGATCGAGTTTTTCCAGAGCAACCATGAGGGCGAGATGATCGATCGCCTGCACGCGGCGATGGACAAGGTGGACGGCGTGATCCTGAACGGCGGCGGCTATGCGCACACCAGCGTGGCGCTTCGCGATACCATTTTGTCTACCGCGCTGACTGTCATCGAGGTGCACATCTCCAACGTGCACACCCGCGAAGAGTTCCGTCATTTCTCGTATGTGTCGGGCGTCGCCAAGGGCTCGATTTCCGGCCTGGGCTGGAAGGGGTATCTGCTGGCGCTTGAGTGGTTTGCCACGGACGATACGCTGTAAGGGCGGACCGGCGTTTCCAGCCAGCCCAAAGAACCTGTCGCTAGCTGCTTTGGGCACACCAAAGCAGCTTTTTTATCCCTACCCGACCAAGCAAGGAGGGAACCCTATGTCGATGCAGGAACACATGCTGCCCGTACAGGATGGGCAGAGCACGCTCTATGTGCGGAGCTGGGTGCCGGAGAAGCCGCGCGCTATCGTGCTGATCGCGCACGGCATGGCCGAACACATCGCGCGCTACGATGACTTCGCAGCGGCGCTCAATGCCGACAATCTGGCGGTTTACGGCTGCGATCACGCGGGGCATGGCCGCTCGAGCAAGCCCGAGCAATACGGCTACTTCTACGAGCGCGACGGCTGGGACCGCGCGGTGGCCGACATAGACGCGATGCGCCAGTATGCGCTGTCGCGGCACGCGGGGCTGCCGGTCATCTTGTTCGGCCACTCGATGGGCTCTGCGCTGTCGCGCAGCTACATCGTGCGCTACCCAGGCACACTGGCCGGGGTGATCCTATCCGGCACGATGGGACCCAACCCACTTTCGCCGATCGCCAAGCTCATCGCGCGCAGCCAGGTGAAGAAGCTGGACACCTACGCGCCCTGCGAGCTGCTCAACAAGATGGCCTTTGCCTCATACAATAAGCCGTTTGAGCCCGCGCGCACCGCCTTTGACTGGCTGAGCCGCGACACGGCGCAGGTGGATACATACGTCGCCGACCCGGGCTGCGGATTCACCTTCACCGCCACGGGCTATCGCGACGTGCTGGACGGCATGGCGGCGATTAGCGGCGGCAAGTGGGCGCCGCGCGTGCCCAAGGAGTTGCCGGTACTGATCTTCTCCGGCGATCGCGATCCGGTCGGCGGGTTTGGCAAGGGCGTGCGCTGGGTGCGCGACGCGCTGCAAAAAGCCGGTGTGCGCGATGTGACGATGACGCTCTACCCGGACGCCCGCCATGAGATGCTCAACGAAGTCAATCGAGAGCAGGTATTTGCCGATGTGCGTGCGTGGATCGATTGCCACCTTGCCCCGCGCGCGGACGCATGATATAATCGAAACAAAGAGAACGAGGGGGCGGCCGATATGCCGACCGAACCGAACGGAAAAGTTGCACCCAATTGGGAGCTATCGCTGATGGTCAGCGGGGAAAATGTGGACTTTGACGCCGTGTCCAGCGACCTGGGGCTGGCTAGCACCGATACGCGCACCAAGGGTGAACTGCTCAATAAGCTGCCGCCCATTGTGTGTGAGCAGGACTGCTGGGCGTACGAGATCGAGCTGGCCAACAACGAAGGGCTGGATCCGCGCATGCATGCGCTACTGCAGCAGCTGGAAAAGAACGGCCCGGCGCTGGCGCGCCTGCGCGAGCGATACGACGTGATTCTGCGGCTCTATGTGCAGTCGGAATACGCGCAAATCTTTTATCGCCTGATGCCCGATACGCTGGCGCGTCTGGCGGGCATTGGCCTGCCGCTGGAGGTATCGGTGGTGTCTTGGGGCGGATTCTCATTTAACCCGGGCGGCGATGCGTAAATTGTCGTTCAAATACATCCCAAAGGAGGCTCCCGACAATGATTCGACAGGTGCTATGTGAAATGATTCGTGTGCTCGGACACGACCGCGCGCAGGTGGAGCGCGCGATGAAAGTGTATGTGTACTGCGGCGTGATCGGCGATGCCGAGGGGCTCAAGGGGGACGGCCTGCGTTCGCTGCGTGCCGCCGGTATCCTGCAAGGCATTGGCCTGCCTGCCGGACTGGACAAGGAGGGCAAGTGGGATCACAACATGCAGATGACCTATGGCGAGCCGATGGTGCGTGAGCTGCTGCATAATCTGGGCTACGATCGTTACATCGACCGTGTGGGCTTCCTGGTGGGGCATGCGGGCAACTATGAGATGGAGATGGACGACAATCTCGACCTGCAAATCCTCAACGAGTCGTCGCTGCTGGTCGATATGGCCGACGGCAAGGTCCACGAAAAGCCGGAGGACGTATACAACCGCTACTTTGCCACTAAGACCGGCAAGCAGCTGATGAAGGATTTGTTTATGTAGCCTTTTCAATGAAAGCGCCTTCGGGCGCTTTTTTTGCATCTCGCCTAATTTTTTCTTGACACGAAAAACCGTATACGGTATATTATTTTTTGTAGCACAGGCGCGCACGACGCACGCCTGTAGTAGTTTATTTTGGGAGGACCTAGGTATGAAGAACGGTAGAGCAATGGTAGCGATCCTGGTAGCGCTGTGCATGGTGGGCACGGCGGTGTGCACCCTGGCCGAGGACAAGGCGTACAAAGTGGGTATCCTGGAATACGTGGAGCATTCGGCGCTGGATGCGGCGGTGCAGGGATTCAAGGACGGCTTAAAGGACAAGGGCATCGAGGAAGGCAAGAACCTGACCGTGACGCTGTTGAATCCGTCGGCCGATGCAGCGACCTGCCAACTGATGGCCGAGCAGCTCGTGCAGGGCGGCAACGACCTGCTGCTGGGCGTTGCCACCAACGCGGTGCAGGCGCTATCCGCGCAGACCGACAGCGTGCCGATCCTGGGCACGGCGGTGACCGACTATGTCGGTGCCAAGCTGATCGCCAGCAACGATGCCCCGGGCATCAATATCTCCGGCACCACCGATATGAACCCCATCGATTTGCAAATCGGGCTGATTCCGCAGATCGTACCGAATGCGAAAGCCATCGGCATCTGCTACACCTCCAATGAGGAGAATTCGCGCATCCAGGCCGACATCGCCAAGGCCGAAGCCGAGAAGCTCGGCCTGACCGTGACGATCAAGACCGTTAGCGCGATCGGCGAAGTGCAGCAGGCCATCGAGTCGTTCGTCGGCCAGGTGGACGCGCTGTACATCCCCACCGATAACGTGATGGCCTCCGCAATGCCAGTGGTGGCGCAGGTCGCAGAACCGGCCAAACTGCCGGTGTTCTGCGGTGAGGAGAACATGTGCATGACCGGCGGGCTGGCGACCATCGGCCTGAACTACTATAAGCTGGGCTACCAGACTGGCCTGATGGCAGAGCGCATCTTGGTGGGCGGCGCGAACCCCGCCGAGATGCCCATCGAGAGCCTGACTGAAAGCGACATCAGCATCAACAAGACCTCCGCTGACCTGATGGGCATCGTCATCCCCGACGAGCTGATGAACAAGGCGGTCAATGTAGTCGAATCGCATAGCGTTGTAGCAAAATGCCGACGGGGGAGCGACTCGCTCTCCCGTTGTCGGCATGGATAGGGGAGCTTCGCATGGAATTTTTCGCACGGCTGTGGCAGGCCGCTCCCGGCGCGGTGTCGCTGGGTCTGCTGTGGGGCATCATGACGCTGGGCGTCTATATGACATATCGCATACTGGAATTTTCCGACCTAACGGTGGACGGCAGCTTTGCGCTGGGCGGCGCGGTGGCGGCCAGTTTGGTGACCGTGGGCGTGCACCCGGTGCTGGCGACGCTGATCGCATTCGGTGCAGGCTCACTGGCTGGGATGGTGACCGGCCTACTGCACACCAAGCTGAAAATCCCCGGACTGCTGGCCTCGATCCTGACGCAGATCTCGCTGTATTCGATCAACCTGCACATCATGGGAAAGGCCAACCTGCCGTTTCCGAACTTGATCGCGGGCGGCAAGAAGGTCTATGATACAATTTTTCAGCATCTGCCGGGCTTTGGGCTGGACGCCAAGACCGTGGTGCTGCTCTATGGCGCGCTGTTCGCCGCGCTGGCCATTGCGCTGCTGGTGTGGTTCTTTGGCACCGAGCTGGGCATCACCATCCGCTCCACCGGCGACAACGCGCAGATGTCGCGCGCGCTGGGCGTCAACACCGACGCGATGAAGCTGCTGTGCCTGATGATCGCCAACGGCCTGGTCGGCCTGTCCGGCGCGCTGGTGGCGCAGAACAACAAGGTAGCCACGCTCGACATGGGCGCGGGCGGCATCGTGTTTGGCCTGGCGGCGGTGATCATCGGCGAGGTGGTGTTCCAGCGCAAGTCGCTGCCCGGCAAGCTGATCGCCGCCGTGCTCGGCTCGATCATCTATCGCATCATCCAGTCCATCGTGCTGCTGCTCAACTGGCCGCCGGAGGACTTCAAGCTGCTGTCGGCGGGCATCATCACGCTCGCGCTGGCGCTGCCCACGCTGACCGCTAAGCTCGATCCCTGGCTGGCGCGTACCGTCAGAAAGGGCGTGGCGCCAGTGAGCAGGCAGGAGCCGGTGGAGCCGGGCGAGGACGAGGCAGCGCCGCAGGCAGACGCAACGGAAGCGGTTGCCTCGCCGCAAGCGCTGGACAGCGCGCTGCAAGTCGCGGGCATCTCGAAGGTATTCAACGCTGGTACGGTCAACCAAAAGCATGCGCTGGACAATGTGGAACTGACGCTGGAGCCCGGCGACTTTGTCACAGTCATCGGCG
>JAVBUY010000054.1:0-3617 GCA_031554855.1 Eubacteriales bacterium
GGCCGGGCGGCCATACGGTTTGGCCGGGCGCTCGGTGCGCTCGCCATAGGCGGGGTTGGCTGGGCGGCCATACGGTTTGGCCGGGCGCTCGGTGCGCTCGCCATAGGCGGGGCTGGCCGGGCGCTCGGTGCGCTCGCCATAGGCGGGGTTGGCCGGGCGGCCATACGGCTTGGCCGGGCCCACGGTGCGCTCGCCATAGGCGGGGTTGGCCGGGCGGCCATACGGCTTGGCCGGGCCCTCGGTGCGCTCGCCATTCGCCGGGTTGCCACGGCTACCCCCGCGCTTCGGACGATCCTCGCCCGCAGCAAAGCGCTCCGACGCGTTGGGGCGCTTGCCCCGCTCGTACCAGTTCGAACCCGATCCACCATTGTCTTTTTTGTATGCCATGGGATGTGCTCCTCTCAAATTGCCCTATTGTTCTGTTCTTTTGCGCTCGGCGCTTGCCTTCATTTTGGCGAACTCTTTGCATACCTGTGCCTTCTTGCCGCAGCTCATCTTCCCCTCCGGACAAGCACCACTGATGCAGCCCGGCCCGGCCTGCTCAAATAGCGCAGGCGCTTTGTGATATGCCAGCTTGAGCATCTCGCGCGCCATCGCGCGGATCTCCCATTGCGCGCGGTTGCAGCAGCGCAGCGCAAAAAAGTGCAGCAGCTCGCGCGCGTTCATCGTGACGATCAGCCGCGTCGCGCATGCCCCAGGCAGCACGAACCGCGCATCTTCATTAGAAGATTCCTTTGCTCCGCCTAAAGCAGACTGCCAGTCGGTATACCATTGATGCATCTGTCGCATTTGGTCATGATATGTAGCTTCGGCCTCCCTGCCCAGTGCGGCGATGGCTGGCGGCACAATGTAATCAAACCCATTGCCCATCGACACATACCGCTGCGACTGCACGCTGAAGCTGGCGATGCGGTGACGCGTCAGCTGCGCCAGCAGCACGCGCGACACGCCCTCCACCGCGAAGGTGAAGCTGGCGTGCTCCAGCACCGACAGATGCCCGCTGTCCATCACACGGCTAATGAAGGTCTCCTGGTCCTTGGCATTGATCTGCTCGCGCAGATCCTCCAGCTCCACCGCGGCGTAGCATAGCCGAGCGCCCAGCGCCACCAGCTTGTCCGCACCCTCGGTGCTGCGAATCAGCTCCACGCGCAATGCCTTCTCCGGCATGTTTATCCCTCCCGCTGCGTCAGCGTCGCATATCCCTTGTCCAACAGCGCGCCGAGCCGGGTCGTATCCTGCACCAGATACAGATACCCCCACAGCGCCTCTAGTCCGGTGGCTAGCTGATACTCCGCCGGGTCAGCATGCTTCGGCGCGGCATGGCGCGCATGCGCGTTGCGCCCACGGCGAATCAGGTCGCGCTCCTCGTCGGTCAGCAGCGGTTCAATGGCCTGCGCCCACAATGCCTGCGCGTGCGCGCACACCAGCTTCACCGCGCGCTTATGCAGCTGCCCCACGCCATAGCCCTGCGCAATCAGCTTCGCGCGCACATACAGATCGTGCACTGTGTCGCCGATGTAGGCCAATTCCAGCGCGCCCATCATGCGTGCATCCTGCGGCCGCATGGGCGTCGCGCCGCCAAGGATCGGGGCTTGTCCAGGCTGATGATCCACCGGCTCGACCCCTTCTTTCGCAATATTGGCATAGCCGGAGTGATTATAGCAAACAAAGCTTATTCTGTCGAGGAAAATCGCGCTTTTCGGGTTATCGTTGCTGAAGCGGCAATGCCGTGGCGCGCTCGGGCAGCGCAAAGTAGGCCAGCACACCGTCACAAATGCTATCTGCGACGCGTTGGCGGTAGTCCGGATCACTGAGTTGACGCTCCTCTGTCGCGTTGGACAGAAATCCGCATTCGACCAGCACCGAGGGAATGCCCAGCGTCAGGATGTAATAATCACCGGTGTTGACGGCGCGCTTTCGCGGAGGATCGAGCAGCAAGTTCATGCTTTGCTGGAGCACCGCCGCCAATTCCGCACCCGCCGCGCAACCCTTGCGATAGAACACCTGTGGGCCGGATTGGCTGCCGCTGGCGTATTCGTTCATGTGGATGCTCAGCACCAACTGTGCCTCGCCGTCCATGATGATCTCGGCTCGCCGCTGCATGTCCTGCAACTTTTTGCGGATCGGCGGATCATCATCGCACAGCGCGTAGTCCCCGTCGCGCGTCAGGATCACGCTGGCGCCCTGCGTAATGAGCGCGTCGTGCAGCCGCAGCGCCACGTCCAGATTCAGCTCCTTTTCCACCACACCGCTCTTGCGTCCCACCGCGCCGCCGTCGTAACCACCGTGCCCCGCGTCCACCGCAATCACGCATCCGGACAGCGGCAGCAGACTCGGTGCAGCGGTGGCAACCGGTGTCGGCGCCGCCGGGGTCAGGTTCGCCACAGCCAGCAGGCTAAGGCCCACCGCGCAAAGCCCAGCACAGCACAGCCAAAATACAGTCCATCGGTAGCGGGCAAGTTCGCGCATGCTTCCTCCTCCTTCGTTTTTGCGTTTTGAGAGCAGACCAGAGTCTTATTCAAGCGCGCTTTTTGTATATTCATGTCGCATATTCGCGCAATATGCACATTGTACACATCTCACAAAACCGTAATGCCCTTTGCATCCTCGCTCGCGCAAAAAGGACTGCGTTCTATTATGCAGTTTGGATATTTCTGGTTGATTCCTATATTCATTCTGAAAACCACTTCATTCGGTTCGCATAACTTTCCACATTCCCACAGGGTTTTCCACAGGCAAACCGCCTATTTTGCTTCATTTCTGCGGTTTTTGCACACGAAGGGAGCACTTTCCCTCTTGAAACCGAAGTTTTCCACAAACCCAGCGCGTGTTTTGCCGGCCAATTTCTTCAGCGCATGCAGGTCTGTTTTCCCGCTTTCCAGAACATTGGTCTGTTTCACGCGAAAAGCGTGCAAAATGCCCAAATAATCGCCAAGAATGTCTGCACTTTCGCGTTCTGGATAGTGTATGCCGCTAAGAAAGCATCCAACACAAAAAGTGCGCCTAAGCGCACTTCTGATTCTTGTGGTGACCCTTCTTTGTGTATTACTGCCAGGGTAGCGCTGGGTCGGCATTGAGCGCCAGATTCGCCAGCGCGCCGCTCATCAGCCGATAGAAGGCGGCGCTGCCAATCATCGCTGCATTATCGGTGCATAGGGACATCGGCGGAATGAAGCAGGGCAACCCGGCTGCTTTTGCCGCATCGGTGAGGTCGCGGCGCAACAGGCGATTGTCAGCCACACCACCAGCTAGCGCGATGGCCGGCGCGCCCACCTCCTGCGCGGCGCGCATGGCGCGGCTCACCAGTGCATCGACCACCGCCTTGCGAAATGATGCGGCGATGTCTGCAGCGGGCACATCCTGGCCGTTTTGCTTGCGTTTATGCACCGCATTGATCAGCGCGGTTTTCAGCCCGCTGAAGCTATAATCGTACTTGCCCTCGGGGTTGGGCTTGGGTAGCACCAGCGCAGTCGGGTCGCCGTGCTCGGCCAGCGCGTCGAGCAGCGGCCCGCCCGGATACGGCAGCCCCAGCACGCGTGCCGCCTTGTCAAAGGCCTCCCCCGCCGCGTCGTCCTGCGTCTGGCCGAGCAAGCGGTAGCGCGCATAGTCCTCCACCA
>JAVBUY010000058.1:0-2885 GCA_031554855.1 Eubacteriales bacterium
GTCCATGCACTGCGCCAGCCCCTGTAGCTGCACACCGGCCAGCGCGCGCGCCTCGTTGCGCCGCGCCTGCTCGGCAAGCATTTGCTTTTCCTCTTGCAGCATATCGGCCAGCGACTCGGGCAGCCGCGCCGAACGCTCGCACCCGATCAGTTCGATGGTGCGCACCAGCTGCGCATCGTCCAGCTCGCGCACCTCGGCGTTCTCGATCAGTCCGTTCATCAGCCGCGACGTATGCTGAAAGTTGGCGTTCCAACACATCTCGGTGCCCGCGCAACCCGCGCATTGCCGCGCGATCAGCCGCTGCAACCGGTCGGGCGCCTGCATGGGCGCGGCCTGCACCTTGGGCAGCGCATCGACCATGTCCATCAGCCCGCGCACGCGCTCCTCCAGCGCATAGGCGAACGCGCCGCACACCGCGTCGGGCACGATCTCGCTGCGGTCGCCCACGCCCTCGGCGCAGTTCAGCACGTCCTGGCGCACGCGCTCGGGCACGACCAGGTATGCCGCCAGCCCAGGCACCACCGACATCAGCGGCAGCAGGTTGCCCTGGAGCCCCAGGATGCCCATCGCTGTGCCCAGCGAACCTAGCGTGAACGCGATGCACGCCACCCAGCGCCGTTTGGTGCGGAATGCACCGGCCAGCGCGCCACCCATCGCCAGCGCGGCGCACAACCAAGGCGACACATGCGTCACCAGCAGCCCGATGCCCATCATGCCACCGGTCACCATGCCGGTGCCCGGCCCGCAGCCCTGCGCCAGCCA
The DNA here is from genome assembly GCA_031554855.1 of Eubacteriales bacterium. Lineage (GTDB taxonomy): Bacteria > Bacillota > Clostridia > Christensenellales > Aristaeellaceae > JAVBUY01. Next base: position 763 of record JAVBUY010000058.1, read on the forward strand.
CACGGTGATGCACACCGCCAGCGCGTAGCCCAGATTGCACGGACCGATGGTGATGCCCGACGCACCCAGCACGAGTGTGAGCAGCGCCAGCAGCGCCGAGAACTGCTCATCGGCACGCAGCGGGTGTCCCGGGCGGCCGATCAGCGTCAGCACCTGCGCATACACCGGCACCATCGCCGTGGCCACCACCGCGCCCAGGATGCACACGATCGGCCACATCGCCGCTGCGCCCATCACGAAGGGCAACGGAATCAGCATCACCGCGCCGGTGATCAGCGCGGCGCGCAGCGGAAACTGTTGCGGTGTCGTGCGCCAGAATGGGTAGCTCATCCACAGCGCGCAGCATGCGGGCACCTGCCACCAGTGCAGCGATTGCAGCACATTCAATCGAAGTGCAACGCCGACCACGCAGCCGAAGAACGCGCTGGGGACGCCCCAGCCGGTGCCCAGCAGTGCGGCAAAGGCGGCGACCGCGAATGGGTTGCTGCCATCGGGCATGTGCGTATTGACCAGCAGCGCCATGCAGAGCGCATTGCGCGCCCACAGGCGCACGTCCCCGCCGCGCAGCGTCCCAGCGATACCGCGCACGGTGGCGCGCAAGCCGTCGTTGACCGCGTGCCCCATCTGCCGCTGCCAGGGCTCGCCGCCCCTGGAGCGCACCCTGCCGCGCATCAGCCGCGACGCGTGCTCCGCCATGCCGCCACCTCCCCTGATGGTATTGTCAAGGTAGTGTAGCATGGCGTTTGGACAGGCCCTTGTCGCTTTGCCGCGCGAAAAACCGCAGGCGTGAATCAAAAAGCGACAGGTGTTGCTCCTGTCGCGCGCGCTTGTCGGAATATGCGTATCAATGCGGCGATCTGTGCCGCACGATGGACTCTGGGCACTGATCCCCAGCCTAGACGATGCCCACCTTGACCCGCTGATAGATGTCCTCATAGGCCGCGAACTGCATCAGTCCGTCGTCCGGATCAGCGACCGTCGCGGTGGCCGCCGCCACGCCGCAGCGCAGCGCGTTCTTGAGGTTGCCACCCTCGCGCAAGCCCTTGAGCAGACCGGCCACCATCGAATCGCCCGCGCATACCGTCGAATGCACCGGCACCGACAGCCCCGGCGCGAACAGCGTCAGCTTGCCATCGGTGATCATCGCGCCGTCGCCGCCCATCGACACCGCCACCACCGACACGCCGGAGTCAATGATCGCAAATGCCTGGTCGCGGATGTCGCGCAGCGTGTTCAGCGGTTTCTTGGCGGCCTCTTGCAGTTCTTGCAGGTTGGGCTTGATTAAGTAGGGTTTGGCGCGCACGTTGTCCAGCAGGTGGTCGCCCGCCACGTCCACCACGCAGCGGCACATCCCGCCCACGTCGTCCATCAGCGTATTGTAGAAGTCGCGCGGGCAGTCGGGCGGCAGGCTGCCGGTCAGCACCAGAAAATCGCTGCGCGACGCCTGCTCCAGCACGGCGCGGCGCACCTGCTCCATTTGCTCGGCGGTCACCGTCGCGCCCGGCTCGTTCAGCTCGGTCATGGTCTTGGTCGCCCGTTCAAATATCTTCAGGTTCACGCGCACAGAGCCGGGCGTGCGCACAAAGCTGGTTTCCACTCCGTCGCGCGCCAGTCGGTCCAAAATAAGCTGCCCGCCGGACTGCGCCAGCAGACCGACACACGCGGCGCGGATGCCCAGGCGGCGCGCCACAATGGCGACGTTGACGCCCTTGCCCGCGCCCATGCTCTGCTCGGTCAGCATGCGGTTGGTGCCGCCGGACACAAAGGTCTCGACTTGCACCGTGCGATCAATCGAAGGATTGAGGCATAGCGTGGTAATCATATTCAGCCTCCTTTGGTCGAGAGGGTACACTGTTTATTGTACCATATTCCGCCGCGCACGCCAATAAAAAACGGCGCGCATCCTGATAGGATACGCGCCAGGGTATGAATTTGTGATGCGCGCCGCGCTCTTTATTGGAATCGTATCGCCCAGCTCTGCTGGGCGGGCGGGGCATTTTCCGTCAGGAAAACATTCCGGCCATTGCGAGCAGAGCGAGTGCGTGGCAACGCCACGCAACCGAACAAAATGCAGCATGCGTATTGTTCGAGGAGATTATTCGTCGTCGTCCTCTTCGGCCTCA
>JAVBUY010000008.1:0-5942 GCA_031554855.1 Eubacteriales bacterium
CTCCCAGGTGCGGATCTGTACCTCGAAGGGCATGCCGTTCTGCCCCACCACGGTGGTGTGCAGCGATTGATACATATTGGGCTTGGGCGTGGAGATGTAGTCCTTGAAGCGGTTGGGCACCTGCTTCCACAGCGTGTGCACGATGCCCAGCACCGCGTAACAGTCGGGCACGGTATCGACCAGCACGCGGATGGCGATCAGGTCATAGATCTGTTCAAACGGCTTGTTTTGCAGCACCATCTTTTTGTAGATGCTGTAGAAGTGCTTGGGTCGGCCGTCGATTTCGCACTTGATGCCCAGCTCGTCGATCTTCTGGCTGAGCTGCTGGATGACCAAGCGGATCGAATCCTCGCGCTCGGCTCGGCGCATGCCGATCTTCTGGATCAGCACGGCATACTCCTCGGGCTCGAGGTAGCGCAGGCACAGATCCTCTAGCTCCTGCTTGATGGTGTACACGCCCAGGCGGTGCGCCAGCGGGGCGTAGATGTCCAGCGTCTCGCGCGCGATCAGCTTCTGCTTTTCCGGCGATTGGAACTTGAGCGTGCGCATGTTGTGCAGACGATCCGCGAGCTTGATCAGCACGACGCGGATATCCTTGGACATCGCGAGGATCATCTTGCGCAACGACTCGGCCTGCTGCTCCTCGCGGCTGGTAAACTCCAGGCGACCCAGCTTGGTGACGCCATCGACCAGCGCAGAAACTTCCGCGCCGAATTCCTTCTCGATGACGAGGGGCGTGATGCCCTCGCAATCCTCCACGGTGTCGTGCAGCAGCCCGGCGGCGATAGTTGCGCCGTCGAGCATCAGATCGGCCAGGATGCCCGCGACGATGCTGGGGTGCACAAAGTACGGCTCACCGGATTTTCGGGTCTGCTCCTTGTGCGCCTCCTGCGAGAAGGCGTAGGCCTTGCTCACCAGGTCCAGGTCTGCCTGTGGGTGATATTTGGAAACCTTGGCGAGGAGCTCTTCCAGGCTCAACATCTCGCTGTTGCTTTTCACGGGCTCCCCTCCTTTCGGTTCGTTCGCTTCGTTCAGGCTTGCTCGCGCAGCGTGGTCAGCAGCTTGCTATCGGTCAATTCCACTTTGTGCGCTGGCAGCAGCTTCACCTGCCATGGCTCGGGCATGAAGGACACCAGCTTCAGTTCGTCCAGCACAGTCAGCGCCACGTCCAGCAGCGCGGGGGCAAGGCCGGTTTTTTGCGTCAACTCGGCCTCGGTGGCCTGCGGCAGATCGCGCAGCGCGCGATAGATGTCGCGCAACTGATCGTCGGTAGGCAGCGCCTCAGCGATGGCCTGCGCGCGCAGCGTTTGCGCGCCATTGTCGCAGAGAATCTCGGTCTCGGGAAAGCGATGAGCCAGTTCGGCTAACAGCGCCGGATGATATGCGCCGTCCAGCAGCGCGATGCGCCTTGGCGCGCGCGATAGTGTGCCCCAGTTAGGCGCAGCGCACAGCGTATGGAACATGCGCGGGTCACTGGAAAAACCGAGCTGATACGACAGCGGCGCGCCCATCACCGCCAGGCGCACCGTCCACTTGCGCAGCGCGGGCAACGTGTGTACGACCAGCAGCGTGCCCTGCGCGCCTTCTGCAAAGGCGCTTCTCAGCGCCAAATCCAGCGCATCGGTGGACATTTCCTGCACCGCATCAGGCATGCTCTCCGAAGGGGTAACAGTATAATTATATAGGATTTCCTGGCAAATTGCACGCAAAAATGTGCGATCTTTGCCCGCACACGCCGCCAGGAACGCCTTGGCCTCGGCGTGCGGCGCGAGCTGCTTCACTTCGCATTGCACGGTGCGCTTGTCCTGCCACACGTTGATGCTGGGCGAAAACAGTGCGTCCACGCGCTCGGGCAGGTCGCCCGACCGTCCGCCCATGCGAAAGGCCACCGCATCGCGCACCTCGCCGTCCTGCGAAAGCAACAGCTTGAGATGCGCGCCCTCTTTGCCAATGGCACGCGGCTCGACCGGGCACGCACCGCGCACACAGAATACCGGCGCAGGATTGCCAAAGCCGGTGGGTTGCAGCTGCTCCAGCCTGGTGACCAGTGGCTCGGTCACTTCGGCCAGCGTCAGCTCCAGGTCGTACAGCTCGGTGGGCACGAAGGTATCCGGTGCCGCCTGCGCGGCGATCGCGGCGTTCAGCCGCTTTTTCAGCTCCGGCAGCGACGCCGCCTGCATGGTCAGCCCTGCAGCCTGCGCATGCCCACCAAAGCGCAAAAACAGCTCGCGGCAGCCGTACAGCGCCGCATGGATATTGATGCCCGGGATAGAGCGCGCCGAGCCGACGCACACGTCGCCTTCACGCGTGAAGAGCAGTACCGGCCAGCGATACTTCTCGACCAGGCGTGAGGCGACCAGCCCGATTACTCCGGCGTTCCAGCCCTGCTTGCACAGCAAAATGATACGATCGGTCAGAAAGTCCACCTCGGCGGGCAACATGGCCTCGGCTTCTTCCAGCATATGCTGCTCCACCTGTTGGCGCTCCCGGTTCTCCTCATCCAGCGCCTGTGCGATGCGCTGCGCCGCCTGTTCGTCGCGCGTGGTCAGCAGCTCCACACCGCGCGCCGCGTCGCTGAGCCGTCCGCCTGCGTTAATGCGCGGCGCGAGCTGGAACCCCACCTGCCCCGCCGACAGCTTAGCCGGATCGACCCCGGCGACCTGCATCAGCGCGCGCAGACCAGGCCGCTTTGCCTCGCGCAGCAGCTTCAGTCCCTCGGCGACGATCACGCGATTTTCGCCGAGCAGCGGCACGATGTCCGCGATGGTGGCCAGTGCCGCCAGATCAAGCAACGGCGCAATCGCCTCGATGCCGCCCATCGCCTGCACGAGCTTGAGCGCCACGCCCGCGCCGCACAGCTTGCCAAACGGGTAGCCGCCCAGCAGTGGATTGAGGATCGCGGCTGCTGGCGGCAGCTCCGGACCGGTCTGGTGATGGTCGGTCAGGATCACCGGCAGTCCCAGTTCTCTCGCCCGTTTCACCTCTTCCACCGAAGTGATGCCGCAGTCCACCGTGATGAGCAACTGCGCGTCTTTCGCGATCTTCTCGATCGCCGGCATATTGAGGCCGTAGCCCTCGCCATGGCGCGCGGGGATGTAGAAATCGGCCTTAGCGCCCTGCTTGCGCAGATACGTCAGCAGAATAGCGGTCGCAGTCACGCCGTCCACGTCGTAGTCGCCATAGATCACGATGCGCCCGCCATCGGCAATCACTTGACGGATCAGCGCCACCGCTGTCGCCATATCGGGCATCTGCATCGGATCGTGCAGCTGCGCAAGCGAAGGCGCCAAAAACGCCTTGGCCGCTTCCGGCGTGTCGATGCCGCGCAGCGCGAGCAACTGCGCCAGGCGCGTATCCAGCCCCATCTCCAGCAGCGCCTCAGGCGCTTCCTGTTCACTCTTCTGTAGAAACCGCATCATGCGCTCTGCCCCTTATCGCAAAAAAATGGGATGGAGCCTTTCCGGCGCGAACCGCCGAAAAGGCTCCATGAAAGAACTGTAGAGATTTACGCGCGCTTGGGCTGCACGGCGCCGCCCTTCTTTTTCTTGCTGCGAAGATTCAGCAGCCATGCCCATACGTAGCCATTGATCAGGTTCGAGGAGTAAATGCCTGACAGCATGCCGATGATCAGCGGCAGCGAGAACTCCTTGACCGAGTCCACGCCCAGCGCATAGAGCAACACGGTGGTAATCAGCGTGGTCAGCGTGGTGTTGATGGTGCGCGTCAGCGACTCCATCACCGAGCGATGGGTCAGCTCGTTGCGATCCATGGTGCGCGCTTCCGGCTTGTGGCTATTCTCGCGGATGCGATCGAAAATCACAATCGTGTTGTTGATCGAATAGCCGACAATGGTCAGCATCGCCGCGATGAACGTCGAGTTGATCTGAATGAAGGGGCGCAGCAGCACCATGGCGCTGAGCATGATCAGCACGTCATGGATGATGCCAAACACCGCCGCCATGCCCGAGAAGAAGTCAAAGCGAATGGCGATGTAGATCAGCATCAGCGCGAAAGCGACCAGAATGCTCTTGATCGCGTTGCTGATCAGGTCGCGCCCGGCCACAGCGCCCACGCGCTCGACCGACTCATAGGCCAGGCTCGGATACTTTTCCTTCATGGCCGTTTCCAGTTGTTCACGCACCTGGTCGGGGTTGCCCACGTCCTTGATGCGGATCTGCGCCTCGGTCTGCGCGTCGCCCGCCTTGGCAATCTGCGACTCGGTGATGCCTTGCGCCACCAGCGCATCGCGCACATCGTTGACGTCGAATTCCTGACCCATCTCGTACTTGAGGATGATGCCGCCGGTGAAGTCGATACCCAGGTTCAGCCCATAGCCCGCGATGGACAGGATGAGCGCAACCAGAACGATCGCACCGGAGATCATGAGGCAAATCTTTGCCCGATGTTGAAAGGGTGTTTTCATGGTTGCTCCTCCTTATTTCGCATAGAGCTTCTGATTTTCGAAGCCCAGGTCCACGATCAAATTCAGCAGCCAGCGCGATACGAACACCGCGGTGAACATGCTGGTCAGCACGCCGATGATCAGCGTCACCGCAAAGCCCTTGATCGACCCGGTGCCAAAGCCCAGCAACACCAGCGCCGCGATGACCGTGGTGATGTTCGAGTCGATGATGGCCGACAGCGCGTTCTGGAAGCCCATCTTGACCGCCGCGCGCAGCGGACGGCCGTTTCGGATCTCCTCGCGGAAGCGCTCGAAGATAATGACGTTCGCGTCCACCGCCATGCCGATGCCTAGCACGATACCGGCCACGCCGGGCAGCGTCAGCTGCGCGCCGGTGACCGCCAGCAGGAACATCACGATCAGGATGTACACCGTCAGCGCCAGATCGGCCACCAGGCCGGGCAGGCGATAGCGGATCAGCATAAACAGCATGACCAGACCCAGGCCGATGAAACCGGCCAGCAGCGCCTTGTCCAGCGCCTCAACGCCCAGCGTCGCGGAGATGGCCGACACTTCCAGCTGTTCGATGTCCAGCGGCAGCGCACCGGACTGAATCAGCATGGCCAGCTGCTTGGCTTCGTCCACGCTGCGCTGGCCTTGAATGATGCCCGAGCCGGTCGCGATGACCGACTGCACGGTCGGCGCGGTGATGACTTCGCCGTCCAGCTTGATAGAGATCACCTGGCCGAGGAACTTGCTGGTCGCGTCGGCGAACAGTTGTTTGCCCTCGTCGGTCAGCGTGAAGGCCACAACCGGTTGGTTGTCCTCGCCGCCGAGCACCGGCTCCGCAGTGCGCACATCCTTGCCCTCCATGATGATCACACCATCGGGGCCGACAAACTCCAGGTGCGCGGGCGTGCCGATGATGCGCAGGATCTCGTTGGGATCCTGCACGTCCGGAATCTCGATGCGGATGCGATCGGTGCCCTGCTTGGTGACCGTCGCCTCGGTAAAGCCCTGGTTGGTCAGGCGGTTGCCCAACACGCGGATGGTGCCGTTGAGCAGTGTGTCAAAGTCGCTGCCATCGGCAGGCTGCTTGGCCCGATACACGGTGTACACACCACCACGCAGATCCAGACCCAGACTGATGGCTTCGCCCCACGGCTTGAGGTAGTGCACCATAAAGCCGCGGCCAAAGCCGTTAAACGCCACGCACACCGCGGCGGCCAGAAACACCACCGTCAGCAGCAGCGCGATGACGCTGTTGCGGCGGCGGTGCGAAAGGTTCTTTTTCTTTGCCATGTCGGTTTGTCCTCCTCACATCATTCGGGTGATAACAAGCTCCCATCGCCCGCTATCCGGGCATGTCGCCCAGCGCGAAGGCGGCGTGCACCGTGCGGTGATAGCTGCGCGCCGCCAGCACATTGCCGTTGGCGTCGCGAAGCGGCGGCCGCTCGGGCGCGGCGGCGGCCCGGCCAGGCAGCGCGGCGCGCGCCTGTTTGGCGGTGAACGCTTCCGCCCGGGCCGGCGCGCCATAGTC
>JAVBUY010000085.1:0-4482 GCA_031554855.1 Eubacteriales bacterium
CGGTCGTGGTCATCGAGCTGGAGAACGAACATTTTTGTGCGCAGTTTTTGCCTGAGTACGGTGGCAGGCTCTATTCGCTGTGGGACAAGCGCACGAACCGCGAAAGCCTGTACTGCAACAACGGCATCATCCTGCGCAATCTGGCGCTGCGCAATGCCTGGTTTTCCGGCGGTATCGAGTGGAACTTCGGCCACTTTGGCCATACCTATCTCTCCTGCCAGGATGTGTTCTTTGCCGCGTGCACAGATGAGCACGGCGAGCCCTTCCTGCGCATGTATGAGTTCGAACGCTGCAAGCAGCTAACCTTCCAAGTGGACTTTCACCTGCCGTCGGACGCAGAGGCGCTGACCGCGCACTTTAGCGTGCACAACACGCTGCCTGAGGACGTGCCGATCTTCCTGTGGACCAACATTGCCGTCCCCGAGGAAAAGGGCATGCATGTCTACTCCGGCACAGACCAGGTCATCGCGCTCAAGCTCGACCGCGAGCCCGAGAAGTGCTATTACTTCCATGGTCAACTGCCCTGGCTGCTATCGGAGCAGCAGGACGCGACCGACCCAACCACGATGAAATTCGCCACCGAATACTTCTTCCAGAATCCGCATCAGGACGCGCTGGCATTCGAAGCGGTGCAGTACACTGATGGTCGCGTGTTCGCAGAGCGCTCCACTGGCAATTTCCCCTACCGCAAGATGTTCTGCTGGGGCACGCACAGCGGCGGCCAGCATTGGCAGCGCTTCCTGGCGGGCGAAGGCTCCGGCGACTATCTGGAGGTGCAGGGCGGCCTTGCCCCTACGCAGGTGCATTCCTACTTCCTGGCGGCGAAATCCGTGCTGCACATCACGCAGCAGTTCACCCAGACCAACACGCCCATTCCCGAGGGCGACTACGACAGCGCGCGTGGCGACATCCAGCGCGTGGTCGATGCTGTACTGCCGGTGTCCGATCTGAGCACGATGGATGCGCGCTGCCGTGCGCTGTCGGTGAAGCCCGCCGACGCCATCCTGCACGCGGGCTATGGCTTCGGTGCACTGGAAGCGCAGCGAGACCCAACTCTGTTGCCCGCGCACCTGTCCTTCCCGCGCGGCGCATTCGACCAGGGCGAAGCGGCCTGGGCGGCGCTGATCGACGACAAGACGCCGGACGATTTCCTCGCTTTCATGGTGACGCCGCCTTGGATCGCGCTGATGGAGCGCGCCGAGCCCAAGACCGCCGCGCTGTGGACGCAACTGGGCATCGCCTACCTGGAGAACGCCCGCCCCAATGACGCGCAGCACGCCTGGGAGCAGGCATTGCGCACCGAGCGGCTGCCACTGGCGCTGCGCAACTTAGCCTGCCTCTACAAGCAAGCAGGCAAGTGGGACGAGGCAATTGCCGCGCTACGAGAGGCAGCTGGTTCGCTTCATGACGACGACGCGCTGCGCCCCTATGCGGAGGAATACCTCACGCTGCTGACCGACGCGGGGCAGTACCAGGCGGCGTTCGACTACTATCACTCGCTCTCTTCGGCCCTTCAGGCCGAGCAGCGCATGCGCCTATGCATTGCGCAGAGCGCCTATCAGCTCGGCGACGACGCCTTCCTCGCGGATCTCTTCGCCACGCCCTTTACGGTCATCAAAGAAGGCGAACAGACTGTGCTGGAGATCTGGTATTTGCAGGCCGCCAAGCTGCGCGCCAAGGAACTGGGCGTGCCGTTAACCGACGCCATCGTACGCGAAATCCGTCAAACCGCGGTCATCCCCGAGCACTTGGACTTCTGGATGGCCTGATTCAAAGAAAAGGTGACATACAATGAAAAAACCAACCTTGGTGATTATGGCGGCAGGTTTGGGTAGCCGCTATGGTGGCCTTAAGCAAATTGCGCCCGTGGACGACGCCCAGCACATTATCATTGACTATTCGATCTACGACGCGGTGCAGGCCGGCTTTGAAAAAGTGGTCTGCATCATCAAGCCGGAGATGCGCGACGAGTTCCACGAGGTCATTGGCCAGCGCATCGAGCGCTTTGTGGAGCTGGTCTACGCCTATCAGCGGCCGGATGTGCTGCCCGAAGGCTTTGCTATCCCCGAGGGGCGCACCAAGCCCTGGGGCACCGCACATGCCGTGCTCTGCGCGCAGGACAAGATCGACGGACCCAGCTGCGTGATCAACGCCGACGATTTCTATGGGCGCTCGGCGTTTGAGGCGGTCTATCGGTTCCTCACCACTCACACGCAGCCCACCGAGCACGCGATGGTCGGTTACCTGATCCAAAACACGCTAACCGAGAACGGCAACGTCGCGCGCGGCGTGTGCGATGTGGGCGAGGACGGCCTGCTCAAAGAGGTGGTTGAACGCACGCACATCGAGCCCCGCGAAGGTGGCGCCGCCTATACCGAGGATGGTGAGCACTTCATCTTTGTGCCCAACGGCACCTATGTATCGATGAACATGTGGGGCTTCCAGCACAGCATTCTCGGTGAGATCGAGGCGCGCTTTGCCACCTTCTTGCGTGAAAACCTGCCGATCAATCCGCTCAAGTGCGAATATTTCCTGCCGCTGGTGCCCAACCAGCTGCTGCATGAGGGCAAGGCCACCGTGGCCGTGCTGCCCACGCAGGAAAAATGGTACGGCATCACCTATCAGCAGGACATGCAGCGCGTTCGGACTGCGCTGGCCGCGATGCGCCAGAGCAGCGCCTATCCCAAACATTTGTGGGGGGAACGAGGATGATTGAGGCCATACATGCATTTGTGCTGCAAGGAAACCCCGCTTCGTGCGAGTCCTATGGCCAGGGCCACATCAACGGCACCTAACTGGTGACCACCGACCAGGGGCAGGTATATATCTTGCAGCGCATCAATCACCACATCTTCCGCGATGTGCCCGCGCTAATGCGCAACATCGCCCTCGTCACGCAGCACCTGAAGCAGGCAGACCCGACGCCCCGCCATGTGCTGGAGCTGATGTTCACGCAGGATGGTCAGCCGTTTCACCTGGCTCAGGACGGCACATATTGGCGCGTCTATGCGTTCATCCCCGACAGCATCTGCCTGCAACAGGCCGAATCCCCGGCTGATTTCTATCAGAGCGCGGTCGCCTTTGGCCGCTTTCAGAATCTGCTGGCCGACTTCCCCGCCGAGACGCTGTCCGAGACCATCCCGCGCTTTCACGACACGCCCAATCGCTTTGCGCAGCTGCGCCAGGCGATCGAGGCCGACAAGGCTGGCCGCGTAGCGCACGCGCAGCCGGAGATCGACTTTTATCTCGCGCGTGAGGCCGAGGGCGCGCTGATGACCAATATGCTGCGGCGCGGCGAGCTACCCCTGCGCGTCACGCACAACGACACCAAGCTCAACAACGTCATGCTCGACGCCAAGACGCGCACCGCGCTGTGCGTCATCGACCTGGACACCGTCATGCCCGGGCTCGCCGCCAACGACTTCGGTGATTCGATCCGCTTTGGCGCGTCCACCGCCGCCGAGGATGAGACCGACCTGGACAAGGTGCACTTTTCGCTGGATCTCTACCGCGCGTATGCGGAGGGATTTTTAACCGAGTGCGGCAGCCGCCTGACCGCCAAAGAAATCGAAACCCTGCCCTGGGGTGCGAAGCTGATGACCTTAGAGTGCGGCTCTCGCTTCCTGGCCGACTACCTCAACGGCGACGTGTATTATCATACCAGCCGCGAACACCACAACCTGGATCGCACCCGCACCCAGATGAAGCTGATCTCCGAAATGGAACGGCGCTGGCAAGAGATGCATGCCATCATCGCGGACGTGCAAAAAGGAGCAATGCCGACATGAACCATCGCGAAAACCTGCTGTCGCTCATTCGTCGCCAGGGGTATGACTTCATGCCCGCCACGTTTTTCCTGTGCCCCTCGCTGATTGCCGAGTACCAGCGCAGAACCGGCAGCGACCTGCCCTATCAGGCGTATTTCAATATGCCTTGGCGCTTCATTCCGGAAATACAGCCCCTCAACGCCGATACTTCGCGCTTTTTGCCCTACCACAAGGATCTGAAACCCGGCGCGCACATCGACATGTTCGGCGTCGGCCACGAGCCGGGCAGCGAGGCCGCCAAGCACATGACCTACATGCGCAACCCCCTCAAAGACATCGACGATGTGGAACAGGTACTGGCGTATCCCTTCCCCGCATTCAAAGGCGCTGATCTCAGCGAGCAGAAAAAAGCCGTCGCGGACTTGCATGCGCAAGGGCTGGCCGCGGTCGGCGACATGGAAATGACCATCTGGGAAGCCTCGTGGTATATCCGCGGCATGGAGAACCTGATGATGGACATGCTCAGCGAGGATCCGATCGCCGAGACGCTGCTGGATACCATCACAAACCTGAGCATCGACCGCATGCGCATGTACATCGACGCGGGCGTAGACATCCTCTTCATCGGCGACGACGTGGGCATGCAGTCCTCGCTGATGATGAGCGAAGCGATGTATTGCGAGTGGCTCAAGCCGCGCCTGACGCGGCTCATTCG
>JAVBUY010000088.1:0-10251 GCA_031554855.1 Eubacteriales bacterium
CGCTCAATGACGAGCTCGCGCCGCTGGAACAGGCGCTGGAGGATGCGGTGTCGCTGCTCAAACCCGGCGGCCGCCTGTGCGTGATCACCTTCCATTCGCTGGAGGATCGCATTGTCAAGCACGCATTCCGCCGCCTGGCGAATCCCTGCGTGTGCCCGCCCAAGGCGCCGATCTGTACCTGCGGCAAAAAGCCCAGCGTCAAGGTATTGGGCGGCGGGGGCATCGCGCCCTCCGCTGGGGAGTTGGAAGAAAATCCGCGCGCCCGCAGCGCCAAGCTGCGCGTGGCGCAGAAGGTGTAGACTATGCGAATCGAGAAGGTATTGACCGATAAAAAGCGGTTTCTGCCGCTGCTGCTGCTGGCCGACGAGCAGGAGGACATGATCGACCGCTATCTGTCCCAGGGCGATCTGTACGCGCTGTACGACCAGGACGAGCTGCGCGCTGTGTGCGTGGTGGAGCGGCTGGACGCACACACCTGCGAGCTGAAAAACCTGGCGACCGATCCGGCCAGCCAGCGGCGCGGCTATGGCACGGCGATGATCGCGCATGTGTGCGCGCAGTACCCGGGCATGACCATGCTGCTGGGCACCGGCGAGGTGCCAAGCATTCTGGCGTTCTATCAGCGGCGCGGATTTGTGCCGTCGCACCGCGTGCCCAATTTTTTCACCGAGCACTACGACCATCCGATGATCGAGGAAGGCGTGCTGCTGACCGACATGATCTACCTGAAGAGGGAGCTGTAACATGCCCGCTTTGTACGTCGTCGCCACGCCGATCGGCAACCTGGGCGACATGACACCGCGCGCGATCCAGACGCTGAAGGACTGTGCGGTGATCGCCGCCGAGGATACGCGCGTCACGCGCAAGCTGCTGACGCACTTTGGCATCGCCACGCCCACGCTGTCCAACCACCAGCACAACGAGCAGGCGCGCGCCGGGCAGCTGGTGCAGCGCATGCTGGACGGGGGCATCGACGTCGCGCTGGTCACCGACGCGGGCATGCCGTGCATCTCCGACCCAGGCTATGCGCTGGTGCGGCAGGCAGCGCAGGCGGGCATCGCGGTGGTGACCGTGCCCGGCGCGTGCGCGATGGCGGCGGCGCTGTCGGTCAGCGGCATGGACACGCGCGAGTTCGCGTTCTATGGCTTTCTGCCGCGCGCCAAGGGCGAACTGCGAGACAAGCTGCTGGCGATCGCGCGCGGAGGCGTGGCCATCGCAGTGGCACATGAGTCGCCGCACCGCGTGGTCGAGCTGATGCGCCAGGTGGCGGAAGTGTTGCCCGGCTGCCTGGTGAGTGTGAGCTGCGATTTGACCAAGCTGCATGAAAAAACCCTGCGTGGCGAGGCGGCCGACGTGCTCGCCCAGCTGGAGGCCAACCCCAACACCAGCAAAGGCGAGTATTGCCTGGTGCTGGACATGGCGAATGTGGCGGTAGCGCCCGAGCGCCCCCCTACCACCGCTTCGCTGGAGGCGCGGCTGCTGGAGAAAATGCTGCAAGGCAGTTCCGCGCGTGAGGCCGCCGAGGCGCTCATGGCCGATGGCGAAAAGAGAAACGACGTGTACAGGGCGAACATGCGCGTCAAAGCATTCCTTCAGGAACAATCATAAAAAAGATTCCTCGCTGCCCTAAGTGGCGCGAGGAAGCTTGGGCGTGTTTCAAAACTCCGCAAGCGTAATTTCTGTCGGCCTTTCCGCCATATCAGCGTCGTTCTCCACTTAGTGTACCGCCAGTACGCTGCGTTCCGACTCCTTGATCTGGCGAAAAATCCTTGGAACTTGCGCTTTCTCCCCTTTTGAAACACGCCCTGGTTTTTTCCACGTCTTTCGCGCATAGGCGCGAAGCGAAGTAAGCGGCGGCGCAGCGCCTTATGCCAGCGCTTGCTCCAGCGCCTGGGCCAGCTGATCGGGGCACGAGGTGCCGTTCTGGCATTGGATGCCTTTGAGCAGCGGTATGATCTCGTCGGCCTTGCGCCCCTCGATGAGCCGCGCGATGCCCTCCAGGTTGCCATCGCAGCCCGCAGTGAACTGGCAGCGCACCACGACGCCGTTGTCCAGGTCGATGTCGATGCGCCGAGAGCAGGTGCCGACAGGGGCAAAGGTGATGTGTTGCATGGGAAAGCCTCCTTTGTGATTTTTCTATTGTCCACGATCTGCCGGAAAAAAGCAATCGGAATCTTCGCGCGAAGCCGCGCGCCGCGCACCGCCGCCTGCACCCGCACATAGGATGCAGCAGGAAAACGGCGGGAGGGCAAGCGCATGCACGGAGCGGTTTGGGTGGCGGATGCAGGCGCGGGGACGGTGACCGCCTATGACGCGCGCACGCTGGCGGAGATCGCCTCGCAGGACGTGCCCGGCGCGGGCGCGCTGTGCGGCTGGCAGGGCGATGTGCTGTGCGCCACACAGGGCGAGGACAGCATCGTGCGGCTGGACGGTACAACCCTGGGCATTGTGCAGCGCATGGCGGTCGGCCCAGGCATCCGCGCGATCCGCGCCGCGCCGGACGAGCGCACGCTCTATGCGCTGTCCAGCGACGCCGACAGCCTGATGATGATCGACGGCGTGACCGGCGCGCTGATGATGCTGACCGACGCGGGCGTGCAGCCGCGCGATTTGGCCATGGATACAACCGGCCAGCTGCTCGCGGTGGCGGGCGGCGCGGCCTGCTGCGTGTATGTGCTGCGTGCCGATACGCTGGCGCCGGTGTCCTGCATCCAGGTGGAAGGCGTCGCGGTGGGCGTGGCCTTCGCGGTGGACGCGCTGTGGGTGCTGTGCGCCATTGGCCAGGAGGAGTTGGCTACCAGCCTGTTGCGCGTGCGCGTCGGCGATGGGCATATTGAGCGGCGGCTGGATATGGAGGGCATGCCTGGCGGGCTGATCGCGCTGCCCGACGACGGCGTGTTGATCGGCCTGCTGGACGGCATGGCGTATGTCGCCAAGCACGCCAAGCGCGTGGGTTGGCGCATCGCGCTGGAGGGCGCGCTGCCTGATACCGCCGTGCGCTATGGCAAGCAGGTGCTCTGGAGCGACGGCCTGGGCGGGCACGTGTGGCTGCTGGACTTGGCGCGCGGCAAGATGCGCGTGTGCCTGCCTGACCTGGTCGAGCCGAGCGGCATTCTATTGGTATAATCGCGCGCCGCATCGGAGACACTGCCCGCGAAGGGAGGCGGGCCGATGCAGGGCGCACAGATCGCGTGCTGGGGCTGGCTGGGGGCGTCGGCGCTGTGGGCAGTGCGCAGGGGCAAACTGCGCGGCCGTGTGGTGGCGCGCTGGGCGCTGGCGCTGTTGGTGCTGAGCATGAGCGTCACGTTCGGCCTGGTGATCGCCGACCACAAGGACATGCTGCGCACGCTGCTGCCGCTGCATCTGTGCAGTCTGTCGGCGTTTTTGACGCTGCCGCTGCTCAGCACCGGCAGGCCGGTTTTTCTGCATTTCTGCTGGTATTTGGGCTTGCCCGGCGGGGCATTGGCGCTGCTGTTTCCGGCGGTGGCCGACTCCAGCTGGCCCAACCTGATGGCCACCTCGTTCATGCTGACGCACGCGCTGGTGGTGTTCGCGCCGCTGCTGTGGATCGCGCAGGGGCGCATGCCGCGCGCGGGCAGCGCGCTTGCCGTATTGCTGGCGGGTAACGTGTTCCTGGCCGTTACCTATATCGTGGACAAGTTGATTGACGCCAATTACATGTTTTTGCTGACCGCGCCGCCGGGCACGCCGCTGGCGTGGATGCAGCAGCTGGGGCAGGTTGGCTACCTGGCGGCCATCGAGCTGTGCGCGGTGCTGGCGGTGTGGGGCATGCGTGGGCTGCTGGGCATACTCGATCCGGCACAAGAAAAAGCCCCCGCGCAAGGCGAGGACTTACAATCGTCCGGCGCGTAGACTACGGCGCGTCGTCGGCGCCGCCTAGCGCACGCATCATTTGCGCGTAGACCTCGGGCGCCTGTTCGGGCCAGCGCGTGCAGAACGCACCCGCCTGCTCGCGCGTGGCCACCGTCACAGACATGTCCAGCAGCATCAGTTCCTGCTCCATGAGTTGCAGCCGCACAATGTACTCGCCGGTCGGCGCCTGTCGCCAGTCGGCCAGCACCTGCTTTTCGGTGCGGAACCGCTGCGCCCACGCGGCGGCGGTGCTGCGGATGTGCTCCAAACGCGACGGTGCGATGCGCCCCTGGAACGCCTTGAGTGTTTCATAGCCCTGCGCGGAGGGGGCGTATAGCGTGCCCAGCGTGTGCGGCAGCTTGCGCACCAGGCCGGTGTCGTCCAGCTCGGCGATCGCCAGTTGCAGCGCGATATAGTCCATCAGCTCATTTTCCACCATGTAGCGCAGCAATTGCAGCGCGGTAGTGGGGCCCAACTGGTCCAGCGCCAGCAGGATGACCAGCTTATGCTCGATGGGCGTCGGTTCACGCGTGATCATCTGTCCCACACACCCCTCTTTAGAAAAAGCGCCCAAACGAAGCCGTTTGAGCGCGTCCATGCGAAGAAAACTTGCCTGCGTCAGCAGGCGCGGGGAAGAACGATCAAGCCAGGAAAGGCTTGATGTCGTTCAACAACTCATCGCATTCGTCCGCGTAGATTTCCAGGCTGATCGGCTTGGACAGATCCAGGCTCATGATGCCCAGGATGGACTTGGCATCGACCACATAGCGGCCTGCGCGCAGATCCATGTCGTACGAATAGCGGTTGGTGATGTTGACGAAGTTCTTCACACTCTCGGTCAGGGGCAATTTGATATTGATGGTTTTCATGGGAATCTCCTCCTTTCCTGACACGCGTATAGTATACGCCAATTGCGCGACAAATTCAAGTCTTTCAGTACAGGTTGAGCCAACCATCGTCGGTTTCAGCTGGTGCGGCGGGCGCAGACTGGACGATGGGCGCGCCGCCATCCGCCGGTCGCCAGGCCGATAGGTTGGCCAGCGTCTGCTGCGGATCCTCGCTGATCGGGCCATCGATTTGTTCGCGACTTTGCAGCGTGTAGCGCACGCCAATGCCCTCGGCCAGCAAGGAATAGGGCTTGAGCATGTCCGCCTGCTCTTGGTCAAAGAACGCGCGGCCGGCGGTGTCCTCGCGATCGGTCTGCTCCAGATCGTCCGGGCGTGAAACGCCGGCGATGCATTCCATGGTCAGCGCATTGCCGCTATCGAGGCGCACGACGAAGAAGGACTGCGAGTAGTCGTAGCTGCCCTCGTTGCCGGTGGTCTTGACCAGAACAAAGCGCTCGCCGGTAGCGGTTTTTTCCGCAAGGAAGATATTGTTGCGGTGGTCGCGATCGCGTGCGCGGAAGATCGGTTCGGCGGATTCCATCCGCAGGGGGACGACTTGGCCGTCTCGGATGGTGAAGGCCACCTCGGTCATGGCGCTGTCGATTTGTCCGCTCTGGATGACCACCATGTACAGTTCCGGCGTGCCATCCAGGTCGATGTCCAGCACATCGTAGTACAGGCCGCCCTTCTCCGGATGGCTGAACTTGTTGTATTCGGCGATACCGCGCTGTACGAGCTCGGTATACGCGCCCTGCCAGCCGCTCGCGGCAGCGGCGGGCAAGGCCGCCAGCAGCAACCCGATCGCCATGCATGCGCCCAGAATTCGCTTGATTCGCATCGACATTCTCCTCTGCAATATTTTCCCAATCTATGCAACGATTGGAGGATTGCTTTTCATCCCACAGACGTTTCCATTGACGAGCATGGCCGACAGCGTATATAATAAAGTGTTTGCGCGACGATGCGTATCGACACGAGGAGGGTTCCCATGATTGATCCGACCGCCCTGGCCAGCGAGATCGCGCGGCGCAGGACGTTTGCCATCATCTCGCACCCCGACGCGGGCAAAACTACGCTGACCGAGAAGCTGCTGCTCTACGGCGGGGCGATCCGCCAGGCGGGCAGCGTCAAGGCGCGCAAGGCCGAGCGCCACGCCACCAGCGACTGGATGGAGATCGAGAAGCAGCGCGGCATTTCGGTCACTTCATCGGCGATGCAGTTCGAGTTCCAGGGCTTTCATATCAATATCCTGGACACGCCCGGGCATCAGGATTTCTCCGAGGACACGTACCGCGTGCTGGTCGCCGCCGACAGCGCGGTGATGCTCATGGACGCCGCCAAGGGCGTCGAGGAGCAGACCATCAAGCTGTTTAAGGTCTGCCGCCTGCGCGGCATTCCAATCGTCACCTTTGTCAATCAGATGGATCGCGCGGGCAAGGATCCGTTCGCGCTGATGGAAGAGCTCGAGCAGGTGCTGGGTATCCGCGCCTGCCCGATCAACTGGCCGATCGGCACCGACGGCGACTTTCGCGGCGTGTATCATCGCGACACGCGCGCGGTGGAGCTCTACGAGAGCGGCGACCATGGCAAGAGCCGCGTGGGCAAGCGCGTGATCGGGCTGGACGACCCCATGCTGCCCGACGCACTGGGCGAGCCGTACTACAGCCGCCTGCTCAATGAGATCGAGCTGCTGGACGTGGCGGGCGACGCGTTCGATCTGGACAAGGTGCGCGCCGGTGCGCTGACGCCGATGTTCTTTGGCTCGGCGATCACCAACTTTGGCGTCGAGCCGTTCCTGGAGCGATTCCTCCAGTTCACCCCGCCGCCCGCGCCGCGCCTGACCGATGCCAGCGTCATCGAGCCGGATTACCCGCATTTCAGCGGCTTTATCTTCAAGATACAGGCCAACATGAATCCCGCGCACCGCGACCGCCTGGCGTTTTTGCGCATCGTGTCCGGCGTGTTTGAAAAGGGCATGACCGTATGGCACTCGGGCACAAACAAGGACGTGCAGCTCAAGCAGCCGCAACAGTTCATGGCCGACGAGCGCGAAGTGGTCGAGACCGCGTACCCGGGCGACATCATTGGCCTGTTCGACCCTGGGATATTCGGGCTGGGCGACACGCTGTGCACCGGCCCCAAGCTGCGCTTCGAGGGCATCCCGGTGTTCGCGCCGGAGTTCTTCGCCCGCGTGAGCAGCATCGACAGCCTCAAGCGCAAGCAGTTTGTCAAGGGCGTGCTGCAACTCTCCGAGGAGGGCGCGATCCAGACCTTTAAGCGGCCCGGCGTGGGCTTCGAGGAGATCATCGTCGGCGTGGTCGGTGTGTTGCAGTTTGACGTGCTGGAGCACCGCCTGCGCGGCGAGTATGGCGCGGAGATCCGCCGCGAGATGCTGAGCTACCGCTATGTGCGCTGGGTGGTGCACACCCCCAAGCCGCTGCACCAACTGAAGCTGACCTCCACCACCTCGCTGGCGGTCGATCGTGCCGAGCGCGATGTGATCCTCTTCGAGAACGAGTGGTCGATCCGATGGGCGCTGGAGAATAACCCCGGCCTGGAGCTAGCAGACACCGCCGCGCGCGCCGCTGCGGACTGACCATACAAGCCCATCCATACGCCTGGCATCTGTGGCTAGCCTGCATTCCAACGAATACCCGACGAGTAGAAGGAAGGATAACTATTTTGCAGATTACCCGCGAGGACATCCGTAACATCGCCATCATCGCCCACGTGGACCACGGCAAGACCACGCTGGTGGACGAAATGCTTAAACAGGGCGGCGTATTCCGCGAGAACCAGCACGTCGAAGAGCGCGTGATGGACTCCAACGATCTGGAGAAGGAGCGCGGCATCACCATCCTGGCCAAGAATACCGCCGTACACTACGGCAAGACCAAGATCAACGTCGTCGATACACCCGGCCACGCCGATTTCTCCGGCGAGGTCGAGCGTGTGCTCAATATGGTGGACGGCGTGCTGCTGCTGGTCGATTCCTTCGAGGGACCGATGCCACAGACCCGCTTCGTGCTCAAAAAGGCGCTGGAGCTGGAGCATCCGGTGCTCATCGTGATCAACAAGGTCGATCGCCCCGACGCGCGCTGCGACGAGGTGATCAACGAGATCCTGGATCTGCTGATCGATTTGCAGGCCGATCCGGAGCAGCTGGAGCACCCGATCATCTACGCCTCCGCGCGTCAGGGCACCGCCACGCTGGACATGAACCAGCCGGGCAGTGATCTGCGTCCGCTGTTCGAGGCGATCCTCAAGTATATCCCCGCGCCGGTCGGCGATCCCGATGCGCCCACGCAAGTGCTGGTGTCCACCATCGACTACAGCGAGTACGTTGGCCGCATCGGCATTGGTCGCATCACACGCGGCACGATCAGCGCGGGCAATATGGCGGTGCGCGCCACCTATGGCACCGACACCGTGTCGCCGCCGCTGCGCCTGTCCGGTCTGTTCAGCTTTGATGGGTTGAGGCGCGTGCCGGTGGAGGAGGCGTCGATGGGCGACATCGTCGCGCTGACCGGCATCGAGGACATCATGATCGGCGACACGGTGTGCGACCCGGGCTGTGTCGAACCGCTGCCCTTTGTGAAGATCTCCGAGCCAACCGTGCAGATGACTTTCGCGGTCAATGACAGCCCGTTCGCCGGGCGCGAGGGTACCTATGTGACCAGCCGCCACCTGCGCGCGCGCCTGCTCAAAGAGCTGCAAACCGATGTGTCGCTGCGCGTCACCGACACGCCGTCCACCGACGCGCTGCTGGTGTCCGGGCGCGGCGAGCTGCATTTGTCGATTCTTATTGAGAACATGCGCCGCCAGGGCTATGAGTTCCAGGTATCCAAGCCCGAAGCGCTGATGAAAGAGATCGACGGCGTGAAGTGCGAGCCGATGGAGCGCATGATCGCCGACGTGCCCGCCGCGTACGCCGGCGCGGTGATCGAGAAGATCGGCCGTCGTCGCGGCACGCTGCAAGCGATGCATGGCACCGACCGCGTGCGCCTGGAGTTCGTGGTGCCGTCGCGCGGGCTGTTCGGCTACCGCTCGGAGTTCCTGACCGACACGCGCGGCGAGGGCATCATGTCGGCGGTGTTCGACGGCTATGAGCCGTTCAAGGGAGACATCCCGCATCGCATGCAGGGCGCGCTGCTCAGCTACGAGACCGGCGAGGCGGTGCAATACGGCCTGTTCTACGCGCAGGATCGCGGCACGCTGTTCTATGGCCCGGGCACGCCGGTATACACCGGCATGATCGTCGGGCAGAACGCGCGCGGCGGGGACATCGACGTCAACGTCTGCAAGAAGAAACACCTGACCTCCATGCGCAACTCCGCAGGCGCGGAGGACAGCATGAAGCTGGTGTCCATGCGCGCGCTGACGCTGGAGGAGTGCCTGGAGTTTATCGACGACGACGAACTGCTGGAGATCACGCCCAAGTCGCTGCGCATGCGCAAGCGCGTGCTCGATATCAACGAGCGCAAGCGCATCACATCCAAGAAAAAGCAGGAGGCGGAATAACTGCCTGCCAACATTTCATAGCCATCCGTATGAGGGCTAAGCCTGCCGGTGGCTGGTGGAAAGAGCAGCCTTTTGGCATCAGACGATAGATCCTTCGCAAATATGAAGGCGTGATACAAAACACCCGCTTAGCGGGTGTTTTTATTTACAGCAAATAGTTGTTCTCCCGATTCGCCACTTGCAGCGCGTGCAGCGAATACGTCGCGTACCCCTCGGTGACCAGCGGCTCGGCCTTGCAGATGGCCTCGGCCTCCTCGTAGCTCTGCGCTTTGAGGATGAACATGCCCGCGACGCCGGGGTAGCCCTTGAAGACACCGCACAGCGCGATGTGCCCTTGGTCGTCCAGCCGCCGGAGGTTCTCGACGTGTCGCTCGACCACTGCCTTGGTCATCCTGTTGTAGGTCTTGCTTCTTTCGATGTGCATCACGTACAGCCAGTTGTCCATGCGCATGCTCCTATCGAATGAAGTTGGTTCGCATGCGCGTCTGCTTGGGCGGCTGCGGCACGGTCTTGCCGCCTTCGGCCAGGCTGAGCATCGTCCAGGCCATGTTGCGGCCCAGCGTTTGCAGGATCTGCACGCCTTCGGCGTCCTGCATGACCTCTTGGCCGCTGTTGCCGTGAATGACCGGCCAATACTGCGAGGGTGCGATGACCGCCTTGGCCAGGTGCAGGTAGTTATTCAGCTGGTGCAGCGCCTCGGTGCCGCCGGTACGGCGCAGGCATACGAAAGACGCGCCGACCTTGTACTTCAGCCGCGCACCGGCAAAAAAGAAGCGATCCAGAAAGCACTTCATCGTGCCGGAGATGCCGCCATAGTACACCGGACTGGCCAGCAGGATACCGTCACATTCGCGACTCTTCTCGATGCAGGCGTTGACCGCGTCCTCTGGAAACGCCATGCAGCCGTGCGCGCCGGGCTGACTGCACTTGCCGCACGCGATGCAGCCATGGATCGCCTGGTGCCCGACCT
>JAVBUY010000023.1:0-10740 GCA_031554855.1 Eubacteriales bacterium
TGGTCGCGGTGGTCGGCCGCCCGAATGTGGGCAAATCCACCTTCTTCAATAAGGTCGCGGGTCGGCGTATCTCCATCGTGGAGGATACGCCCGGCGTGACGCGCGACCGCATTTATGCGGATGTGACGTGGCTCAACCATAGCTTCACGCTGATCGACACCGGCGGCATCGATCCCAAGAGCGAGGATCTGCTGCTCAGCCAGATGCGCGAGCAGGCACAGATCGCCATCGACACCTGCGACGTGATTCTGTTCTTCGTCGATGGCCGCGCAGGCATGACTGCCGACGACGAGGCGGTGGCCAACATGCTGCGCAAGGCGCTCAAGCCGGTGCTGCTGGTGGTCAACAAAATCGACCACGCCAGCTTGCAGGACCACGTCTACGAGTTTTACAATCTCGGCCTAGGCGACCCGATCGGCATCTCCAGCTCCAACATGATGGGACTGGGCGATCTGCTCGATGAGGTGATCAAGCTGCTGCCACCCGATACAACCCCCATTGAGGACGACGAGAACCGCCCGATTCACATCGCGGTGGTCGGCCGCCCGAACGTAGGCAAGTCGTCGCTGGTCAACCGCCTACTGGGCGAGAACCGCACGATGGTGTCCGACATCCCGGGCACGACGCGCGACGCCATCGACTCCCCGCTGGAGGTGAACGGCCAGCGCTACGTGCTGATCGACACCGCTGGCATGCGCAAAAAGCGCGCCATCGAGGATGAATCCATCGAGCACTACTCGGTGGTGCGCTCGCTAGCCGCTGTGCGCCGCTGCGATGTCGCGCTGATCCTCATTGACGCGGTGGATGGCGTCACCGAGCAGGATACCAAGGTCGCCGGATTCGTGCTGGACGAGGGCAAGGCGGCGATCATCATCGTCAACAAGTGGGACGCGCTGGAGAAGGACACCGGCACGCTGGAATCCTACAAAAAAGAAGTGCTTGAGGGCTTCAAGTTCATGTCGTTCGCCCCGGTGCAGTTCATCTCGGCGCTGACCGGCCAGCGTGTGCACAAGGTGCTGGACGGCGTGAAGGAAGTCTATGCCCAGGCCAA
Organism: Eubacteriales bacterium; assembly: GCA_031554855.1. Lineage (GTDB taxonomy): Bacteria > Bacillota > Clostridia > Christensenellales > Aristaeellaceae > JAVBUY01. The sequence continues at coordinate 1,052 of JAVBUY010000023.1, forward strand.
CAAGCGCGTCACCACCGGCGTGCTCAACGACGTGCTGCACGACGCCACCGCCGCACTGCAACCACCGGCCACCGGCGGGCGCAGACTCAAGGTCTATTACGGCACGCAGCAGTCGGTGGCGCCGCCGACATTCGTGCTGTTCGTCAATGACCAGAAACTCATGCACTTCGCCTATGAGCGATACCTGGAAAATCAATTCCGCAAGGCGTTCGGCTTTGAAGGAACGCCCATCCGCATGATTCTACGCGAGAGAAAAAAGGAGGACTGATTCATGACCGTTATCAAGTTTTTCATCATCCTATTGGCCGGGTATCTGCTGGGCAACTTTTCCACCGGCATTGTCGTGTCGAAGTACCTGTCGGGCACTGATATCCGCAAGCATGGCAGCGGCAATGCTGGCGCCACCAATATGCTGCGCGTACTGGGCAACCAGCCCGCGCTGCTGACCATCGTGGGCGATGTGCTGAAAGGGCTGCTGGCGGTGGCCATCGGCGTGCTGCTGACGGGCAGCAAAGAGGGCGGCATGGTCGGCGGATTCGGTGCGGTGCTGGGGCATGTGTGGCCGGTATTCTTTGGCTTCCGTGGTGGCAAGGGCGCGGCCACCTCTTTCGCAGTGGTCATCATCCTGTTCCCCTGGCAGGGGCTGACCGCGCTGGCCGCGCTGGTGCTCGTGGTCTATATCACGCGCTTTGTGTCGCTGGGCTCGATCACCGGCGCGCTGCTCTACCCCATCCTGCTGATCCCCACGAACTGGGGCAGCCCGATCATCTGCTGGCTCAGCCTGGCGCTGTGCGCGATCATCGTGTTCGCCCATCGCACCAACATCCAGCGGCTGTTCAACGGCACCGAAAGCAAGCTGGCGCCCGATGCATTCAAGCACAAGCAAAAGCAAAAGTAAGCGCGAAGAAAAAGCGACGCTCTCATCCGATGATGAGAGCGTTTTTTTGCGCGCTTGCGATACTGGATTCAGCCGCCGGTCTCTGTCGATATGTCGCCCGGCAGCCTGCCCATTGCCCCACCGCCACGCAGCAGAAAGCCTGCGCAAATCGCAGCATCGGCATCGCGCGCAGCATCTCGCCATAGAGCGCTTCGCAGCCCCACGCGGCCAGCGCCGCGATGCTTGCCGCGCGAAACGCCGCACGCCAGATATCCTTGCGCGGCTGCCACAGCCTGCGCTGCCCCACTGTCCAGCAAGGGCGCGCAAACCGGACACACATTGCGCCGGTTAGTCCCCACGCCAGCACCATCAGTCCCGCCGCCACCATCATCGGCATGCCGTACGCGTGCAGCATGCAGACGAGCACCGTCGCGGGCATGAGTCCCAAGCGCGCCCACCGCCGCATCCGTCTAGCCTTGTCCATCTTTTGCGCCTCCCCGCCGGTTCTTTGTTCCAGCGTATGCGCGAGGACGTACAAGCATGCCAACTTTTTACACAAAAAACGGCTGCATACGCAACCGTCTGGATGGCACGATTATCGGGGCATAATGCGCGTAAAGATTTCGGAAAACTGCGCGCTGATATCGGTTTCTTGGCCGCCGGTCACATCGGTGGCCATCGCCTGGATGCGCTTGAGCAGATCGGGGTCCGCGGTCACGGCCACGCTCTGGATCACCGGCACGGCCTTCTTCGCGCGGTCGTTGACCATGTCCTTGATGCGCGTGGTCATTTCGCCCTTGTACTGCGCGGTAAAGTTCACGCCGACCAGCGCCGAGTTGCCCATGACGACAGTCGTCGCTTTGTCAATCTCGCTGAGCTTGACCACTTCATCGCTGATCCGCTTGGCGGCCTGTTGGGCCTCCGCCGGGGTCATATTGACCGCGGCGGAGGGAACCTCAGGCTGCGCGCTGGTGCCGGGCATCATGCTCTCGATGGGCTGCACGGTCGGCATCATGTCGGTGTTCAGCGGCATGGCGGACGGCATCGGCGCGGTGGTGTTGCTTGCGCAACCGGCCAGCGATGCCAGGATCACCAGGCATAGGAACAGTAGGATCGTCCTCTTCAAGTTGTGTTCGCCTCCTCTCGGCGCTATTGTGCGCGCGGGGCAGGCAAACTATCAGGGCAGTTGATGGGCGAACATGCAAAATTTGCAGGCGCGCTATTCTTTGTAGAAGGTGCAACCGCCAATAAACTCGCGCAAAATCGAGGTCGGCGGACTTTCGTCCTCCACCTCGCCATCGAGGAACTAATTGAGAAACTTGATCAGCCGGTTGGCGCGCAGATACCATGGACTGTCCTCGGGCACCGAGGTCAGCATCGGGTACGCCAGCTTTTTGAGCATTGGCAGCTCATAGAGCAGTGACGAGTTGAACATCACGTCGGCCTGTTCCTGGAAGGGGAAAATGTACTTCTCTTCCCCGGCGCGCACATCGTCCCACATGCCCATCGTGCGATCCACCGACGCACCGCGCGTCTCGTGATCGCGCACCAGACGGCGCAGCAAGCGCACGTCAGTGGTGCGGATGCGATTGTGGTCGTCCAGGTTGAGCTGCGTCAGCGCGCTCAGATAAATCTTGAACTTCATGTCGCAGGGGATGTCCTCGGTCAGCTTATTGTTCAGGCCATGGATGCCCTCGATGAGGATCGGCTGATCGGCGCGCACGCGCATCGTGTGCCCCTTGGGTTCACGCTTGCCTGACTTAAAGGAAAACAGCGGTACCTCGACCTCTTCGCCCTGCAAGAGCTGCACCAACTGTTGATTGAACAGTGGCACGTCGATCGACTCCAGGCACTCCAGATCGGGCTTTCCATGCGCATCCAGCGGCACCTTGTCGCGATCCATATAGTAATCGTCCAGCGAGATCGCCACCGGCTCGCAGGCATTCACGCGCAGCTGCGTGGTCAGGCGGTTGATGAACGTGGTCTTGCCCGAGCAGGATGGCCCGGCGATCAGTACCACGCGCGCGCCGCGCTCGACAATCTGGTCGGCGATGTCGGCGATGGATTTTTCGTGCAGCGCCTCGTTGACGCGGATGAACGGCCGCAGCTTTTTCTGCGCGATCAGGTCGTTCAGGTCGGCGGCGTTCTGGCTATGCAAAATATGCGCCCAGCGCGCCGACTCGGCCAGCGTGCGCAGCAGCTTTGGGTTTTCGCGAAACGGCGCGGGGCGGTCAGGTTGGCTGGGTGCGGGCAATTGCAGCACCAACCCGGGCAGATAGTATTGCAGCGTAAAAGCGTTCACATAGCCGGTCGATGGCAGCATCTCGCCGTAGAAATACTCGCTCATCCCGCCGCAAGTATATACGTCGAAGTGGTTGTACGGGCGATAGCCCAGCAGCCGCACTTTGTCGGCCTGCCCATCCTGCTCAAAATAGGTCATCGCCTGCTCGCGCGTCCAGCGCGTGCGCACGAAAGGCAGGTCCTCCTCGACGAGCTGACGCATGCGCTGCTCGATGCGCCGCACGCGCAGGCTGTTCAGCGCCTCCTCGTCGCGCAGCTGCACATACACGCCATAGCCCGCGCTGTGCTCAAAGCGCGCGCGCGCGCCGGGCATGGTGTCGCGCAGCGCCAATAGGAATAGGAAGCGCGCCGAACGCTCGTACATGCGGCGGACTTCCTCGTTGGTATAGTCCAGCAGCGTCAGCACACAGTCCTGCTGCGGCTGCCAGCGCAGACCTTTGATGCTGTCGCCCAGCGTCACCGCCATCGTGCCGGAAAGGCGCGCGGGCAGGTTCTCTTTGAGCCAATCCTGCACCGAAGTGCCGACTTTGCAGGGCGCGGTCACGCCCTCGATGGTCACCTGGATGGTGTGATGTTTCTGTGTCATGGTCATTCCTCCTGCCCACTGGCCGACGCGGCGGACTGCCCCGCCAGCGCGCCAGTTGCGCACGCGATTTGTATGTTGAATCCGCCGGTGTGCGCGTCCACGTCCAGCACCTCTCCGGCAAAGTACAGGCCGGGCACGCTGCGTGACATCATGGTGGAGGGATTGACTTCCTTCACCTCTATGCCGCCGCGCGTGACGATGGCCTCGTCCAGCCCGCGCGCGCCGGTGACCGGCAGCGCGATATTTTTCAGCCATGCGCACAGCGCCTGGCGCTCGGTGCGAGTGATCTGGTGCACCGGCTTGTCTGCGGCGATGCCGGTCAGCTCGGGCGCCAGGTCGGCCATCTTGCCGGGCAGAAGTCCCGGTAGAATACTGCGGAACTGCTTGCGCGCGTGCTCCTCAAAGTCGCGCATCAGGCGCGCATCCAGCTGCTCAGGCGTCAGGCCGGGCTTCATGTCCAGCCGCACATCCAGCGCAGCCCATGCGCACGTACCTTGCGCGTCGCTGGACAGCTCCAGCACCAGCGGGCCGGAGATGCCAAAGTGCGTGAACAGCATTTCGCCCAGCTGATCGAAGATCACTTTACCGTCACGCCGCGCCGACAGCCGGATGTTTTTCAGCGATAGGCCGGTCAGTGCTTTCGGCCACGCGTCGCGTGTGATGAGCCCCACCAGCGAGGGCAGCGGCGGGTGCACCGTGTGCCCCAGCGCCCTGGCAAAGCCATATCCATCGCCGGTGCTGCCGGTCACCGGATAGCTTGCCCCGCCGGTCGCGATAATCACCGCGCGGGCGGAGATGCGCTCGCCATTCTCCAGCGCCACGCCGCACGCCGCGCCGTCCGCACCGCGCAGGATCTCCGCCACGCGCGCGCCCAGCCGCACCTGGACGCCCGCCTGGCGCATGCCGCGCTCAAACGCGCGCGTCACGTCGCTGGCCTTCTGGCTGGCTGGAAACACGCGGCCGCCGCGCTCTTCCACCGTAGGCACACCCAGCGTGTCCATCAGGTCGAGCAGCTGCACATACGAAAAGCGCCGCACCGCGGATTGCAAAAATCGCGGATTGCGCGGCACTTGCTGAAAAAAAGCGTCCAGTTCCGCCGTGTTGGTGAGATTGCAGCGCCCCTTGCCGGTGATGTAGAGCTTCTTGCCCAGCTTTTCATTGCGCTCAAGCAGCAGCACAGCCGCGCCCGCCTTGGCCGCGGTCAGCGCGGCCATCATGCCCGCGGGGCCGCCGCCGATCACCACGACGTCATTTGCCCTCTTTGTCGAGGTAGACCTTGTTTGCATCCCATATTCCTTCCATGAGCGTAAAATGCTCGGACAGCTCGTCCTTTTTGCGCAGACCCAGCGCAACGATCAGCGCGTTGATCATCGACAGCGGCGCAGCCAACGAATCGACAAACGACGCCATGTCGGTGCGCGCGGTCAGGTTCATGCTGGCGATATCGCACAGCGGAGACATCGGCCCGTCGGTCAGCGCCACCACGGTCGCGCCACGCGCCTTGGCGAATTTCATCGCGTCGAGCGTGCGCGAGGAATAGCGCGGGAAGCTTATGCCGAACAGAAGATCTCCCTTGCCGATGCGCGAAATCTGCTCGAAGATATCATTGACGCCCTCGCCCACCACATGCACGTTTTCGAAGATGTAGTGCAGGTAGTAGCCCATGAACTGCGCCAGTGGCGCGGCGGCGCGCACCCCCAGCAGATAGATGTTGCGCGCCTTGAGCGTGCTCTCCACCACGCGGTCGAACAGGTCGGGATCGCACTCCTCAATGGTCGTGCGAATGTTCTGCATGTCGGCCTTCAGCACGGTACGCAGGATGGCATTCTGGTCGATTTCCGACACCATCTCAAAGCGCTGCACCGAGGTGAGGCGATGGCGCACCAGCTCCTGCAGCGCCTTTTGCAGCTGCGGGTAGCCGTCGTAGCCCAGCGCCGACGCAAAGCGCACCACGGTCGATTCGCTGACGCCGACCTTATCGCCCAGCTTTGAGGCGGTCATGAACACCGCCTTGTCATAGTGCTCCACGATGTATTCCACGATTCGCCGATGCCCCTTGCTCAGGCGTTTGCCGCTCTGGTTGAGCTTGCGAATCATTTCTTGCATGTCCTGAATATCGCGCACGCAAATTGCCTCCAATTCCGCAACGAGTTGTCCCCATTGTACTAAATCCGTGCATTTTTTGCATGTGAATCTTGCATTTTTAGCGCCTGTTTTCTTGCTTTTGCGCAAAAAAAGCGCCGATTGGCTCGGCGCATGCAAGTTTCCCTGCCGAATCGACACTAGGCGCGGTACAGCGCGATGGTCAGCACCCCGTCTCCCACATAGGTCGCGATGCGGATATCGTAGGGCAGCGCGCTTTGAAACACATAGTCCCACAGGTCGCCGACCGTCGCGTCGCGACCTGGCGGCGTGTAAGGCGCGCCGTTTTGAGAATGCAGGTGGTGATCCTTGAGCACAGTCGGAATGCGCAGCGCCGCGTTGTGCAGCGTGGTCGATACCTGGCACGCGCCGCCGCCATAGCCGTCGGCCTGCGATCCGGATACAATGGGCGCGCGCACGTAGCCGTTTTCCTTGGTGTAGGGGCCACAATATTGGTTGAAGGAGAAGTCCTCCCCCGCTTTGACGATTACGCCGTCCAGCCGGTGGCAGGTCAGCGCCAGGTTGGCCATGCGCCCCTGGTTCAGGTGCTTATACGGCGTGGTGGCATAGTAGGTCGTGTACGCGCTAATCAGCGCGCCTGGCTGCGCGTCGCGCCAGGGGGTCACCGGCGTGATGTGCAGCCCTTCCTTGGCCATGCTTTGCAGCCCATCCATGCGGCCATAGACCAGGCCGACGCTGGTGTCGCCGATCTCCTGCACGGCAAACGCGGTGCCCTCGGGGTATCGCATCGCGCCGGAATAGCCTTTCGGTCGGAACGACACCGGCTGCTGGGCCACCGCCAGCCCAGCCTGTGCGGTCATGCCGGGCATCAGCCCCTGGGTCGGATCGCGCAGTTGCAGCCGCTCGGTGTACTTGCGCCGCACATACCCCGCTGGCTGGTCAGTCGTGGCTGCCAGCGTCAGCCACGTGCGGTCATAGCCAACCACATCGAGCTCCGCACCGGCCTCTACTTTGTACAGCACCTTGCTTTCGACATTCTTTTTCGCATAGACCGCAAGAGCCTTGCTGGCCACCGCGATATATTCGCTCGGGGCAACCTGCTCCTCAGCCAGTGGGGCAACCGCCGCCCATAGCGCTAGCCCCAAGGCCAGCGTCCCGGCGACCCATCGCTTCTTGTTCATCCTGCCGCCGCCTCCTCGGTGGGAGCAGGCGTGGACGCAGGCAGCGGCGTGCCAAAGAACGAATCATCCTCAGCGTCGCTTTCCGGCTCGGGCGTGGGCGCGGGTGTCTCCGCGAATATTTCCGCGGGCTGCTCGGTGGGTTCGGGGGTCTCGGTGGGCTCTGGCGTCTCGGTGGGTTCGGGCGTCGGCGCGATACCGTCGCGGTAGATGCGCGTGCACACCACGCCATCCCACACATCCGCCTGGATGCGGATCGCGTACGGCAGGTCGTTGGCAAAGATGAAATCCAGGTTGTTGTCGCCCACCGCACAATCGAAGTTGACCGGCGCGTAGCTGATGCCATAGCTGCTATGCGGGCGCCAGCGCACCACCTTGAGCGGCAGTTGCAGCACCACATTGTATAGCGTAGTCGATACCTGACACACGCCGCCGCCGTAGCCGGCTTTCTTGTCGCTGGTGTAGTTGATGATCGGCCCCAGCTCATAGCCTGTGCTTTTTACGTACGGCGCGGCCAGCTTGTTGAACGAAAACTGCTCCCCGGGCTGCACCACCGTGCCACTGATAAACTGCACGCCCAGGTTGATGTTGTGGCGGCGACCTTCGTCAATGTCGCGCTCGGCCTCCTTAGGAAAGAAGGTGGAGAACACGCCGATCAACTCGCCCTCCTGAGCCTCCGCGTGTGGCACAACGGGCAATAGCTGCACATCCTGCTGGCTCACCTGACCAATGCCGCGCAGATATGGCACGCGCACATTACCCTGCGTGTCCGGCTCGGTTACCGGAAACACCGATCCGGCGGGAATGCGCTGCAAGACACCGTTCTCGCCGGGCATCGCCGCCTCGATATCCAGATCGGCGTTGGCGACCGCCGCGAAGGGATACAGCCTCTGATCGGGCAGAATGGCCAGATAGGGATCGGTGACCTCCAGGTCGTCGATCAGCTCGGTCTGGATGAAGCCCAGCTTGCCTTTATAGCGCGCCATGGTCCATTCAGGCGTGATCTGCGATAGCTCCATGCGGTTGCCATCGTAGAGCGTCGCCAGCAGCTTGGAGTCGGTATCCATGTCCGAGCGCAGCGACACATTGCCGCGCACCGCACCGCTAAAGCGCGGCAAAAATGGTGGTAGCAGCATGAATTTATACATGTCGGGCACCGGTGCAGTGTCGTCGAGCACCTGCATGTCGGTGAAGTATTTGCCGACGATCCAGCCGGTTTCGCCGTCCTTGAGCACCTTGGCCCAGTCCTTTTCCAGCTGCACGATCTCCACGGTTTCGTCCTTCGCGACCGTGCCCAGCGCTTTGCCGCCCTGGTCGCGGGTTTTGCGGATGGTCAGTTTGCGCGTCACCACGGCGGTGAAGCACACCACCGGCTCGCCGGACTCGTCCTCGGCAAAAGATGGCAAGCACAGCACACACAGCAGCGCGCATAGCGCCGCCGCGACGACTCGCCGCCACGCCATCCCATGATTTTGTTTGGTCATGCTTGTCCCCCCTACAAGGTGATATTTTATCACATTCTTTGGGCGCGTGCAACCAATGGCTATGCCCATATAATGCATGAAGCGCGCTTTTTCTTCCCATACGAAAAGCCCGCCGGAACATCGGCGGGCTGGGATTCGGGGTTTTCAAGCCCAAGGCTGACCAGACGTGCCCTATCGCTAGGAAGCGCCAGTCAGACGACCGAGGCGTATCGTGTCATACGCCGAGGAGGCTAACGCCGCGCTGACACCGCGAGAGGGTACGGATCGCCAGCCGTCACACAGGCAGCGTTCCATCCTGCGCATTGAGCATAGTAGAATCCACCTTGTACTTCTGCGCGGCGCGGTATTCGAAGAATTTCGGCGCGACCTGCGGGAACATCGCCAGGGAAAGGATGTCCTCTTCCTGCTCGTAGTAGGGGCGCACTTCCTCGCGATACTTCTCGAGCTCCGGCTTGATATCGTCGGCGGGTCGATGCGTGATCACCTTCTCGTCGCCGATGATCAGCTTCTGCACGTCCTTGTTGACCGGGGCGGGCAGGCGGCCATATTCGCCGCGCATCAGCGCCTTCGACTCTTTGCTGACCTGCTTGTAGCGGCCACCGGCCAGGATATTCAGCACGGCCTGGCTGCCGACGATCTGGCTGGTCGGGGTGACCAGCGGCGGATAGCCAAAGTCCTCGCGCACGCGCGGGATCTCGGCCAGCACGTCATAGAAGCGATCCATCGCGTTGGCCTGCTTGAGCTGGCTGATCAGGTTGGACAGCATGCCGCCCGGCACCTGGTACAGCAGCGTGTTGATGTCCACGCGCAGCACGGCGGGATCGAGGAAGCCATCCTTCTCCAGGCGCTCGGCGACCTTGCGGAAGTGCTCGGCGCACTCGCTCATCAGCTTCATGTCCAGGCCGGTGTCATACTCGGTCCCCTTGAGCGTAGCGACCAGCGCCTCGGTGGCGGGCTGGGCGGTGCCGTTGCCCATCGGCGACAGCGCAGTGTCCACGATATCCACACCGGCCTCGATGGCCTTCAGCAGCGTCATGTCGCCGGTGCCCGAGGTGTTGTGCGTGTGCAGGTGGATGGGCAGCTTGATCTCGGTCTTCAGGCGCTTGACCAGCTTGTACGCATCGTAGGGCAGCAGCAGGTTAGCCATGTCCTTGATGCAG
>JAVBUY010000107.1:0-8552 GCA_031554855.1 Eubacteriales bacterium
CCAACGCGGTGGCCGAGGGCCAGGCGCCGGTCAATGGCTGCCCGGTGGGCGGCCAGGCGGTGGCCGATCAGGTTGCCGCAATCATGGGCGTGGATGCGGGGCAGACGCAGCGCATGGTGGCGACCGTGAAGTGCCAAGGCACTGACGACAAGTGCAAACCCAAGTTTCAGTACGATGGCATCCAGGACTGCGTGTCGGCGGCGCTGGTCGGCGACGGCAACAAAGCCTGCGCCTATGCGTGCCTGGGGCTGGGCACCTGCGAGAAAGTCTGCCAGTTTGGCGCGATTACCATCGACGAGCGCGGCAAGATCGCGACGGTCGATGCCGACAAGTGCACCGGCTGCATGGCGTGCATTGACGCCTGCCCGAAGAAGGTGCTGTCTCTGCAACCCGCCGAGGCGCCTGTGCAGCTACTCTGCCGCGCGGCCGAGCAGGGCAAGGTGGTCAGCGATAACTGCAAAGTTGGCTGCATCGGCTGCGAGCTGTGCTATGGCGCGTGCAAGTTTGGCGCCATCGAAATGGTCAACCACCTGCCGGTCATCGACCGCGACAAGTGCGTCGGCTGCATGATGTGCGCCGAGGTCTGCCCGACCACCGCGATCTGGGGCGATTTCGACAACCGCCAGGAAGCGGTGATCGACAGAAGCGCGTGCATCGGCTGTGGCATCTGCAAGAAGCAGTGTCAGTTCGACGCGATCGCGGGCAGCATGAAGCAGCCGCATGAAATCACCGAGGCGTGCACCGGCTGCGGCAAGTGCGTGGCCAAGTGCCCGAAGAAGTGCATTACCATGCGCACGCGCCGCCATCCGCGCGACGAGTTTGCCAAGGTGGGCACCGAGGTGGTCGAGGCCGCCGTGCCGGTTGAAAAGGCATAACAATCCATCCTCCAATGCCCGGCAGCGGTTTCGCTGTCGGGCTTTTTTATGATGCGCAGGGAAATATGACAATTGTTACTTTTTTGTGCAAAACTGACGCGGATGTGGTATAATCTTATGCTAGGCTGAGGATGCCAACGCAAAATTGGCAGTTGTACGGAGGATGGCATGACGACCACGCGACAGAAACCGGTAATCCTCGCATCCAGCTCTCCGCGCCGGAAGGAAATCCTGGCGCGCATGGGCGTCGATTTTGAAGTGGTCGTTTCCAATGCGGACGAGAATGTCCAGGGCACGCCGGAATCGGTGGTGCTGGAACTGGCGCGGCGCAAGGCGCGCGCGGTGGCCGAGCGGTACGACGACCGGCTGGTGCTGGGCGCGGACACCATCGTGGTGATCGGCGACACCATCCTGGGCAAACCCAAGAATCCGGTGGACGCGGCGCGCATGCTGGGCATGCTGTCTGGGCGCTGGCACAACGTGTTTACCGGCGTATGCCTGATCGACACGATCATTGGCGAGGAGCGCACCGCGCTGGACTGCGCGCGCGTGAAGTTTGCGCCGCTGGAGGCGCGCAGCATCACGCAGTATGTGTCCAGCGGCGAGCCGATGGGCAAGGCAGGCGCCTACGCGATTCAGGGACAAGCCGGTATGTTCATTGAGCGGCTGGATGGATCACCCAGTTGCGTGATGGGTCTGCCGATGGCGGCGACGCGTGTGCTGCTGCGCCAAGTTGGGTACGATATAATCTGACGAAGGGGGAGAAAGTCATGGCCTTTGGTTTTTTTGCGCCGGACGTCGGCATTGATCTGGGCACCTGCTTTTTCCGCCTGAGCGTGAAGGGCAAGGGGATCGTGCTCTACGAGCCGACGCTGGCAGTGGTCGCCAACAACGCCAAGCGCGATGTCAAGGCGGTGGGCGAGGATGCGCGCCTGCTCATGGGGCGCACCCCGGGCGACATCCAGACTATTCATCCGATTGTGGACGGCGTCATCGCCGATTTTGATATGACCGAAGTGATGCTGCGCTACTTTCTGCGCAAGGCGATCGGCGGGCCGTTCCTGACCAAGCCGCGCATGGTGATCACCGTGCCGTGCGGCCTGACCGCAGTCGAGCGCCGCGCCATCAACGAGGCGGCGCGTCTGGCGGGTGCGCGGTCGGTGCATGTCGTCGATCAGCCGTTCGCCGCGGCGCTGGGCACCGGCCTGCCGGTGTATGACCCGATCGGCAGCATGGTGGTGGACATCGGCGGCGGCACCACCGAGTGCGTGCTGATTTCGCTCAACGGCATCGTGGTGTCGCGCTCGGTGCGCGTCGCGGGCAACAAAATGGACGAAGCCATCGTCAATTACATGAAGACGATGTACAACATTCTGATCAGCGACCGCGTGGCGGAGGAGCTGAAGCTGGATCTCGGCTCGGCCATCCCGCCGCGCGACAACCACAAGGCGATGATCCGAGGCCGCGACCTGGTGACCGGCCTGCCCATGACCGTCGAGATCGACGCCAAGCAAATCCACGAGGCGTTGCAGGACTGCCTGCAAACCATCGTGCAGACTGTGCGCTGGGTGCTGGAGCGCACGCCGCCGGAGCTAGCGGTCGATGTGTTGCGCACTGGCATCTACTTGACCGGCGGTAGCGCGCAATTGCCCGGCATGGACATCCTGATCGCATCAGCGCTGGGCATACCGGTGCTCATCGCGCGCGACGCCAGCGAATGCGCGGCGCTGGGCGCGGGCTACCTGGCCGAGAACATCGACGTGATTCCGCGCATTGGCATGGGCGAACCCCTGGCCGAATAAATCCCCTTCTGCAAGGAGAAACGCATGGCGACACAGCGCACATTCAAAAAAGAGCTCACGCCCGGACAGAAGTTTCTGCGCGGGGTGTTGGTTGTGCTGCTCGTGACGCTGATGGGTCTGGCCGCTTATTCGCAGTATGTGGGGCAAACCATGCTGCCCGAGAACATCATGGCGTCGGTCATCACGCCGATTCAAGGCGTGGTATCGAACACCGCGCAGGCCATCAACCAATACCTGGCCAAGGTCAAGCTGCGCAGCAATATTGAGATGGAATACAACAAGATCAAGGCGCAGAACGATCAGCTGATGTACGACGCGCTGCTGGTGGAAGAGCTGCAAAACGAGAACGAGCGACTGCGCCTGCTGCTGGGCGTCTATGAGGCCAACGCCAGCATGGACCCGCTGATGGCCAAGGTCATTTCCAGTGAGCCGGGCAACTGGTTCTCCACCTTTACGCTCAACAAGGGCAGCATGCACGGCGTGGACGTGAACATGGCGGTCATCAACGCATCGGGTCTGATCGGTCACGTGTACGAGGTGTACGCCAACTCCTGCAAGGTGATCACCATCATTGACAGCAAATCCAAGATTGCGGCCATCATTGAGTCCAGCCGCGATCAGGGCAGCCTGCAAGGGACATTGGGCATCGACGGCACGCCGATGTGCCGCATGTACTACTTGCCCGCGTCCAGTATCCCGCGCCCGGGCGACAACGTGGTGACCTCGGGCATCGGCCTGCCGTTCCCTAAGGGACTGAAGATGGGCGTCATCCGCGAGAGCACGCGCTCGCTAGACGAGAATAAATACTACATCGTGGTTGAACCGGTGGCGGACTTCCGCCATATTGAGGAAGTGTTGATCCTGCGCTACAAGCCCTCCGTGCAGGCCATGCCGGATGTCGAGGATGCCGAGGCGATTGATGTGCAGCACGTGCCGACTGCGCGCCCGATGGCGACGATCAGCAACGAGCAGCTGGACGCCACTCCGCCGCCGCTGCCCGGTGCGCCGGGTCGCAGCAACCCCGAAACGCCGGTGCCCAGCCTGGAGCCGGGGCAGACCCCGCCGCCAGCGGCTGCGGGCGCGGCAACGTCCGATAGCAATATCGAGGACGACCAGAGCGAGGAAGCGCAGCGCATGCGCGATGAGTTCCTGAACGGGCAATAGCCGCAAGCAGAGGAGGAAGCCATGCCGCTTGGACTGCGCAGGTTCTTGGTGATGTTCATCTTTTACCTGATTCAAACCAGCATCATGCCGCACATTGTCGGTCTCGGCATCCGGCCGGATCTGCTGGCGTGCGTGATCGTATACTTTACGCTGGACGGTGACACCTACATCGGGTTTTGCATGGGCGCGATCGCCGGTCTGCTCATGGATGCGATGGTGGGCAATCTGGCGGTGTACTACCTGGTACTCTATCCGCTGATGGGGTACGCTTCGGCGCGCATCGCACGCCTGCTCAATGCCAAGCTGGTGAAGCCGCGCCAACGGCTGCTGCGCCCACTGATTCTGACCGCGGCGGTCACCACCATCTTTGAGGCGGTTATGCTGCTGTACATCTACATCAACGAAAACGCGGCGGACATCACGCTGCAACTGATCTTCCGCAGCGTACGCGCAATGCTCTTCAGTACGGCCCTGTCGGTGCCAGTCTACTTCATTTGCCACTTCCTGATGTATCGCGTGCTGGGCCGCACGAAAACCGCCAAGGGATAGCCGCATTGGCGCCGGTCCCCGAAAGGAGGAGAACAGAGCTTGAAAGAAAAATTCAGAACACGATACGTGTTTATCGGCATCGTCATCGGATTGCTGTTTTCCATCCTGCTTTTGCAATTGGTCAAGCTGCAACTGTGGGCGGGCGGCGAGTATGCGATCAAGGCCAACAACAAGATGACCAAGACCATCACCACGCAGGGCGACCGCGGCATGATCACCGACGTCAATTCCAAGATCATGGCGTACGACAAAAAGGTGTACGACGTGCAGTTCTATCGCGACCCGACCTGGAACCCCGGGTTAGATGCGAACGGCGTGCAGCTCAGCGCATTTGGGCAGTATACCAACGCGATCATCAACACCATCGAGATCATCGAGCGCTACGGCGGCACGACGATCTCGGGATTCAAGCTAAAGTACGACGAAGCCGAGATCGACAAAACCGACCTGAAGGGCAATCCGACGCACGGCTGGTATTTCGATTGGGAGAAAATCGACATCAGCGATACTGCCAAGGCGCTGCGTGAGTCGCGCTGGCGCAGCAACTTTTACGTGGCCAGCACGCCGCGCGAGGAGATCTTCAAGACGCTGTGGCAGCGCTACAAGATCCCCGAGGAGATGCCCGATGAAAAGAAGATGCAGGTGCTGTCGATCTGGGAGGAAATGCAGACCAACGCTTTCCTGACCGCGCCGATCACCATCGCGCGCAATGTGAGCTGGGAGACCGTCATCGAGATCGAGACCCGGTCTCTGCTGCTGCCCGGCATGAGCATCGCGATGAGCAGTCAGCGCGTGTACCCCAACGGCACGCACATGGCGCCCGTCATCGGCTATATTGGCACGATACAGAATGAAACCACGTACTTCGAGCAGTTGCAGCCAAAGGGCTATCAGATGAGCGATCTCATCGGGCTGGACGGCGTCGAGAAATCCATGGAGGATCGCCTGACCGCCTCCAGCAGCCAGCGCGTGGGCAAGCGCGTCGTCGAGATCGACCGCTACGGCAGCATCAGCCGCGAGCTGTACAACTCGCCGCCGCAGAACGGCAACAACATCAAGCTGACCATCGACTCGGGCATTCAGCGCATTGCCGAGGTCAGCTTGGAAGAGACCGTGAACGAGGTGCGCAACACGCAGGAAGCCGCGATGCGCTCGGACCGTTGGCTGGAGGAAAACAAGGCGGAACTACAGGGCAGCGGCCGCAACTATGATAAATATCCGATCCAGCTGGCGGAAAAAGGCGCGCTGGTGGTCGTTGACGTGCGCAACGGCCGCGTGCTGGCCATGGCCAGCTATCCGCCCTACGACCCGAACGCGTTCATCGTCGGCGGCAAAGAGGCCGAGCAGGTCATGCTCGACAAGCGCAATCCGCTGATGAACTACGCCATCGCGTCGCTGGCGACGCCCGGCTCGATCTTTAAGATGGTTACCGCGTCGGCGGCCATGGCGGTCGGCAAGCTGACGCCCACCGAGACCATCAGCGACAAGGGCCCGTTCACGCTGTATGATGTGACCAACCCGCCGCGCTGCTGGATCGACCCGAAGGAACTGACGCGCGGCAAGCACCAGGATCAAACCATTGTGCAAGGCCTGGAAAACTCGTGCACCTCTTTCTTCTACACCATTTCTTCGCTTATCGGCATCGATACGCTGTACAAGTATTCCGCGATGTTCGGCCTGACCTCCAAGACCGGCGTGGATCTGCCCGGCGAGTTGCAGAGCTTTGTGGGCAATCAGCAGATGCTCTACGACCCCAACAAGGCAATCAGCGCCGCCGAGCAGGCGACCTGGACGCCGTCGCTGGTCGCCAACCTGATCAAGAAACACCTGATCAAGATCGGTAAAGAGCGCAACATCCTGTTTGACGACAGCAAGCTGGACCGCTGTGTGAAGGCGCTGATGGATATGGCGGTCAATACCGCGCAGGGCGCCTGGGTTCGCAACATCCGTACCGTATTGATGGAAGAGCTGGATATGTCTCGAGAGCTGGTGTACTTGCAGGCCGTGGTCGGCGACATCTACATCGCGCTGAACGAAATCAAGTGGGGTGGCAGCCAGACCATCATGACCGGCATCGGTCAGTCGATTACGTCGGTGACGCCGGTCGCGGTGGCGCGCTACGTCGCCGCCGTCGCCAATGGCGGCACGGTGTACGATCTGACGCTCATCGATTCGGTTACCACGCCGGAGGGCGACCCGGTATCCCACAGCGAGCCGATTGTCAGCGCCTCCATGCCCGAGCTGGAATTGAACATGCCCTACATTCGCTTGGGGATGAAACGAGTCGTTGACGAAGGCGGTACCGCAGAAAAGTACTTCCGAGGGTTTCCATTTACCGAAAACATGGCCGGAAAAACCGGTACCGCGCAGGTCTCGCGCATCGACCTGGAAAACAACGCGTGGTTCGTCGCGTTCGCGCCGTTTGATGCGCCGGAAATCGCCATCGTTTGCTATATCCCCAATGGCTACAGCGGCGGCTACGCGTCCATCGCCGTGCGCGAGGTCATTCGCTACTACATGAACCAGCGCACAAGCAGCTCGCGAGAATACATGCCTGCGGCCAACTCGCTGGCATACTAACCGGACACAGCGCACGACAGAAGGGAGGGGACGGCCATGACGCCTGTATGGGCAGTGATATCGGGCAAAGGCGGCGTGGGCAAGTCGGTCATCGCGGCTTCGCTGGCGGTCGGCCTCGCTTCCCGCGCATACAAGGTCGTGCTCATCGATATGGACACCGGCCTGAGAAACCTCGACCTGATGCTCGGGCTGGAGAACCGCGTGCTGTTCGACCTGGTGGATATCATGGACGGGCACGCGACGCTTGCGCAGGCGCTGGTGGTCGATAAGCAGCGCCCCAACCTGGCGCTGCTCAGCACTTCGCAGATCCATACGCCGCAGACCATCACGGAGGAGTTCTTTTGCCGCCTGATGGATCAGTTGCGCGGCAAGTTTGACTATATCGTGATGGACTGCCCATCGGGCGTGGACTATACGTTCGGCCTGGCGATGCGCGTGATGACCGACGCGGTGATTGTCACCCATTCCGACGACATCGCGATGCGCGATGCCGATCGTGTGGTCGGGCTGCTTCGCCACAGAACCGACATCGACCTGCACCTGGTGGTTAATCGCGTTCGCCCTGACTGGGTGAGTGAACGGCTGCAATATACACCCGAGGCAGTGGCGCAGACGCTGGATGTGCCGCTGGTTGGCGTGCTCTACGAGGACGACGAAGTGGCGCGCTGCGTGATCGCGCGCCGACCGATCATCGAGAGCGACGGAAAGACCTGGGAGCAGATGGACGCAGCGCTGCGCCGCATGATGGGCGAAGCCGCGCCGATTGACGCGCAGGGCAAGGGCCATCCGCAGGGATTCCTCCGCAGATTGCTGAACGGTAAGTAGAAAGGGAAGCGCATGCAACAAACCGCAACCAGCCGCCTGGCGCGCCCGCACTTTGACTGGATCTTGACGCTGACCGCATACGCGTTGGCGATCTTTGGCGTGCTCGCGGTGTCGATTACTAACTTCAATCCCGAACTGGGCGCCAACCGTTCGCTGTTGCAGTTGATTGTCGATTCACCCAATGGCCGCTGGCAGGGCATCTTCGTGCTGGTCAGCCTGATCGCTGTGGCGGGCATGATGATGCTCAACTATCAGCTGTTGGGGCGCATCTGGCCGATTCTGTATGGCGTTAGCTGCTTCCTGCTGGCGCTGGTGCTGGCCGAGACCGCGATCTCGGGCACAAAGGGCTGGTTCTCCATCCTGTGGGAGCGCACGATCCAGCCGTCGGAGCTATCGAAGGTGGCACTGATCATCTCGCTATCCAGCGAGCTGTCGCGCCACAAAGAAGCGATCCCCAATACAAAATACTTCATCCGGTTATGCATCCACATCGGCATCCCGATGATTTTGATTATCTTGCAGCCCGACATCGGCACCATGCTGGTGTACATCGTTATCTTCATGACGCTGCTGCTGGTATCGGGCGCCAGCCTCAAGCTATGGCTAAGCATCGTCGGCGTCGGTGCGGCGGCGTGTATTCCGCTGGGCATGATGCTGCAAGCGCGGCAGGACTTCCGCTGGATGCGCCTGGTCGCGTTTGTGGACCCGACGCATGACTCGAGCGGATCTGGCTTCCAGATCATCAACTAGATGACCG
>JAVBUY010000091.1:0-13845 GCA_031554855.1 Eubacteriales bacterium
CACGTGGGACTACGGCCCGCTGGGCGTGGAATTCAAGAACAACGTCAAGCGCGCGTGGTGGAAGAAATTCGTGCAGGAGAACAAGTACAATGTTGGCCTGGACTGCGCGATCCTGATGAACCGCCAGGTGTGGGTGGCGAGCGGCCACGTCGGCAACTTCAACGATCCTTTGATGGACTGCAAGGCGTGCAAGGCGCGCTTTCGTGCGGATAAGCTGATTGAGGACTTTGCGCGCGAGCAGGGCGAGGACATCGTCGCCGACGGCTGGACCAACGAGCAGATGGAGGCCTACATCGCCGACAAGGGCATCGTCTGCCCGACCTGCGGCAAGAAGGACTTCACCGGCATCCGCAAGTTCAACATGATGTTCAAGACCCACCAGGGCGTGACCGAGGACGGCGCCAACGAGATCTATCTGCGCCCGGAGACCGCGCAGGGCATCTTTGTGAACTTCAAGAGCGTGGTGCGCTCCACCCGCCGCAAGCTGCCGATGGGCATCTGCCAGATCGGCAAGTCCTTCCGCAACGAGATTACGCCGGGCAACTTCACTTTCCGCACGCGCGAATTCGAGCAGGCCGAGCTGGAGTTCTTCTGCAAGCCGGGCGAGGATCTGGAGTGGTTCGCCTACTGGCGCGCGTTCTGCCGCGACTGGCTGCTGAGCCTGGGCATGAAGGAGCAAAACCTGCGGCTGCGCGACCACAGTGCGGAGGAGCTGGCCTTCTACAGCAAGGCGACCACCGACTTTGAGTATCTGTTCCCGTTCGGCTGGGGCGAGTTGTGGGGCATCGCCGACCGCACCGATTACGACCTGAAGCAGCACCAGGAGCACGCCAACGAGGCCATGGAATACATCGACCCGGTAACCAACGAGCGCTACATCCCCTACGTCATCGAGCCGTCGGTGGGCGTGGACCGCAGCGCGCTGGCCTTCCTGTGCGAGGCGTACGACGAGGAAGAAATCGCCGAAGGCGACACGCGCGTCGTGCTGCACCTGCATCCGGCGCTGGCGCCGTACAAGGTGTCGGTGCTGCCGCTGCAAAAGAACAAGCTGGGCGAGCTGGCCACTGAGGTCTACGACAAGCTGGCCAAGCACTTCTCGGTGGAATACGACGAGACCGGCTCGATCGGCAAACGCTACCGCCGCGCCGACGAGATCGGCACGCCGATGTGCGTCACCGTCGATTTTGATACTGTCGAGACCGGCATTGTCACCGTGCGCGACCGCGACAGCATGCAGCAGGATCGCGTGCACATCGACGAGCTGGTGGCGTATGTGAGAGACAAGATCGAGTTTTAACCGGATGTTCGCTTGTGCCGCGGCACAAAGGATGCTACAATAGAAAACGAATGTTCCCATTCGATAGGATAGAAACGAGGCAACACATTGGCGATCAAAGTGGGCGTGGTGTCGCTGGGATGCAGCAAGAACCGCGTCGATACTGAACAAATGCTGGGCGAGCTGGTGGGGCGAGGCTACCAGGTCGAGGCCGATCCCGCCCGGGCTGATATCATCGTGGTCAATACCTGCGGCTTCATCGAGCCGGCCAAGGAAGAATCCATAGATACCATTCTGGAAATGGCGCAATATAAGCAGGATGGGCAATGCAAACTGCTGCTGGTCACCGGCTGCCTCGCGCAGCGCTATGGCGACGATCTGCGTGCGCAGATGCCCGAGATCGACGGTATGCTGGGCGTGGGGCAATATGACAAGCTGTTTGACATGATCGCGCAGGCAGAGCGGGGCGAAAAGCCGCTGCTCAACGCGCCCTGCCAGGACTTCTTCGAGAGCGAACGCGTGCTGACCACGCCGAGCTACAGCGCCTACGTCAAGATCGGCGACGGCTGCGACAACCGATGCAGCTACTGCGCCATTCCGCTGATTCGCGGCAGCTATCGCTCACGTCCCATGGCCGACATCGTGCGCGAGGTGAAAGGGTTGGTCGCGCGCGGCGTCAAAGAGATCACGCTGATCTCGCAGGACACGACGCGCTACGGCACCGACTTTGCCGCGTCGCAGGGCAAGAGCCAGCTGCCGGAGCTGCTGAGAGAAGTGGCGTCGCTCCCCGGCGTGGTGTGGCTGCGCGCGCTGTACTGCTACCCCGCGCGGGTGGACGACCGGCTGCTGGATGCGATGCAGGCGCTGGACAACGTGTGCGGATACATCGATCTGCCGATCCAGCATATCGTGCCGCGACTGCTGGAGGACATGCACCGCCACGGCACCGCCGAGCACATCCGCTACCTGGCACGCGAAATCAAGCGGCGCGGCATGGCGCTGCGCACCAGCATCATCGTCGGCTTCCCGGGCGAGACCGACGCCGACTTTGCCGAGTTGCTGGCCTTCATCACCGAGGCGCGGTTCGACCGGCTGGGCGCGTTCGCGTACTCGCCGGAGGAGGACACACCAGCGGCCGAAAGAGCCGACCAGCTTTCCGATGCGACCAAGCAGGCGCGCCTGGACAAGCTGATGGCGCTGCAACAGCGCATCTCGCTGGAAGAAAACCAGCGGCGCGTCGGCCAGACCTGCGAGGTGCTGGTGGCGGGGCGCAGGCCGGACGGGCTCTACGTGGGCCGTTCGCGCTGGGAAGCGCCGGAGATCGACGGCAGCATTCTCTTTTCCTCGGACAAGACCCATCGGGCAGGCGACATCGCGCAGGTGCGCATCAGCCGCGCCGATGCCTACGACTTGATAGGAGTGGAAGCATGATCGAAGCCATTCGCAAGATGAATCTGCCCAACAAGCTGACGCTGTTGCGCATTCTGCTGGTGCCGGTGTACCTGGTGCTCTTCGCGATCCAGACGCCGTTCTGGCGCTGGGCGGCGCTGGTTGTGTTCATCGCCGCCGGACTGACCGATCTATTCGACGGGCGCATCGCGCGCGCGCGCGGGCTGGTCACGAACTTTGGCAAGTTCATGGATCCGATCGCCGACAAGCTGCTGGTCATCCCGGCGCTGATCATGATGGTTGGCTTTGGCATGGTGTCCAGTTGGGTGTGCATTGTCTTTGTGGCGCGCGAGTTCATCGTGTCCGGCCTGCGCCTGATCGCCGCGGAAAAGGGCGTTGTGATCGCCGCGGGGCCCTGGGGCAAGGCCAAGACTGTGGTGCAGATCATTGCGGTGGCGCTGCTGACTGTCGATCTGCCTTCGCTGCGGTGGCTGAGTTACCTGTCGCTGTATATCGCGACGCTGCTCACCGTTGTCTCCTGCGTGGTATACGTGTGGAACGGCCGCGCGCTGCTGAGCGACCTGGGGGACAGCCAATGATCGCGGAAATCCTGGCCATCGGCACCGAGCTGCTGATGGGGCAGATCGCCAATACCGATGCGCAGTATCTGTCGCGACAGTTGGCGACACTGGGCATCACCGTGCACCACCACACGACCGTGGGCGATAATCCGGGTCGCATTCGCGAGGCGCTGGCCGTCGCGCTGGATCGCGCCGACATCGTGATCACCAGCGGCGGGTTGGGCCCCACCGAGGACGACCTGAGCAAAGAGATTGTTGCGGAGCACTTTGGGCTGCCGATGATCGAGGACGCCGATTCGCTGGCGCACATGCGCGCGTTTTTCGCGGCGATGCATCGCGACATGGCGGAGAGCAACTGCAAGCAAGCTTGCTTTGCGCAAGGCGCGATCATCCTGCCCAACGCGCGCGGCACAGCACCGGGCTGCATCGTGGAGCACGGCGGCAAGTGCGTGATTCAGTTGCCCGGGCCGCCCAACGAGCTGACGCATATGTTCGAGCAGTCGGTGCTGCCCTACCTCTTGAAGAAGAGCAACACCTGCATCGCGTCGCGCTACGTGCGCATCTTTGGCATGGGCGAGAGTGACGTGGAGACCCGCGTGCGCGACCTGATCGACGCGCAGGGCGAAGTGACCATCGCGCCGTATTGTTCCATCGGCGAGGTGCAGCTGCGCGTCACCGCCAGCGCGATGAGCGACCAA
Organism: Eubacteriales bacterium; assembly: GCA_031554855.1. GTDB lineage: Bacteria > Bacillota > Clostridia > Christensenellales > Aristaeellaceae > JAVBUY01. The sequence continues at coordinate 3,945 of JAVBUY010000091.1, forward strand.
ATGGCGCTGGACAAGATCGCGCCCATCGTGGCCGCGCTGGCGGACCGGCTGGGCGATGTGGTGTACGCGGTCAGCGACGATCCGCACGACAGCATGGCGCGCCACGCCGTGGCGGCACTGACCAAGGCGGGCAAGACCGCGACCACCGCTGAGTCCTGCACCGGCGGGCTGGTATGCGCGGCGCTGATCGATGTACCGGGCGCGTCGGCGGTGCTGGGCGAGGGATTCGTCACCTACAGCGACGCGGCCAAGGTGCGCTGCCTGGGCGTGCAAGAGGCGACGCTGGCGGCATTTGGCGCGGTCAGCGAGCAAACCGCGCGCGAGATGGCCGAGGGCGCGCGCAGGGTATCGGGCGCGGACATCGCGGTGGCCACCACCGGCATCGCCGGGCCGACCGGCGGCACGCCGGACAAGCCGGTCGGGCTGGTGTATGTGGCGCTGGCCGACGCGCACGGCACCGAGGTGCGCAGGCTTACCCTGCGCGGCGAGCGCGAGCGCATCCGCAAGCAAACCATGCTGCACGCATTGCACATGATCCTACAGGCCGCAAAACGCGGCTAAAACACATATTGCAACATCACATGGCCGGGTTTTGCCCGGGGAAAGAGGCACGTATGGCATCTGAAAGAGCATCCAAGAAGCCCGAGAAAGGGCCCGTGAGCCAGAAGCTGTCCGACGACAAGCAGAAGGCGTTGGACGCGGCGCTGGCCAGCATCGAGAAGCAATTCGGCAAGGGCGCGCTGATGAAGCTGGGCGATCGCGGCGCGGGCAACGATATCCAGGTCATCCCCACCGGCTGCCTGGATCTGGACATCGCGCTGGGCGTCGGCGGTATTCCGCGCGGCCGCATCATCGAGATCTTTGGGCCCGAGTCCTCGGGCAAGACCACCGTGGCGCTGCACGTGGTGGCCGAGGCGCAGAAAGCGGGCGGCACGGCGGCCTTCATCGATGCCGAGCACGCGCTCGACCCGGCCTATGCGCGCAAGCTGGGCGTGAACATCGACGAGCTGTACGTGTCGCAGCCTGACACCGGCGAGCAGGCGCTGGAGATCTGCGAGGCGCTGGTGCGCTCCGGCGCGATCGACGTGGTGGTGGTGGACTCGGTGGCCGCGTTGGTGCCCAAGGCCGAAATCGACGGCGAGATGGGCGATTCGTTCGTCGGCCTTCAGGCGCGCCTGATGAGCCAGGCGCTGCGCAAGCTGGCGGGCGTCATCAACAAGACCAATGCGACTTGCGTATTCATCAACCAGCTGCGCGAGAAAGTCGGCGTGATGTACGGCAGCCCCGAGACCACGCCGGGCGGACGCGCGCTGAAGTTCTATGCCACCGTTCGCCTGGACATCCGCCGCGGCGAGCAGCTAAAGAACGGCACCGACGTGCTGGGCAATCGCACCAAGGTGAAGGTGGTCAAGAACAAGGTCGCGCCGCCGTTCCGCATCGCGGAGTTTGACATTCTCTACGGCGAGGGCATTTCGAAAGAAGGCAGCCTGCTCGACCTGGCTGTGGCGCGCGATATCATCAACAAGTCCGGCGCGTGGTTCAGCTACAACGATCAGCGCATTGGCCAAGGCCGCGAGAACGCCCGCCAGTTCCTCAAGGACAACCCGGAGATCGCCAAGACCATCGAGGAGATCATCCGTCAGGAGCTCAAGAGCGGCGGCATTGAGGCCAAGCTAGAGGTCGGCGCGGGCGACGCGGAAGAAGCGCCGGAGTTGCCGGAGGAGTAAATATCAGGCAAAAGGAGCGAAAGCTCCTTTTTAGGCTGTCGAAAAAGGCTCATCTGCGTTGTCGATGCGGCGCTCGCCTCGTCGGCGTACGCTTGTACGCCTCCGCCGGACGAGCTTGCGTCTCCTAGCATCTGAACCTTTTTGGACAGCCTGACTTTTTTCATAAGCTGAAAAGGAGCGAAAGCTCCTTTTTTGTTTGGCGGACGATGTGGGCGGACAGGTTTTCGCTTGACAGATTCTTTTAGAGTCGGTACAATGATTTGTGATACATATATCACGATGGGTTTCGTGCGGTATCGTCGCACAAAACCTACCAGACTAGCCGGCACAGTTCCGGTTCATTTGATAATAGAAGGAGTGAGACCCACTTGGACATGCTTTGGATTGTCCTCGCTGTGCTGGTCAGCGTGCTGATCGGTGTCGCGGTTGGATACGCCTACAGGAAGAACGCGCATGAGCGCAAGATTGGCCGAACCGAGGAATACGCGCGCAACCTATTGGAGGACGCGCAGCGCCGCGCCGAGGAAAAGAAAAAGGAAACACTGCTCGAGGCCAAGGAAGAAGTGTTGCGCTTAAAGACCGAGCTGGATCGTGAAATCCGCGATCGCCGCACTGAAGTGCAGCGCAATGAGCGCCGCCTGCTCCAGCGCGAAGAAACCATGGACAAAAAAATGGACAACCTCGAGGCGCGCGAGGAGAACCTGAACAAGAAACATGAGGACCTGCAAAAACTGACCGACGAGACCGAGGCGCTGTTGGGCAAGCAGCAGGTCGAGCTGGAGCGCGTGGGGCAGATGACCCAGGACGAGGCGCGCCAGGTGCTCATGAGCCGCATCCAGAAGGACGCTTACCACGATGCCGCTGCATTGGTGCGCGATATTGAGTCCCACGCGAAGGAAGAGGCCGACAAAAAGGCGCGCAATATCATCGCGCTGGCCATCCAGAAGTGCGCGTCGGATCACGTGGCCGAGACCACCGTGTCGGTGGTCAACCTGCCCAATGAGGACATGAAGGGGCGCATCATTGGCCGCGAGGGCCGCAACATCCGCACGCTGGAGACCGCGACCGGCGTCGATTTGATCATCGACGATACGCCCGAGGCGGTCATCGTGTCGGCGTTTGACCCGGTTCGCCGCGAGACCGCGCGCGTCGCGCTGGAGAAGCTGATCCAGGATGGCCGCATCCACCCTGCTCGCATCGAGGAAATGGTGGAAAAGGCCAAGAAGGAAGTGGACAACCAGATCCGCGAGGCTGGCGAGCAGGCGGTGTTCGAGACCAACATGCACGGCATTCACCATGAGCTGGTCAAGCTGCTGGGCCGCATGCGCTATCGCACCAGCTCTGGCCAGAATGTGCTCAAGCATTCCATCGAGGTATCGCATCTGGCTGGGCTGATGGCCGCCGAGCTGGGCGCGGACATCCAATTGGCGAAGCGTGCAGGCCTGCTGCATGATATCGGCAAAGCGGTCGACCACGAGCAGGAGGGCACGCACGTTTCGCTGGGCGCTGACCTGGCTCGCAAGTATCGCGAGTCCCCGGAAGTGGTGCATTGCATCATGGCGCACCATAACGACGTAGAGCCGCAGACCATTGAGGCGGTGCTGGTGCAGGCCGCGGACGCTATTTCCGCCGCTCGCCCGGGCGCGCGCCGCGAGTCGCTGGAGAACTACATCAAGCGCCTGGAGAAGCTCGAGGAGATCGCCAATTCCTTCTCCGGCGTGGAAAAGTCGTTCGCGATCCAGTCGGGCCGCGAGGTGCGCATCGTCGTCAAGCCCGAGGACATCAACGACGCCGGTACGCTCATCCTGGCGCGCGAGATCGTCAAGCGCATCGAGAAAGAGATGGAGTACCCGGGTCAGATCAAGGTGAATGTCATTCGCGAGACGCGCGCGACTGAGTTCGCGAAGTAAAGTTCGAACAAAACACGGCACGCATTTTGTTCGGTTGCGTGGCGTTGCCACGACTCGCTTTGCTCGTGTTGGTAGGATTTGTGTTCCCAGGAGCATACCGCGAATGCATGCATAAAAAACCCCCGCACGGCTACTGCCGCGCGGGGGTCTTTTGGATGCGCAGAAATTTCTACTGCACGCCCAGCCACAGCATCGCCTTGGCGACCTTCAGGAAGCCCGCGATATTCGCGCCGGCCTGCAAGGTTTCACCCAGACCGTAGGTGGCGGCGGTGCTGTGCGCCTGCTCAAAGATGCCGATCATGATGGTCTCTAAACGTCGATCTACTTTATCGAACGTCCAAGCATCGCGCTGGGCGTTCTGGCTCATCTCCAGGCCGCTGACCGCCACACCGCCCGCGTTGGACGCCTTAGCCGGAGCGAACAACACCTTGGCCTCGTGCAGCAGCGCGATGCCCTCCGGCGTAGTGGGCATGTTGGCACCCTCGGCCACCGCGATGCAGCCGTTTGCGATCAGCGCGCGCACGCCGTCGGCGTCCAGCTCGTTTTGCGTGGCGCAGGGCAGCGCGATATCGCACGGCACCGTCCACACACCGCGGCAACCCTCGTGATAAGTGGCGGCGGGCACGCGCTTGGCATATTCGGACACGCGGCCGCGCTCGTCCTCCTTGATCTGACGAAGCACCTCAAAGTCGATGCCGTTCGGATCGACCACATAGCCGCCCGAATCGGACGCGGTCAGCGGGATCGCGCCGAGCTGCTGTGCCTTCTGGATGGCGTACAGCGCCACATTGCCGCTGCCCGACACCACCACGCGCTTGCCCTGGATGCCGGTGTCGCGCATCACGTGCAGCATACGGTGCACGAAATAGAGCAGGCCATAGCCGGTGGCCTCGGTGCGTCCCAGCGAGCCGCCTGCCGCCACGTTCTTGCCGGTCATGACGCCGGAGCACTCGTTGGCCAGTCGCTTGTATTGGCCATACAGGTAACCGATCTCGCGGCCACCCACGCCGATATCCCCGGCGGGCACGTCGGTATCAGCGCCGATATGGCGCCACAGCTCGGTCATGAAGCTCTGGCAAAAGCGCATGATCTCGCCGTTCGATTTGCCCTTGGGGTCAAAGTCCGAGCCGCCCTTGCCGCCCCCCATGGGCAGGCCAGTCAGCGCATTCTTAAAGGTTTGCTCAAAGCCCAGGAACTTGATGACCGACGCATTGACGGTCGGATGCAGGCGCAGACCGCCCTTATACGGGCCCAGCGCAGCATTGAACTGCACGCGATAGCCGCGGTTGACCTGCACTGCGCCATGGTCATCCACCCAGCTGACACGGAACTGCAAAAAGCGGTCCGGCTCGGTGATGCGCTCGAGCAAGCCGACCTGTTCAAACTCGGGATGCTGCGCCAGCACTGGCGAGAGGCTGCTGAGCACTTCCTCGACGGCCAACAAAAAGTCCGGCTCCCCGGCATTGCGCTGGGCGACTGCCGCCCAAACGCGGGATAGGTACGGATTTTTCCATTTCATGCAATTTCTCCCTTGAATGCTTGCGTAAACGTAGCAACAAGTGGTATTATAACGTCGGTTTTGCAGTTTTGCAAGAAAAAATATTCATATTTAACGAAATGAAAGAAAGATGACGCGAAAATTTGAGGACTTTTTTGTAGGTGAGCTGCATACTGTAGCCGGGAGGGGATGCGCATGCGCAGAAAAACCCGAGGCAGACAGAGGCGACAGGTGTACTGGCCGTTGGTCGGCGCGCTGGTGCTGCTGGGCGTGGCGCTGGTGCGATGGGGATTTGTGCATTGGGCTGCGCAGGCCGAACGCATCGCGCCGATCATGCGCCGCGCGATGCCCACCGCCACGCCCTATCTGGCACTCTACGACGCAGGCGCCGGGCGCACCGTGTCTATGTCGCTGGAGGACTACCTGGTTGGCGTAGTCGCCGCGGAAATGCCCGCGAATTTCGCTGACGAGGCGCTCAAAGCGCAGGCGGTCGCCGCGAGGACACGCGCAGTAGCCAGCATGCGTGCGCTGGGCGGGCCGGGGTGCGCCGCGCACCCAAACGCGGACATTTGCGGCGACAGCACGCATTGCCAGGCGTGGGACGATGAAAAAACGCTGCGGCAGCGCTGGGGCGATGGATACGAGGGCTACCTCGCGAAGATACAGCGCGCGGTGCACGCGACCGAGGGCGAGATCATCACGTACGATGGGCAGCCGATCGAGGTGCTCTACCACGCGATCAGCGGCGGGCAGACCGAGGATGTGGAGCATGTGTTTGCGCAGGCGCTGCCCTACCTGCGCGGCGTGACCAGCCCGGGCGAGGAGCAGGCCAGCCGCTACGAGAGCGAGCAGCGGTTTAACCTGGCTGACGCGGCGCAGCGCCTGAACACCGCGCTGCCCAAGGCAAAGCTGACCGCGCAGGCGCTGTCCAGCCAACTGGCGGTGGTGGATCGGTTTGACTCGGGGCGCGTGAGGACAGTGCGAGTGGGCAAAACTGCCTGCGACGGGCGCGCGCTGCGCACCGCGCTAGGACTCTACAGCACAATCTTTTCGTTTTCTTTCACAAAGGACGAGCTGGTGGTCAACCAGCGCGGATACGGCCACGGCGTCGGCATGAGCCAGACCGGCGCCGATGCGATGGCCGACACGGGCAGCGATTATCGAGAGATTTTGCTGCATTACTATGCTGGCGTGCGCATCGCACAAATATCCAGCCTATGAATGACCCCACCCTCGCGCGGGCAGACTGTTCGCGGAGGTGTTGGCATGCGCACTATTCGCGATTGGGGCAACCGTGCGATCGAAGCCGCGCGCGCGGGGCTGAAAAAAGGTTCAGCTTTTATGCAGCAATGGGGTTTTTATGGTATGCTGGGTGTCTGCGTGGCGGTGATCATCGGCACGGCAATCTGGACGCGCGGACAAACGCCGCCGGTCGTGCCGCCGCCACAGGTCGCTGCGCAGCCGCTGACCACCGCTGTGCCGCAGGCAGTAGCACAGGCTGAGCAGCAGGTGATCCATTGGACCACGGCTGCGCCGACGCTGCCGCCGCCAGTGGAGCAGGCGTTCCAGCAGGGGCTGGCCGACGTACCGCAGCTGACCTGGCCGGCCAAGGGCGAGGTGCAGCGTGCGCACACTGAGGATGTGCCGGTGTTTCTGCCGACGCTGGGCATATGGGCGGTGCATGACGGCATAGACATAGCCGCGCGCACCGGCGATACCGTGCGTGCTGCCATGAGCGGGACGGTCGCGGCGGCGTACAGCGATCCGCTGCTGGGCAACGTGATGGAGCTGGCGCACCCGGGCGGATGGACGACGCGCTATGCGGGGCTCAAGACGCTGGAACTGCTGCGCATTGGCGACCCGGTGAAGGCTGGGCAGACGCTGTCACCGCTGGGCGAGCCACTGCCGCTGGAGGCCGACGACGCGCCGCATCTGCACTTTGAATTGTTGCGCGACAACCAGTGGGTCGATCCGGAGACGTATCTGACCCCGCTGGATGCACAATAGAGGGCATTCTGATACAAAGGAGGACGAACTATGTGTGGAATCGTGGGCTATGTGGGGCAGAAGGACGTGACGCCGATCCTGCTGGAGGGACTGGCGCGCCTGGAATACCGAGGGTATGACTCGGCGGGCGTGGCAGTGATGCAGGAGGGGACGGTGGCCATCCGCAAGGCCAAAGGGCGGCTGAGCAACCTGCGCGCCGACCTGGCGGAGCAGCCGGTGCACGGGAACTGCGGCATCGGGCACACGCGCTGGGCGACGCATGGCGAGCCGTCACAGGCCAATTCACACCCGCATACCGACGTGCAGGGCACCATCGCGGTGGTGCACAACGGCATTATCGAGAACTATCAGCCGCTCAAGGCTTTTCTGGAGCAGAGCGGGGTTACCTTTCGCTCACAGACCGATACAGAGGTGGTCGCGCACTTGATCCACCACCTGTACCGAGGCGATCTGGTGACCGCCATCCGCCAGGCCATGCATCGCATGGAGGGCAGCTATGCGCTGGGCATCCTGTGCAGCGACGCGCCGCACGCGCTCTACTGCGTGCGCAAGGACAGCCCGCTGGTGGTTGGCTGGGGCGAGGGCGAACAGTTCCTCGCGTCGGACATTCCGGCGATGCTGCCCTTCACGCGCGAAGTGTATCCGCTGGAGGACGGCGAGATCGCCATGCTGACGCCGACCGGCATCCGCGTATGGGACGCGTTCGGCCAGGCCAAGGATGTGACGCCGCAGCACATCGATTGGGACATCGCCGCCGCTGAAAAGGTCGGCTATCCGCATTTCATGCTCAAGGAGATCCACGAGCAGCCGCGTGCGCTGCGCGACACCATCCACGCATACATGGACGAGCAGGGCGCGTTTCGGCCCGAGCTGCTGCCCATGGACGAGGCGGCGCTGCAAAATACGCGCCGCGCCATCCTGCTGGGCTGTGGCACAGCCTATCACGCGGGCATGGTGGGCAAGCGGCTGTTTGAGCGGCTGGCGGGGCTGCCCACTGAGGTGGACATCGCCTCGGAGTTTCGCTATCGCGAGACGCTGACGCGGCCCGACGATCTGTGCGTCGTCATCAGCCAGTCCGGCGAGACCGCCGACACGCTGGCCGCCATGCGCAAGGCCAAGCAGGCGGGCGCGCGCATCGTGGCAGTGACCAATGTGCTGGGCAGTACGCTGGCCCGCGAGGCCGACCATGTGCTCTACACGCGCGCGGGGCCGGAGATCGCGGTTGCTTCGACCAAGGCATACTCGACCCAGGTGCTGTTGCTGGCGATGTTGGCCATGCGCCTTGCGGTCGCCAGGGGCGCACTGGAGCAGGGTATGCAAAAGCGGCTGACCGACGCGCTGATGGCGCTGCCCGATCAAGCCGCCGAAGTGTTGGCGCAACAGCAGGATATCCAGCGCTTTGCCAGCCTGCACTTCGATCAGCACAACGTCTATTATATTGGCCGTGGGCTGGACTGGGCGCTGGCGATGGAGGGCTCGCTAAAGCTCAAGGAGATCAGCTATACCTTTTCGGAGGCATACGCCGCCGGAGAGCTCAAGCACGGCACCATCGCGCTGATCGAGCAGGGCACGGTGGTGATGGCGCTGTGCACGCAGCCCGACCTCATCGACAAGATGCGTTCAAATATCCAGGAAGTGCAGGCGCGCGGCGCGCATGTGCTGTGCGTCAGCATGCCGGGTACCGAGGTGGGCGCCGCCGAGCATTGGCGCATTCCCGCTGTGCCCGCCGAGCTGGCGCCCGTGCTGGCGGTGCTGCCGCTGCAACTCTACGCCTACTATATCGCCGTCGCCAAGGGCTGCGATGTGGATCAGCCGAGGAATCTCGCCAAGTCTGTAACAGTAGAGTAATGCAGACGGCCTCGAAGGGCCCTCTCGCGGTGTCGGCGCGGCGCTGGCCTCATCGGCGTATTGCACCATACGCCTCTGTCGTCCAGCTTGCGACCTCCTACCGATAGGACCCTTCCAGGCCGTCTTTTGCTGGCTGAACAGCCTAGGAGTTACGACGTGGGACAGCGTCCTCCAGCGTACCCTAGGCTTTTAATATGCATTCCGCCATCTTCAGGCCATCGACTGCGGCAGAGAGGATGCCGCCCGCGTAGCCCGCGCCCTCTCCGGCAGGGAACAACCCGCGAACCGAGGCCTGTCCATGTTCGTCGCGGGGGATGCGCACCGGAGAGGATGAGCGGGTCTCCGGCCCAGTGAGCAACGCATCGTGCGCGGCGAAGCCCTGCACCTGGCGATCCATGCGCACAAGGCCTTGGCGCATTGCGTCCACCACGAAATCCGGCAGGCAGGCCGAGAGGTTGCCCAGCGCGACGCCGGGCAGGTACGTGGGCTGCACATCGCCCAGGCGCGTGCTGTCGCGACCGGCGAGCAGGTCACCGACCAACTGCGCGGGCGCGCGGTAGTCGCCGCCCGCCGCGCGGAAGGCGGCCTGTTCCCACTGCCGTTGCAACGCGACGCCAGCCAGCGGATGTTCGCTGGGGAAATCGGCGGGCGATATGCCGACCAGCACCGCGCTGTTGGCGTGGACGCCATTGCGCGCACGGGCGCTCATGCCGTTGGTGCAGACGCCGCCGACCTCGCTGGCCGCAGCCACCACCTGCCCGCCCGGGCACATGCAGAAGGTATACACATCGCGGCCATCGGGCAGATGCACCGCCAGCTTGTATTCTGCCGCGCCCAGCGCCGGGTGTCCGGCGGACGCGCCATACTGGCTGCGGTCGATCACGCGCTGCGGGTGCTCGATGCGTGCGCCC
>JAVBUY010000068.1:0-5653 GCA_031554855.1 Eubacteriales bacterium
TACACAAAAAGAGCATCCAATCTTGGATGCTCTTTTGATGCGCCCTGTTACTCGGGTATCTGTGACAACATGTTGCGCAGGTTCTGCACCGCGGTCGATAGCGCTGCGGCGTCGATATTGCCACTGTAGAGGATCGACTCCACCTGGTAGATCGCGCCGTTGAGCTGGATGCGGGCGTCCTCGCTGAGCAGATGAGCGGATGTGCTGGCGCGGTTGTAGGCATCGACGACCAGCGAGCGCGCCTCCGACTCGATATCCTCGCCCTGATTCTGCTGCTGCTGTGTTTCGTACTCATACCATTCCGCTGTGTGCACATCGCATACGGTGCGGTCCAGCGCGGATTCGTCGCCGCTGGTCAGCGTGGCAAATGCGCCCAGGTATTGGCGAATGACATTGGCGTAGCTGCCGAGGTATGGGTAGAGCGGATGCCCCTTGGGAATGAGCACAATGGCGCGATCCTCGATCAGCTCGGCAGGGCAGTAGTCGCCAGCGAGCATGCCGCTCTCTGTGCAGACGCGCAGCATCTTGTGCATGACGCAGGGGGTGGTTGGCGCGCTCTCTGCGTACCAATAGTCCGAGATCGTGCCGTAGCCCTTCAGGTCGTGCTTGCAGGCTTCGGTCGCCAATTGGCCGGACACGCCGCAGGTGGTGACCTTCACCAGCCCATAGTCGGCGGGGGAGCCGTCGATGATCTCGCGCTTATCGAGGTTCTTCGCCTTGTGGATCTTCTCCATGAAGGACTGCCACAAAGGTGCTGCATCACCGCCGCCGGTGGCTTTGCTGGTCAGCGGCTTGTAGTTATCGTGGCCGACCCATAGCGACGCGGAGTACCAGCCGGTCATGCCCGCGAAGAACACGCCCTTGGAGTCGGAGTTGGTGCCGGTCTTGCCCGCCACGACCTGCGAAGAGATCTTTGCCGAGGTGCCGGTGCCGCTGGCCACCGCGCCCTTGAGCATATCGACGGTGAGCATCGCGGTGCCGGGCTTAAAGACCTTGCGCTTGGCCTGCGTGGCGTGCATGTCCACAACGACGTTGCCTGCGGAATCAACGATCTTGGAGAAGGACATGGGCTCCAGGTACACGCCCTTGTTGGCCAGTGTACCGAAGGCGACCGCCATCTGCAGCGGCGTGATGCCCGATGAACCCAGTGCCAGGCCGAAGCCGTCGGCATTGATGTTCTTTTCGGCGACGCCGAGCTGTCGCAGGTATTCTGCCGAGCGATCGACGCCCACATAGTACATCAGCGCCTGCGCGGCTGCGGTATTGTGCGATTGCTTCAGCGCCTCGCGGAAGCTCTCCGCGCCCTTGTAGCTGCCGCCGCCATAGTTCTGGGGGAAGGAGTCCTTGCCATTGCTGTCGCGCCAGCCCTTGATGGGGATCGGCATGTTGTAGACGACGCTGGCTGGGGAAGCGCCCAGGTCGATAGCCGGGGCGTAGACCGAGATCGGCTTGATCGACGAGCCGACCGGCATGGTCATCGCGTTGGCGCGGTTCAGCGTCTTGCGCTGGGTCGGCTTATAGCGGCCACCCACGATGGCTTTCAGCTCGCCGGTGCGATAGTCCAGCACAACTGCGGCGGCCTGCGGCTGCGGAATCTCGGTATAGGTGCCGTCGCTGTTGCGCGCGCGGTAGACCTTGTCGCTGGGGTTGCGCAGGCGAGGATAGTTCGACCAATTGGCCAGCGTGTCCTCGACGATGGTTTGGATTTCGGTGTCGATGCACAAATACACACTGTAGCCGCCGGTGCGCAGCTTGGTCTCCATCGCGGCACGATTGGCGGGCGTGTTCTCCAGTCGGTTCAGCTCGAGGAACTTGTTCACCACGTCGGTGACCGCATACTCGACATAGTAGGTGTAGTCGTATAGCGTCTGCGCATGGTACGGAGAGGTTTCCGGCACGGTCGCGGTGCTTGGGTTCAGCGCAGCCTGGTACATGTCGTCGGTGATGAACTGGCTCTCGTACATCATGCGCAGCACATAGTCGGTTCGATCGTTGGTGATCTTGGCGGTTTGTGCGTTTCCGGTATTGCGCGTGTAGAAATTTTTGCGTGGGTCATAGTAGTTCGGGCTGCGCGTCAGCCCCGCCAGCATTGCGCACTCACGCAAGGTCAGCTGGCTCATCTCCTTGCCAAAGTAGCCCTGCGACGCTACTTTCACACCATAGTAGTTGCCGCCCAGGAAAATGGTGTTGAGGTAGGACTCGAGGATTTGCTCCTTGGTATACTTGCCCTCCAGCTGCATGGCGAGGTAGGCCTCTTGCAGCTTGCGCTTGTAGGATTGCTCGTCGGACAGCACGGTTTGCTTGATCAACTGCTGTGTGATGGTCGAGCCGCCCTGCTGCGCCGTGGTGGAAAAATTCGAGATGAACGCGCCGACGATACGCTTCACATCCACGCCGTTGTGCGTAAAAAAGCGCGCGTCCTCGACCGCGACGAACGCGTTTTGCAGATTGGTGGGCATTTCGGATAGCGACACCATGATGCGATCCTCGGTGCCCTTATAGTCGGTGATCAAGTTGCCATTCGCGTCGTAGATGAAGGACGTCTTGGCCTGTGCGTCCAGCTTGGCCAGGTTGAGCGTTGGCGCGGTCTCCACGTAGGCCTTTGCGATGCCTAGCAGCGCGCCCGCACCGGCCAGGATGACCAGCACAGACAACAGCAGCACCGTCTTGACCGATGTGACCAGCACTGCCAGCAGGAAGTTTGGTTTTTTGGTGCGCGGCTTTAAGATGCTGACCGTTCGGTATTCCGGCTCGTCCAGGTACTCCGGCGCGTCGTCGAGGGGATACTCCTCCTCGTAAAGCGGGGTATCGAAATCGTCCATGGAGTACCTCCTTTCGCTGCACATACGCTTATATAGTATACCACGATTTGCGCCGTCACGCATCTACTGAAGGCGGTTTTTTCGCGTAAATGTCTTTTGACCCGCATATTCTAATCTACCATAAGACGAGGATGGGATGCGCATGGTTGCACCAATGGAAAAAAAGAAGCGCGCCAAGGGGCGATGGCGCATCTGGCTGATTGGCATGGTGGTGGTGCTGTTGGCGCTGGTGCTGTGGATCGACGCCAACCTGCGGCCCATTGTGGTCAGCATGGCTGAGGCGCAATGCCGCGCGCTGGCAGTCAACGTGCTCAACAAAGCGATCAGCGACGCGATGGGTGGAGAGGTGGTATACGACGATCTGATGCAGGTCAGCATGGACGGGCAGGGGCACGTCAGCATGCTGCAAGCCAACACGAGCTGCATGAACAGGCTGGCAGGCGACATCGTCTCACGCGCGCAAGAGGGACTCAAGAACCTCGGCGTGGCGCGCATCAATATTCCCTTGGGCTCGGTGCTGGGCAGCAAGGTGCTGGCGGGCGAGGGGCCGCGCATTCCCATCAAGGTGTATCCGGTCGGTTCGGTCACTACAAATTTCCAGAGCGAGTTTGAGCAGTCCGGTATCAACCAGACGCGCCACAAGGTGTTTCTGAAAACCACGACATCGATCCAGATCGTCATCCCGACCGAGACGCGCGTCGTGCAGGTGTCGGAAAACGTGTTGGTGGCCGAGAGCATCATCGTCGGGCAGGTGCCGCAGTCGTTCTTTGGCACGGGCAGCAACGACGAACTGCTGAACCTTGCGCCGTAGCTTGACACAGAAAAGAAGATTCTGCTATATTTGGAAAAATAATGCTATACGGAAGGGTGATACAATGGATAAGACGACGCTGTTGTTGATTTCGATTTTCTTGGGCGGTTTGGGTGTGGATCACTTCGCGGTAGGACGGATTGGGACGGGCATTCTCAAGCTGATCACCGGTGGCGGGTTTGGCATCTGGTGGATCATCGATATTGTGATGATCGCCCGGGGCACCTTCGTGGATGCTAGCGGCAGACCGATTGCATAGTGCGCGGCACACGACCCTGGAAAGTTGCATATACTAGCTTCATCCCGCGAGGGCAATGGGCGGGACAAGGTTTTACTTGAAGCGACGCATGCAAATATGGTATGATACCCTGTACTGTATTTGAGCGCGCCAAGCGGCGCGGAGAGGGGTATCTGGATGTCGGGTCATTCCAAGTGGGCAAATATCAAGCATAAAAAGGGCAAGGCCGACGCCGCGCGTGGCAAAATCTTTACCAAGATCGGCCGCGAAATCGCCATCATCGTCAAGGAAGGCGGCAGCGATCCGGCAGTCAACGGCAAGCTGCGCGACGTAATCGCCAAGGCGAAGGCGAACAATATGCCCAATGATAGCATCTCGCGCTCCATCAAGAAGGCTGCGGGCGAGTTGGGCAGCGTAAATTACGAATACATCACCTACGAGGGCTACGCGCCAGGCGGCCTGGCGATTATCGTCGATACCGTCACGGACAACCGCAACCGCACCGCCTCGGAAGTGCGCCATGTGTTCGACAAGAACGGTGGCTCGCTGGGTACCACCGGCTGCGTGGGCTATCTGTTCGACAACGTCGGCATGATCGTCTTGGAGCCACGCCCCGGCATGGATGAGGACGACGTGATGATGGCCTGCATTGAGGCTGGCGCCAGCGATATGCAGGCGCTGGAGGACTGCTATGAGGTGACCACCGCCGTGTCGGATTTCTCCTCTGTGCGCGAGGCGCTGGAGGGCCAGGGTTTCACCTTCCTGTCCGCAGAGCTCAGCAAAGTGCCGCAGACCTCCACCGACATCACCGATCCCGAGGTGCTGGAGAAGGTCTACAAGCTGCTGGATATGCTCGACGATATGGACGACGTGCAGAACGTCTACCACAACGGCAATCTACCCGAGGAAGAAGAGGAAGAGTAACCCTGCTGACCAGCCTTTGGATGATATGCTGAAGCGCTCCATGTACCGGAGCGCTTTTCCTTATTTTATGCTATACTATGCGCAAACGTCCATTAACAAAAAAGGTGGTTTCACGATGTACCGCATATGCGCCGTCCTGCTGATGATTGGTCTCATGCTCAATGCCTCGGGCGCGCAGGCCGCTGCGCCGGATGCCGTCACGTACTTTATCGCCAGCGATCTGCACTATCTTTCGCCGCGCCTGTATACGCCCGGGACGGCCTTTGACGCGGTCTGCCGCGTGCGCGACGGCAAGGAGGTTCGCTATGGCGAGCAGCTGCTGGACGCGTTCATCGCGACCGTCCAGGCGGAAAAACCGGATGCGCTGATCCTGACTGGCGATTTGACGCTCAACGGCGAGCTGTTCAGCCACGAGGATTTGGCGAAGAAGCTGGCCACGATTGATCCGGCTGTGACGCAGGTGTATGTGATCCCCGGCAACCACGACCTCAATAACCCCCACGCGGTGGCGTATATCGGCGATCATATCGAGCCTGCCGCGTACTGCACGCCTGCGCAGTTCGCCGACATCTATGCGGCCTGCGGGCTGGAGAAGGCTGACTTTGCGCACAGCGGCACGCTGGATTACGTGGTGCGCGCTGAAACGGGGCCTTGGTTGATGATGATCGACTCGACGCTACACGAGACCAACCTGGCCGACGGTTCGCCCAACGCCGCCGGACAGATGGGCTATCACGCGGTGCAATGGACCGAGCGGTTTGCCCAGCGCGCCCGGGAGGCCGGACGCGAGATGATCACTTTCACGCATCACAATCTGTTCGTGCACAACATGGCGCTGCGTTCCGGTTACGCGATGGG
>JAVBUY010000049.1:0-10871 GCA_031554855.1 Eubacteriales bacterium
AGCGCCAGCTGCGTAAAGGTCGGGATGTCCAGCGTCCAGTCGGCGTCGCCCTGCGCGGCCCGCGTGACGCACACCTGCCCGCCGCCAAAGCGCACCTGCCACAGTCCGTCGTTCTCGCACAGCTGCGGGTCGGTGATGCGCAGGCTGTATTCGCCTGCCTCGTCAGGATGCGGCAGCTTCTCCAGCACGGCCTGCACATTGAGCACACGCGCCATGCCTACCTTGGTGATGCTCTGCTCCACCTGGTTCGGCTCCGGGAAGAAGGTGTAGGGATCGATTCCCATCGGCATGTCCCAGGTCAACGCGTAGTAGGCGGCGCTCAGGTTGCGCAGGAACGCGAACAGCCCGGCCAGCGCGCCGATGCCGTCTACCGCCAGGTCGGCGATATGCAGCACGTGCCCCTCGGGCTTCTCCTGCACGCGCAGGATCGCATAGCCGCGCGGTGCGTCGGCTTCGTCGTGCCAGATATAGGTGTATTGCCGATCCTCGTAAGGATCCTTTTGCAGCCAACGCTGCCACAGCCGGTCGTCGCGGCTCGGCGCGAGGTTGCGACCCTCGGTGAAACGCTCGTAGATGTTCCGTATCGGCGCGTCGTTGTCACCAGGCAGCCAGTGCTGTACCGTTCCGCTCGGCTTGAATGCGGGCAGGTGCTCCATCTTGATCCATACGCGCCGCGTCGTGCAGGTAAGCTCATAGCCATATTGCCGATAGTAGGTGTGCGAGAACGGGTAGAGCGCACTAAGCAGCATGCCGCGCTCGCGCATTTCTTTGAGCGCGGCATCGAATAGCGCGCGGATATTGCCCTGGCGGCGGCTTTCCGGCGCGGACACCACCCCGCCGATGCCACCCATGCCCACGATGTGCGCGCCAAAGCGCACGTTGAACGGATGGATGGACAGCCGCGCGGTCATGCGCCCGGTATCGTCAAACGAGCCGCGCATGCGCTTAAAAAACTCCGGCTCGGGCGGAAACTGCTTTTCCCGCTCGCTGCGCGACATCACAAAGCACAGCAAGCTCAGGTTGCACGCCTCTTCGAATTCCTCCGGGGTGATTGGGCGAATGGTCATCTAAAATCCCCTTCCAAATAAAAGGCTTTTTCTGCTTCAAAGTGTAGGAGATATCGTGTATAATGTCAACATGCGCGATCGCGCAGGAAAGCGGGGATTCCTTTGGCCAAGGTGCTATTTTCTTCGGTGCGCTATGCGCAATACGATTATCAGATGACGTTGCCCTCCAAGTTCGAGCGGCTGCTGGATCAGACCGGCCTGGACAAGATCGTGCAAGGCAAGGTGACCGCAGTCAAGATGCACGTCGGGCGTGGCATCGGGTTTACCACCATCCATCCGCTGTTTGTCAAGATCCTGATCGACCGGCTGAAGGGCTGGGGCGCAAAGGTCTACATCACCGACCAGGAGGTCGGCGGCGCGCGCGTGCGCGGCTATACCGAGGAGCTGCTCGGCTGCCCCATCGTCGATGTGGCCGGTGTCACCGGCAAGTATTTCTATCCCAAGGACGTTTCATACAAAACCTTCCGCAATGTGGACGTCGCCGGGCACATCCACGACGCCGAGGTGATGATCGACCTGTCGCACGTGAAGGGCCACGGCAGCTGCGGCTACGGCGGCGCGTGCAAGAACATCGCGATGGGCTGCGTTACCGATCGCACCCGCGCGCAGATTCACGCGCTGGAGGGCGGCATCCAGTGGGACGGCGACAAGTGCACCCACTGCGAGCTGTGCATCCGCGGCTGCAATCACGACGCAAACAGCTTCGAGGGCAGCGAGTACAAGGTCAACTTCCACCATTGCACGTTCTGCGGGCATTGCGTGAAGGTGTGCCCCAGCGGCGCGATCCGCATGACCGCCGACGAGTATGAGGACTTCCAGACCGGCATGGCGCTGTGCACCAAGACCGTGCTGGATGGCTTCAACCCCGGCAATGTCTACTACATCAACTTCCTCACCAATATCACCGCGCTGTGCGACTGCTGGGGCATGTCCACGCCCGCGCTGGTGCCCGATATCGGCATCGTCGCCTCCAGCGACATCTGCGCCATCGAGCGCGCCTGCCTGGACATGATCGATTACCAGAAGCTGGACATGAACGGCATCCCCGAGGGATACGAGCTGGGCACCGAGGGACACCTATTCCAGCGCCTGCATGCCAAGGACCCGTTCATTCAGATCCAGAAGCTGGAGGGGTACGGACTGGGCAGCCAGCAATACACGCTGGAAGAAATACAGTAGTTCATTCGTTAAAAAGGCGAGGGGACATCCCTCGCCTTTTTGTTCTGCACTTTTCGTCAATTTTTGGAAAATCAACAACCATCGCACCTATATGCGCGTCTGATGTATTGCAAAGCATAAAAATGTATCGTATCATAATTGAGAAAGTAGATGGAGGTGTCACCTTGCGAAGCATGGATCACATCCGTACACGACGCGACAAATTGCTCCGGCCATTTGCGCTGCTGCTCGCGTTGATCGTGGGGCTGGGCGTCTTTTGGCCGACCACCCGCGCCGAGCAGGAGATCATCGTGATCGACGGCGCGTTTGATGACGCCGACCTATATACCGAGCCCGCCGCCAATGTGTCCGAATGGACGGAGCCCGTGGTCACGCCCGCGGCCATTGCCCCGCAGATGGCGCTGCCGGAGGCCACGCCCTTTGTGACGCTGCAAAAGGGTTCCTCCGGCGAAACCGTCCGGCAGGTACAGCAGCGCCTGATCGACCTGGGCTTCTATTGGGGCAAGGTCAGCGGCGACTTCATGGATGGTACATACGCGGGCACGCGCTCGTTCCAGCGCGCCAATAATCTGGCGGTCAATGGCAAGGTCAACGCCACCACCTGGAACGCGATGATGGCGCCCACCGCTGTCGGCAAAAATGGCCAGCAGATCGGTACGTCGCCATCGTTTGTCGCGGTCGCGCCCGTGGTGCAGTCCGCGCCGTCCGCCGCGCAGTCTGTGCAGCAACCCGTGTTGCAGGCGCCCGCTGCTTACGCGCAGCCCACCGCCGTGCCCAATCCAAACTTCACCTTCTCGCGCACGCTGCAATACGGCGACACCGGCGACGATGTGCGTGCGTTGCAGCAGCGCCTGACCGACCTGGGCTACTACCGCAAGGAAATCAGCGGCAACTTCTACGACAACACCCGCGCTGCGGTGCGCGCATTCCAGAAGAACAACGGCCTGCCGGTGGACGGCGTGGCCGGAGAGGGCACGCAGCGTGTGCTGTATGACGACGCGCAGGCGCTGAACGCATCGGCCACCGCCCGCCCACCCGCGCCGCCGCCCTATAAGCTGATGATCGACATCACCAACCAAGTGACCTCCGCTTATGCGCTCGACCAAAATGGAGAATACACCCTCCTGGTTCGGCGCATGATCTGCTCGACCGGCACGCGCGCCAACCCAACGCCGCTGAAAACCATCAACGGCGCGAAGGGGCGCGCGCGCTGGGGTTACTTCCCCGAGTGGGGCTCGCACGCGCAGTATCTGACCCGCATCGACAGCAAAAATGCGTTCCACTCGGTGCTGTACAGCTCGCCCAACAGCATGTCGCTGGTGGTCGGCGCCTACGACGCGCTGGGCACGCGCGCGTCGCACGGCTGCGTGCGCCTGCTGGTGGACGACGCGAAGTGGATCTATGACAACTGTCCGTCGGGCACGCCGATCACCGCGTTTGAGGGCGAGTCCGACCCCGAGCTGACGCAGATGCTCAAGCCGCCGCCGCTGGATCGCAGCGTGATGCTGCCGCAGGTAACACCGCAACCCACTGCGGTGCCGCAATGGGATCCGCAAGCCGCGCCGCCGGAATACCGCATGCTCACGAAGGGCAGCAAGGGGCCCGATGTGTGGTGGCTGCAAACCAAACTGACCACGCTGGGCTACTACCACGGCACGATCAGCGGCGGCTACTATGGCGGCACAATCGACGCGGTGCAGGCCTTCCAGCGCAATGCGGGGCTGGATGCCGACGGCGTCGCCGGTCCGGTCACGCTGCGCGAGCTGTACGAGAACCCCGCCTATGCCTCGCCCATCGAGGCGACCGTGATCGCGCCCGAAGGCGCAGTGCTGACCGATCCATTCGCGATGCCGTATAGCACGCCTTCGCCGCTGCTGCCGCCGACCGCGCCGGTCGAACAACCGGCTCTGCCCGAGCAGCCCGCCTCTGTCGGCGATATCTGGACGCCGCTGCCCGCCACGCAGAAGCCGGTGCGCACTACCCCGCCCAACGACGGCTGGCTGGTCTATCCCAGCGCGCCGACCCAAATGCCCGCCGCGGCGCAGCAGCCTCTGCAAACATCTGCGGCGCAGCGCACCGCGTCGGCGAATGACGGCTGGCTGATCTACCCCGACGCCGTGACCCAGACCCCCGCACCGGCGCAAGCGCCCATGCAAACACCGACCGGGCAGCGCACCATCAGCCCCGTGCAAACCAATTCCAGCCGAGGCGGCGGAGTGGGCTAACGCCATCCAGCAAACGGCGCTTCTTGCCATAAGAAGCGCCGTTTTCATATGCACAAAGCCAGGCCATCGAGCAATGCCCGATTGCCAGGAGGTCGCAAGCGCGGTGCGGCACCGTATCGCGGCATACGGCAACAAGCCGCGCGCCGCGCCGACACCGCAAGAGGGCATGCATCGGCAGCCAGGAGAAGCGCTGTTTTGCAACCGCAAAATATGCCCCCTGGCTTTACGTTCCCCGCAACATCGTGTATACTGTGTGTTGGTGTGTCCACATATGACGCATCATGACGTGGAGGAATGCCTGTCCAGTGCCTCGCACACATCACATCTGAAGGAGCCGCCGCCATGTTATTCAATTCCTATCTGTTCATCCTCGCATTTTTGCCTATCACGCTCATCGTGTATTTTACGCTCAATCGTTTCAACCGCTTCACCTTGGGCAAGGTATGGCTGATCATGATGTCCTTTGTGTTCTATGGATACTTCAACCCCATGTACCTGCCCATCATCGTCATCAGCATCGTGCTCAACTACGGGCTGAGCCAGTGCATGCTGTCCAATGCTAAGAAATGGTTGCGCACGCTGTGCTATGTCGTCGGCCTGGTCGGCAACCTGGGCGTGCTGGGCTACTATAAGTACTATGACTTCTTCGTCAGCAACATCAACGCCGCCTTCGGTTCGAGCTGGACGCTACACCACCTGATCCTGCCGCTGGGCATCAGCTTCTTCACGTTTCAGCAGCTCTCATACGTGATCGACAGCTACCAACGCACCGTACCGCGCTACAACATCATCGACTATTCGCTGTTCGTCACGTTCTTTCCGCAGCTGATCGCCGGTCCGATCGTGCTGCACAGCGAAGTCGTGCCGCAGTTTGAGAATCCGGAGAACCGCCGTTTCAACTGGAACAACTTCGCGCCCGGCCTGTACGCCTTTGCGCTCGGACTATGCAAGAAGGTGCTGATCGCCGACACGTTCGCCAAGGTCGCGGGCTACGGCTTTACGCCGGGCACGGCGTTGAACTCACCGGACGCGTTTTTTGTGATCCTGGGCTACACGCTGCAACTGTATTTTGACTTCTCCGGCTACTGCGACATGGCGCTGGGTCTGGGCAAGATGTTCAATATCTACATCACGCAGAACTTCAATTCGCCGCTGAAGTCGCTGAATATCCGCGAGCTGTGGACGCGCTGGCACATGACGCTCAGTCGCTTTTTCACCACGTATGTATACTTCCCGCTGGGCGGCAGCCGCAAGGGCGAGCTGCGTACCTACCTCAATTTGGTGCTGGTGTTCACGGTCAGCGGCCTGTGGCACGGCGCGGGCTGGATGTTCCTGCTGTGGGGGCTGCTCAATGGCGTGGCCTCGGCGCTGTACCGCCTGTTCCGCAAGCCGTACGACGCGCTGCATCCGGCGCTACAGTGGGCTTTGACGTTTGCCTTCTGGTGCCTGTCGCTGGTGTTCTTCCGCGCGCTGACCATGACCGATGCGCTCAGCATCCTGCGCAGCCTGTTCGCCATGGATTTCGGCCCGATCTCGGCCAGCATCACCAGCGTATTCGCCATTCCGATGGGGTTCTTCGAGGGCATGGACGCTACGATCATGCTGCTGTGGTTTGTCGGTGCGATGGTGTGTGTGCTGGGCTGCCGCAATACCTACGAACTGACCGAGGACTTCAAACCCACCGTGCTGAACGCCGTCATCACCATCGCGTTCATCTTCCTGGCGGTGATGTCGCTGTCGGGCGTCAGCGTGTTCCTCTACTACAATTTCTAGGGCGGGAGGTGCGATCCTATGTATAAGCGATGGGGCATCATCACGCTGTCTATTGTGGTTGCGCTGATCGCGTGCAGCGCGCTCATCACGTTCGTTGTCGATCCCTTCCAAATGTACCGCTCGGCGACCTGGTTTTCGCCGATCTTCGAGAACAATCTAGAGCCGTATCTGAACGCCGGCATGGCGCGCCACTACGATTACGACAGCGTCATCTTAGGTTCGTCGATGACCGAGAATTTTCATCCGACGCTGGTCGATCAGACGCTGGGGGGCACGCATGTCAAGCTGCCTTTCGAGGGCGGCATGGCGGGCAACCACGCCGAGGCGATGCGCCTGGCCTTTGAGACCAGGCCGCTCAAGCGCGTGATCTACTGCCTGGACATGTACTCGTTCGTGCGCAAGCCAGACTATTCCGCCTTCCCCATGCCCACTTACCTGTACAACAGCGATCCCTTCGACGACGTGCAATATCTGCTCAATAGCACCGTGCTGTTCAAGCAGTTGCCCAGCGCGATGTATCACAACTTCATCGCGCGCGACCTGGCGCCGACGACACGTGATTCGCTGTACGCATGGAAGGACGACGTGGTCTACAGCGAAGCCTGCACGCTGGCCTCCTGCGATTTTACCAAGCCGCAGCAAGAGATGCAGCCCATTGACGATTACATCGACAATGTGCGCGCCAACTTCGCCCAGTACCTCCAGCCATACCTTTCAGCGCATCCCGACACGGAGTTTGTCTGCTACTTTCCGCCGTACAGCACGCTGCAATACTACATCATGCGGCAGATCGGCCACCTGGACTTTGTGCTGGCCACCAAGGAAGTGTTGACCGAGCTCCTGCTGCCCTATCCGAACGTGAAGCTATATGACTTCACCGCAAATATGGACTGGGTGGCCAACCTGAACAACTACACCGACTACGCGCACCACAGTCCGCAGGTCAACGACTGGATCACGCTGGAATTCGCGAAGGATACGTTCCTGGTCGATGAGATCTACGACGTATACGACGCCAACGACGCGTTGGTCGAGGCGGTGGACACCTTCCCGGTGCCCACACCGGCGCCTGAAGAATAATCGCCGTGTCAAAGGAGCCCTGTTATGAGCACCCTTCACGCATCCATTCCCCGTTCCCGCTTTCGCCGCTGGGCGATCTTCACGCTGATCGGCGTTTTGTTGTCGTTGGGCGCGCTCGCCGGGTTTGTGTTTGTCATTGACCCTTTCCAGCACTATCGCATGGCCACCACGTATACCCCCATCGCCGACCGCAAAATCCAGACGTACATCAATCCGGGTATCGCGCGCCATTACCCCTATGATACGCTGTGCCTGGGCTCGTCGATGACCGAGAACACGCGCACATCGGCGGTGCAGGCTGCGCTGGGCGGCGATCCCATCCAGCTCGCGTATCGCGGCGGCAGCTTGACCAACTTCTCGGTGGCGATGCGCGCGGCGTTCGATACGCATCAGCTACAGCGTGTCATCCTGTGCCTGGACGACTACACGCTGACCGACAGCGTATACTTCTCCCCCACCGCGCTGCCCTTCTATCTGTACGATAAAAATCCTTTCAACGATGTATACTATCTGTTCAATACGGACGTGCTGCTGCGCATCCGCGACCTATATGCCTACAACGGCTACTCCTTCTCGGGTAAAAACGGCCTGGATCTGGATATGCTCTATAACTGGAGCGGCAAGATGATCTATGGAAAGGACTACGTATTCGGTATGGTTTCCTTCTGGGACACCAAGGAAGTGAAGCAATACCCCGCGCGCGACGACCAGCCGCGCCTTCAGGCCAACCTGGACGCACACCTGCTGCCGTTCATCCAGGCGCATCCGGAGACCGAATTCATCTTCTACTATCCGCCCTACAGCGTGCTGCACATGTACCACGCCCGCCTGATGGGGCAGCTGGAGCGCCGCCTCTACAACCGCTCGTACCTTGCCGAAGCGCTGCTGGCATATCCGAATGTGCGGCTGTTCGACTTCCAGGCCAACCGCGAATGGATCGAAAACTATGACCTGTACACCGACTTCACGCACTACAGCGGCGATGTCAACGACGCGCTGACCGCCTGCATGGGCGAAGGGCAGTTCGAGGTGCACAGTGTCGCCGATGTGCAGGCCAACAACGCGGTGCTGAGCGAATTGACCTATGCCTTTACCCGGCCCACCGACGAGGAGCTGGCAACCTACCGCGCCGGAATGAAGCGACAAGTTCAGGAATGGGAGAAACTGCGATGAGCCAACGTCCCCCTACGCGCGCCCCCCGCCGAACACCCCCGCCGCCGCCGCAACCGCCGCGTCGGCGCACGCAGGCGTATCAATCGTACCGTGAGGCGCCGCCGCCGCGCCGTCGTCGCCGCCAACAGAATCCGCTGTTGGCTGTGCTGGCTGCGATCATGGTGCTGCTGGGCGTCGTGCTGATTTGCTATGCGCTGATGTACGGCACGCAGTCGATCGGCAGCGATTTCCGTTCGGCGATGTCGCAGCTCATTCCGGCGCTGGCCACCGCTACCCCCACGCCCTCGCCGACGCCCACCC
Source organism: Eubacteriales bacterium (assembly GCA_031554855.1). Taxonomy (GTDB): domain Bacteria; phylum Bacillota; class Clostridia; order Christensenellales; family Aristaeellaceae; genus JAVBUY01. The sequence continues at coordinate 8,798 of JAVBUY010000049.1, forward strand.
CGACGCCTACCCCCACGCCCACCCCGACGCCGACCCCTACGCCCACGCCCGCGCCCACCGCCGATCCGAACGCGCTGCCGCTGCTCATCAACCGGCAGCATCCGGTGCCCGAGGACTTCTCACCGAACAATCTGGTGTGGCTCAAGGACATGGTGCCCTCCGATGTGGCCACGCTGGGCAATGACGACATGCTGGCCGACGAGGAAGCGACGCTGGCGATGGTGACGATGCTGCGCGACGCGATCGCCGCCGGATACACCAAGTGGAATATCAGCGCGGCCTTCCGCACGGTGCGCTATCAGCAGCAACTGATGGACAAAGAGATCGATCGGCTCATGGCCGAGGAGGGCTACGGCAGGCAGGACGCCGCCACCCATGCCGCACTGACCGTTGCGCCGCCGGGCAGGAGCGAGCATCACACCGGCCTGGCGTTCGACTTCACCATTCCTGGCGAGGCCTTCCGCCTGACCAAGCAATACAAGTGGATCTCCGCACACTGTCAGGAGTACGGATTCATCGAGCGATACAAAGAGGACAAAGAGAAACTGACCGGCTATATCCGCGAGGCCTGGCACTACCGCTACGTAGGCAAGCGCATCGCGAAGATATTGACCGACAAGAACTGGTGTCTGGAAGAGTACATCGAGAATATGGGGCAATAGCATACCGCTCAGCTTGCCAAAAACCCACAGGCTGTCCAAAAAGGTCCAGATGTGGGCAAAGCCCAAGACCGTCCGACAGAGGCGTACCAACGTACGCCGACGAGGCGGTCGCTGGGCTGAGTCCGCAGATGGGCCTTTTTCGGCAGCCTGGGCGGCGCATCGGCGCCGCTTTTTCTCGCGCACCCGTCTTGACTTTCCCGTCCGGTTGCATTACAGTAAAGGTGGTAAATCCTTATCAAATATGGAGGTGCGAACACGTGGACGACTACGGTCACGAAACGGGCATTCCGCGAAGTATCACGCATACAACGCGTCCGCGTGTGAAGCGCTTGCTGCGATAATCAGCACCCTCACGCACCGCGCTGTTGCGTTCTGCTGGCGGAATCCCGGTCTGGAGCCTATCAAGCTCTAGCCCGGTTTTTTGTGCGAAAAAAGCGCATGAAACCGGGCCCAGCACGAGAGGAGCGGTGCCACATGGAGGGCAAGGAGATCTTTCTGGAATTGATTCACCTGCTGCAAGAGGGCAAGATTGCGGCATTCAAAAAACTATGCCTGGAGTGCCCGCCGGTGGATATCGCCGAGGGCATCGACGAACTGGAGGACGCCGATCTCACGCTGCGCTTCTTCCGCCTGCTGCCCAAGGATATTTCCGCCGACGTATTCTCCTACCTGTCGGCCGAGCAGCAGCAGATCATCATTGGCAGCTTCTCGGGGCTGGAGATGCGCCACTTGATCGACGACATGTTCGCCGACGACGCGGTGGACTTCCTCGAGGAGATGCCCGCCAACATCGTCACCAAGGTGTTGCAGAACACCTCCGCGCAGACGCGCACGGTGATCAATCACCTGCTCAGCTATCCGGACAACAGCGCCGGCAGCCTGATGACCATCGAGTATGTCGCCCTGCACGAGTACTTCACCGTGCGCAAGGCGATGGATCACATCCGCCGCACCGGCGTAGAGAAAGAGACGGTCTACACCTGCTATGTGGTCGATCCGCAGCGCAAGCTGCTGGGCACCGTGTCGCTGCGCAAGCTGATCATCGCGCCGGAGACCGCGATCATCCGCGACATCATGGACCCGACCGTGGTCTTCGCCTACACACACGACGACCAGGAGAAGGTCGCCGAGGACTTCCGCCACTACGATCTGATGTCGCTGCCGGTCTGCGACAATGAGATGCGGCTGGTCGGCATCATCACGGTCGATGACATCGTGGACGTCATCCAGGAGGAGAACACCGAGGACTTCGAGAAGATGGCCGCTATCACGCCGTCCAACGAGGAATATATGAAATCCAGTGCATGGACGCTGGCCAAAAACCGCGTGCCATGGCTGCTGCTGCTGATGATCTCGGCGACCTTCACCGGCGCGATCATCACGCACTTTGAGCACGTGCTGGCCGCGATGGT
>JAVBUY010000208.1:0-11061 GCA_031554855.1 Eubacteriales bacterium
GGGCATCGCCCTCGACGAAAAACTCTTCCAAATATACGCGATCGCTGCCCGGCTGGTCCATGCGGTAATAGTAGACTCGCTGCACATCCTGCCCCTCGGGAACATCCGCATACGTCGGGCCAAAACTCTCGGCATCGATGCCCGCCTCTGTAAGAACCGTCGCGCGGAACTGGATGGCGGACACCTGCGAGCGGGACTGCACCAGCGGCATATCGTGGCTGCCCTTCGGCTTGAAGAACAGCGTGGCCAATTGGGGCGTGGTCACAGGCTCATAGTCCATCGAAAAGCCGTGATCGGCGGTAATGATAATCGTCGCATCGTCATAGAGCCCCAACGCCTTCATTTGCCGGATATACTCGTAGATGATTTCAAAGCAGCCGCGCGACTGCTGATCCCGCGAGGTTTGATCGCTGGCCACAGGTTCCACTTTTTCATTGATGCGCCCAGGCCAGTGGCTGCCCTGCAAGTGATAAAACAGGAACAGTCCCCTTTCCCCTTCGGCGGTCAATCGCTGATCCATCAGTCCGCGATAAAACGCATAATTATCGTCCGTGTATCCGTCGTCCACCCCCGGGATGTGCACCATGCGGGCAAAGATATCCGAGCTGCGCCAGAACGTGGCCTTGGCGATATGCGGCGCGTAGCGATAGGCCGAGATCGCTGCCAGGTGGCGCAGCGCATTGCCTCGCTCAACGCGCGGCGGTTCGGACAGCGGCCGCACATTGTCGGCCAATCCCAGCATATCGTTTGCATCCCAATAGCTATAGTTGCTTTGGATGTACAGCCGTGTGTCCAGCCCCTGTGCCCGCAACAGGGGCACAAAGTCCGAGGAGCGCCACGCCGTGCGGAAGTAATCCTCCGCCGGTGTGTCGTAGAAGAACATTTTGCCGGTCAGCATCGCTGTCAGTGAGGGAAACGTGCGGCTATACAGCGAGATATGATTGTCGTAGTGAGTAAACCCGTCCAGCGGATCAAAGAAGTCCGGCGTGTCGGCAAAGATATTGCGCACAATGTTGCCGTCCATATTGTCCAGCAAGAACACCACAATGTTCTGCTTTTTTGACAGCGCGTAGCTGCCCTGCATGGAGAGATAATGTGTAGGCATCACGGCGGATAGCGCCTGCGTGGTCAGCAGCGTTGTGATTAGCGCGACCAGTTGCATGCCGGTCACAAGCAACGGCACAAAGACCGCCAACCGGCGCCACACGCGTGGCCAAAGCCAACGGACAACCACCGGCAGCGCGATCAGCACGCACCACACCAGCAAATTCTTCATTGCATGGCCGGTATATTGTTCCCAGGCAACCGGTGCGTTCAGCTGTCCCAGATCAAGGTTCAGGAAGTTCCCTTGCAGGTATCCGGCAATCACCGCTCCCAGGACGAGCGACACCGCAACGTCCATCAGCCTGCCGCGCAGGACTAGCAGCGACGCCGTCAGCACCAGCCAAGCGAGCCCTCCCGCTAGCAAAACTGGCCACAGGATCTCCCGCAATGGGAAAGGCATCGTGTTGCGATTGGCAAGAAAGATATCCAACATGCCAAAGATGACAAACGTAAACGAGAACGCCAATCCAGCGCACAACGCAATGAGCGCACGCTGCTTGAACGTGCGCTGATCGCCGCATGCATGGCGCATACGCCTTGCCGCGCCATGCGCGCTAGCCATTGTTCGCTTCCTGCTTGACAGCCTCGGCGGTCCGTTTTTTCATCATAAGCATTCCTCTGTCCTCGAAAAATCGCGCAAGTCGGCATCCCGCCACAACGCGCCGAGGGGGCTACTGGTACAGCCCCTCGATCTCACGCTCCAAGTGCCAGTTGTCTATATTGCGCGCCTCGCCCTCGACCCGATACTGTTCCAGGCTCCCGCGCCCGCTGCCCAATGGACTCACGCGATAATAGACCCGCTGCACGTCCTGCCCCTCGGGCGTATCCGCATATGTCGGGCCATAATCCCCGGCAGCGATGCCCGCCTCCCGCAGTACCGTTGCGCGGAACTGGACTGCCGACACCTGCGCGCTGGAAAAGGCCAGCGGCACATCGTGACTGCCTTTGGGCTTTACGAACAGCCCTGTCAGCTTAGGATCGGACGTGGCGCTGCTGCCCAGCGTGAAGCCATGGTCGCCGGTGATGATGATGGTCGCGTCCGCATAGATCCCCAGCGCTTTCATCTGGCGTATGTACTCGTAGATGATTTCAAAGCAGCCGCGCGACTGCTGATCAATCGAGGTCTGATCGGTGGGCACCGGCTCTACCTTTTCATTGATGCGCGCAGGCCAGTGGCTGCCCTGCAAGTGGTAAAACAGGAAGAGGTCGCGGTCCCCGTCGGCGGTCAATCGCTGATCCATCAGTCCGCGATAAAACGCATAGTTATCGTCCGTGTACCCATCATCCGCTCCGGGGATATGCACCATGCGGGCAAAGATATCCGAGCTGCGCCAGAACGTGGCTTTGGCGATATGCGGCGCGTAGCGGTAGGCCGAGATGGCCACCAGGTGGCGCAGCGCATTGCCCCGCTCGACGCGCGGCGGTTCGGACAGCGGACGCACATTGTCGGCAAGCCCCAGCAGATCCCCGGCATCCCAGTAGTCATACCGATCCTGGATGTATAGCCGCGTATCCAGCCCATGCGCCCGCAGCGCAGGGATAAAAGGAGCATTGCGCCATGCCGGACGCAAGTACGTTTCCGGTGGCTTGTCCAGGAAGAACATTTCCCCAGTCAGCATGGCTGCCATCGAGGGGAAGGTGTGGCTGGACATCGAGAGATTATCCGTATAATTCGTGAAGCCATCCAGCGGATCAAAGAAGCGCGGCGAGGCATCGAAAATATTGCGCACAATGTTGGCATCGAGATAGTCCAGCAGGAACACCACGATATTCTGCCGCTTGGAGAGACTGTAGCTGCCCTGCATGGAGAGGTAGTGATCGGGCAATACGGCGGACAGCGCTTGGGTCGTAACCAGCGCCGTGATCAGCGCAACCAACTGCATGCCGGTCAAAAGCAATGGCACAAAGACCGCCAGCGCGCGCCACACGCGCGGCCAAAGCCAACGGACAACCACCGGCAGCGCGATCAGCACGCACCACACCAGCGTATTCTTCAGCGCGTGGCCGGTATATTGCTCCCAGGCAACCGCGCCATTGAGTTGTCCCAAATCAAGATTCAAAAAATTGCCCTGGCAATATCCGGCGATCAGCACGCCCAGAACCAGCGACACTGCGATATCAAACAGCTTTCCGCGCAGGATGAGCAGCATCGTCGCCAGCGCCAGCCAGGCCACCAGCCCCGACAGCAGCACGATCCACCAGATCTCCCGCAGCGGGAACGGTATCGAATTGCGATTGGAAATAAAAACATCCAATATGCCAAAGACCACAAACGTAAAAGCAAGCGCCAAACTGGCGATAAACGCAACGCGCGCACGCTCTAAGAGCGTGCGCTGGTCGCTGGATGCTAGGCGGATGCGTTCCATCGCGCCCTGCGCATTAGCCATTCTTCGCTTCCTTTTTGGCGGCCTCGGCAGTCAGTTTTTTCTCCAGGTTCTTCATCTTCATGTTGCGGAAGAACACCTGAATCTTCTTCCAGAACACGCCCAGCGCCACGCCGACCGTGATGACGATACCGGCCACAACCTGGATGATGTACGAGGTAGCCGCCGGATCGATGTAGGCCTGCGCGGAGGCGGTGAGCATCATAAGCGCCGCCAGAGTGAAATAGGCAATCGACAGCATTTTCTTCATTGCAAATATTCCTCTATTCTTCAAAATTTCCAGTAGCATTATAGCACGATCCGCATGGACAGGCAACCGCCTATTGCGCGTCCGGCATGCGCACAGGGATGCCGCGCGAGGCCAGATAGCGCTTGAGGTCGAGGATGTCCAGCGTGCCGAAGTGAAACAGTGACGCCGCCAACACCGCGTCGGCGTGCCCGTCCACGATCGCGTCGTAGAAATGCTCCTTTGTACCCGCGCCGCCCGAGGCGATCACCGGAATGGGCACCGCGTCGGCGATCGCGCGCGTGATGCCGATGTCGTACCCGCGCTGCGCGCCGTCGCCGTCCATCGAGGTCAGCAGGATCTCGCCCGCGCCGCGCTTCGCCGCTTCGACCGCCCACGCCACCGCATCCTTGCCGGTGTTGGTGCGCCCGCCGTGGCTGTACACATCCCAGCCGCCGCCGGGTCGCGCCTTCACGTCGATGGCCACCACCACGCATTGGCTACCGAATTGATCGGCGGCCTCGCGGATCAGCTCGGGGCGTCTGAGCGCCGCCGAATTGAGCGACACCTTATCGGCGCCCAGCTTTAATATGTCGCGAATCTGCGACACCTCGTCAATGCCGCCGCCCACCGTGAAGGGGATGAACACCTGCTCGGCGACACGCGACACCACATCGAGCAGCGTCTTGCGCCCCTCGTGCGTGGCGTGGATGTCGAGCAGCACCAGCTCATCCGCTCCGGCGGCGTTGTAGCGCTTGGCCGCCTCCACCGGATCCCCGGCATCGCGCAACTCGACGAAATGCACGCCCTTGACCACGCGGCCGTCCGCGATATCCAGGCAGGGAATGATGCGCTTGGTCAGCATAGATCCTCCTACAGGCGCGCAAAGTTGCGCAGCATGGTCAGTCCGGCGTCGCCGGATTTTTCGGGATGAAATTGCATGCCCCACAGGTTGTCCTGCCGCACGGCGGCGACAAACGGCGTGCCATAGGTTGTGGTCGCGAGCACGCAGCGTGCGGTGACATCGGCCTGGCAATAGCTGTGCACGAAGTACGCGTAGGACGTCCCGCTCAGTCCGTCCCACAGCGGTGCATCCGTCAGCGTCAGGTCGTTCCAGCCGACATGCGGCACCTTGAGTCCCGCTGGCCGCATGCGCGTAACGCGCCCGGAGATCAGCCCCAGCCCGCGCGGATCGCCGCCCTCCTCGCTGCCTTCGAACAATAGTTGCATGCCCAGGCAGATGCCCAGCAACGGCCTGCCCGACGCGGCGATCTGCATCACCGTTTCCTCCAGCCCGCATGCGGTCAGTCCCCGCATGCCTGCGGCGAACGCGCCCACACCGGGCAGCAGCACATGGCTGGCCGACCGGATGCGCGCCGGATCGCTGGTGACCTCGGCCGTTTCACCGATGTGCTCAAACGCCTTCTGCACGCTGCGCAGATTCCCGATGCCATAGTCGATGATCGCGATCATAGCTTGGCAAAGCGCTCGGTGGCGCGCAGCGTATTCTCGCGCGTGTTGAACGCGGTCAAGCGGAAATAGCCTTCGCCGCTGGGGCCAAAGCCCGCGCCCGGCGTGCCGACGATGTGCAGCTCTTTCAGCAGATAGTCGAAGAATGCCCATGAATCCATGCCTTTCGGCGTTTTCATCCAGATATAGGGCGCGTCCACGCCGCCGAATACCGTCAGGCCGCGCGCCACAAGCGCCTCGCGGATGATGCGGGCGTTCTCCATGTAATAGGCGATGATCTCCTGCGTCTGTCGCTTGCCCTCGGGCGTATAGATGGCGGCGGCGGCACGCTGTACCGGATAGGACACGCCGTTGAACTTCGTGCTCTGGCGACGCTTCCACATCGCGTTGAGAGATACGCAGCCGCCCTGGCCGTCGGCCAGCGTCACACCGTGCGGCACGATGGTGAACGCGCAGCGCGTGCCGGTGAACCCGGCGGTCTTGGAATACGAACAGAACTCCACCGCCACGTCCTTCGCGCCGGGCACTTCGTAGATACTGCGCGGAATGCCGGGGCGCGTGATATACGCGCGGTACGCCGCGTCGTAGAGGATGATGGCATCGTGCTGCTTCGCGTAGTCAATCCACGGCTTGAGCTGCTCGACGGTCAGCGTGGTGCCGGTCGGGTTGTTGGGGTAGCACAGGTAGATGATGTCCACATGCCGGTCGGGCAGCGCGGGCACAAAGCCGTTCTCCTGGCAGACTGGCAGGTACACCAGCTTGTCCCATTTGCTGTCGGCGCCGTACGTACCAGCACGCCCAGCCATCGCGTTGGTGTCCACGTATACAGGATAGACCGGATCAGTGACCGCCACGATCGCGTCCTCGCTGAACAGCTCCTGGATGTTGCCGGTATCGCACTTGCCGCCGTCGCTGATGAACACCTCATCGAACGCCAGATCGATGCCCAGCGACGCGTAGTCGTGCTCGCGGATGGCATTGACCAGAAAATCGTAGCCGAAATCCGGCCCATAACCTTTGAAGGTTTCGCCGCGCGACATCTCGTCCACGCCCTGGTGAAACGCCTCGATGACCGCCGGACACAGCGGCTGCGTCACGTCGCCGATACCCAGGCGAATGATGCTCGCATCGGGATTCGCGGCGGTAAATTCCTTCACGCGACGCGCGATCTCCGCAAAAAGATAGCTGCCGGGCAACTTGAGGTAGTGGGTGTTGGCTGTGGCCATGGGTTCGTCCTCCTATGTGTTTGTTCTATCCGAAATACTCGCCCTCGAACACGATGTTCGCCGGGCCGGTCTTGAACAGATGCCCCGTCGCCGGGTCTTGCTCGATCAGCAGGTCGCCGCCCAGCAGGTGGATGGTCGCGCGGCTGTCGGTCAGCCCGTTGGCCACCGCCGCCGCCAGCACCGCGGTGGCACCGGTGCCGCAGGCCTGCGTCTCGCCGCTGCCCCGCTCCCACACACGCATGCGGATCTCCCCGCGTGACAACACCTGCGCGAACTCGACATTGATGCGCTGCGGAAACAGCGGGTGGCGCTCGATTTCGCTGCCGATGGCCTCGATGTCCAGCGTCGCCGGGTCACCGGGCACAAAGATCACCGCGTGCGGATTGCCCACCGACACGCAGGTCATGCGCCAGGTTTTACCCGCCGCCTCGATGGGCGCATCGATGATGCGCTCGCCGGGCAGATTCGCGCCGACGTCAGCGGGCGAAAAACCGGGCGCACCCATGTCCACGCGCACGCTGGTTACCCTCTTATCCGTCACAGTCAGCCACAGCGTGCGCACGCCGCCCTTGGTGTCCAGCGTGATCTCGGTGCGATCCGTGTGCCCGCGCTCGTAGAGATACTTGCCCACACAGCGCGTCGCGTTGCCGCACATCTCGGCCTCGGAACCGTCGGCGTTATAGATGCGCATGGAGAAGTCAGCCTTGTCGGACGCGCCGACCAGCACCAGGCCGTCGCTGCCGATGCCGACATGCGGCCTGCTGACCGCAATGGCCAGCGCAAGCGGATCAGCTACCGGTTGGCGCATCGTGTCGATATATACGTAGTCGTTGCCCAGACCCTCCATCTTGATAAAGTGCATCCTGTTTCCTCCCGTCGCACAGCTCGCACATACGCGCCGCGCAATTTTTCTTGTTTCGGCGAGGTGGTACGCTTTTCCTGCCTAAAGTGGAAAAACCGAACCTCGCTCATAGCTATGCCCGATCGCGGCCATCCATATCAACGGCATGCGGCGCGCACAAAAAACAGCCCCCGGAAAAAAACCGGGGGCTGATGGGGAAGCGATTACTGGGTGACCTTGCCCTTCTTGGGCGCATGCTGATAGGCGTACATGACCATCGCCTGGTGATCCTTGTCCTCAATGTCTGTTCCAGAGGTTTTGCTGTGCCACAGGTGCACGCAGAACTGTCCATCGTAGCCATTGTTGGCGATCGTGTCGTCGCCATGCGGCACGCCATACATCGAAGCGGCGAAGAAGCGGCCGGGGTTCCCATTCTCGCCCATGTTGCTGGTAGACGCCACATCACCGGAGTTGGCGACGAACAGCCACACCGCACGGCGCACATAGCTAATCTTCTTCGGATCCGATACGCCATAGACCTTCAGCATAGCGTCGGTGTCCGCCTTGGTCGCCGGTTCCACGTCCAGGTGATTGCCGTCGGACTGGAGCTTGACGCGCCAGACCACCTTAGTCTTGACATCGGTGATCGCGGCATAGCCCTTCGTGTAGATCTTCGCCGACTTAAACTTCCACCAGTCGTACAGTTCCACGCCGCCCGGCGTACCATTGGTGTTCAGGTTGTAGTCCAGCTCACCAAACAGCGCCGCTTGGGTATCCGCGCCGGCGATGCCATCGCTGGGCAGGCCAATCTTCTTCTGATAGGCCGCGACCGCCGCCTTGGTCTTTTCGCCATAGTGGCCGCTGATCGTCGCGCTGTACATATCCACGTCCTTGAGCGCCTGCTGGAGCTGCTTCACATCCTCGCCGGTGCTGCCCACTTTGAGCACGCGGTAGGCAGAGCCTTCCTCGCCGGAGCCCTTGCCGTCAAAGCTGACATAGGTGCTGATCACCCATCCATCGAGCTTGCCGTTTGAAATATTGTACCACGTTTTTCCGTTGGAATCGCGCTTGCTGTCCAGCACGGTCCAGACCGAACCCTTTTGCGCGGTGCCTACTTTGTCGTGCTCCGTGCCCGCGTCCTCGCGGATGTTGACGCTATTGGCGGTAATCGTCGCCTCGCCGGACGCGCCCTCATTCTTATCATCGTCATCCGGCTTGGTGTCGTCCTCCAGGTAATCCTCGGTTTCCTGCGCGGACAATAGCCGCCCCATATCGCTGCGGATATAGCCGCTACCGTCCTCTACGCGACAGCTGTACCAGCTGTAGGAGCCGACATAGACCGTGGTGGAAATCTTAAACACCGTGCCCTTGGGCAACAGCGATTTATCGCGCGAACTGGTGCTGGCCGATGCGCGCAGCGTCACTTTGTCGCGGGTCGTCACGCCGTATTTGCCCGCATTCGTGCTGCCGCCGCCGGATCCACCGCCGCCGGACCCACCGCCGCCAGAGCCGCCGGAGCCACCAAACAGCTTCTTCAGCGTCGCGGGGCCTGCGATGCCATCAACAGCCAGGCTGTTTCGGCGCTGGAAGGCGCGCACCGCTTCGCCGGTCTTGGGGCCGAAGTTGCCGGTGATATCGCCGGAGTAGATCTTCATGCTCTTGAGCGTGCTCTGGATATCGCGGACGGTCTCGCCCTTGCTGCCCAGCTTGTATACGCCAGTGGGGGTGCCGCCGCCGCCGGAGGTGCCGCCACCGCTGCCCTTGGTGTTGGGCAGCGAGCCATTTTTATACGAAAGCTTGGCTTTTTCCGACGAGGTCAATTCCACACAGTAGTCTTTTCCGCTGCTCTCCGCGACCACCCAGCCGGTATCGCGCAACTTGCGGCTATTGCAGAAATCAATCTTGAAATATAGCGTGCCGCCTGCGGTGGTTTCATCAATGACCCACACCAGCTGGTTCAGATCCAGATGGTCCATCGCGTCATCGTCCATGCCCACCGCATCGCGCACGCGCAGGCGGTCTACTTTCGCGCGCGCGTAAAATTTCGTAAACGCTGCCGAAACAGGGGTCACCTCCAGAATCATGGCGCTAAGCATAAGCACCGCCATGAGCAAGGATAGGATGCGCGCGCTTCTTTTCATGATGTGATCCCCCTATTTTCGTCGGTTGTCTGTTGTAAGAAAGGTTGGGCATTCTCTATAATAACGAAGATAATATGAGTCTCTTATCCCAATACACGCATTGTACAAAAAACTTTCATCGCTGTCAATGTTTTTGTAATAATTACTTAACATTTAAGGATGAAATTTTACGATTTTGTGCCGAATCATGCGCCAACCCGCTATATATTGTGTGCCCACGTCGAAACAAGTTTATCCAACCGTTCCGCTTTTGGGCAAAAAGCCGGAAAAAAGCGTACGGGCGTCGTCGGAAGCGACCTCGATCTGCCCGCCATGCTGCGTAAGAATCTGCTCCACGATGTGCAGCCCCATGCCTTGCCCCTGCTGCTTGGTGGTAAATCCGGCTGAAAAGATGCGCCTGCGCACCTCCTCGGGAATTTCCGGCCCATTGTTTTCCACCTGAAAGCGATAGCTCTTGACATCCTCAAAGAGCGAGATGGTCAGCTGCGGGTTTTCGCGCCCCGCGAGCGCATCCATCGCGTTGTCGATCAGGTTGCCCAGCACGCGGCACATCTCCCATCCGGGCACGGGCAGCCCCTGCCAGGGCGAGGAGATGGTCAGCGTCGCGCGGATACCGCGCCGTTCGCAATCGGACAACTTCGCCGACAGCAGCGCGTTGATCGCCGGGCTATCGGTGCGCATCACGCTGCCCACGCGCTGCAAATCGCCATGCACGCGCTCGATGTATTCGCAGGCCTCCTTGGGCTCGTCCATCTCAATAAGGCTATAGACCACCTGCAAGTGATTCATGAAATCGTGTCGCTGCGCGCGCAGGGTGCGGTTCAGCGTTTCCAGCTGCGCATAGGCCTCCTCCAGCGCGACGGCCTGCCGGTGCACCGACAGCGTGGTCTGCGCCTCGCGGATATCCACCGCCGCGCCCCAGCACACCAGCACCGCCGCCACCACCACGATGGTGCGCACCCACCCCAACGAAAACAGCGCGATGTCATTGGTCACGATCAGCACAGCCAACACCAAAACCGCCGCGATTTGCACGGCGTTCACGATAATCGCGATGTTGGCCATCTTCTGTATGTCAATTCGTTCCCGCATAGGCGAATATGATGCCTCCAGCCCGTTTTTTCTTCAAATAGATACCGTTATCATATCACGAAGTGGCCCACCGCGCAACGCGCGCCCCTCTGCGCATTGACGCGATTTATGCACTTTGGTATAATGCGTGGCGACGCTAGAAAGCCTTTGTGTTTTTCATTGCAGAAGGAGGCTTCCCCATGGACAAACGACCTACCGCCGCACTGGTGGTATCCGGCATGCTGGCCGCGCTGGTGGCGCTGGCGACGAGGCTCATCAAGCTGCCCGTTCCGATCACGCAGGGCTATGTGCACCTGGGCGACTCGCTGATTCTGTTCAGCGCGCTGCTGGTCGGGCCGATCGCCGCACCCATCGGCGCGATTGGCAGTGCGCTGGCCGATCTGCTGGGCGGCTACAGCCTGTATATCCTACCCACGCTGTGCATCAAGGCAGCGGTCGGCTACCTGGCTGGCCGCTTCGCCGCGAGCAACGGCGGTTTTACCTGGGCGCGCTGCCTCTTCGTCTGTGCGATCGCTGAGGTGGGGATGGTGCTGGGCTACGCGCTATTCGAAACCTTCGCCTTCGGCTGGGCGATGGC
>JAVBUY010000057.1:0-2844 GCA_031554855.1 Eubacteriales bacterium
CGGGTGCAGTCCGGCTTTATCGTCGGCCATTCGCTGCTGACCGCGGCGGGCGTGCCCTGCGCGGGTGAGGCTGACATCAAGACCGCGCTGGCTATGAAAGTTTGCGACACGCTGGATGTCGGCGGCAGCTTCTGCGAGATCGTCGCCAACGACTACGAGGTCGGCAGCGTGATCATGGGGCACGATGGCCCGTTCCACTTCAAGATTTCTGATGGCAAGCCTGTTCTGCGCGGTATGGGCATCTACCACGGCAAGCGCGGCAGCGGCGTATCGGTGGAGGCGCAGGTCGTCGCCGGGCCGGTGACGCTGCTGGGCATCACGCAGATCGAGTCCGGCAAGCTGCGGATGATCATCAGCGAGGGCGAAGCAGTCAAGAAGCCCATCCTGATGATTGGCAACACGCAGACGCATGTGCGTTTCGCCGTCGATCCGGATACCTACATGGACAACTGGTTCCGCCATGCACCGACGCATCACTTTGCGATGAGCGTGGGCAAGAACGCCGCACTGTTTGAGAAGGTCGCGTCGCTGATGGGCATTGAGTCGGTTACGCTGTAAAGTGAGGAATGCGCATGCAGTATCATTTGGCAATCGACATCGGCGCGTCCAGCGGGCGGCACGTGCTGGGCTGGATCAAGGATGGAAAGATCTGCCTGGAGGAAGTGCACCGCTTTGCGAACGGCATGACCGACCGAAACGGCGCGCTGTGCTGGAACCTGGACACGATCTTTGATGAGATCCTGGCTGGCATGAAAAAGTGCGCCGAGCTGGGCAAAATGCCGGCCAGCGTGGGCATCGATACCTGGGGCGTCGATTATGTGCTGCTGGATAACCTGGGGCATGTGCTGGGCGACACGGTGGGCTACCGCGACGCGCGCACCACCGGCATGGACGCCAAAGTGTATGAGTGCATGTCCGAGGCCGATCTGTACGCGCGCACCGGCACGCAAAAGCAAATCTTCAACACCATCTATCAGCTCATGGCGGTCCAGCAGACGCGTCCAGAGCTGCTGGACAAGGCAGAGCGCCTGCTGATGGTGCCCGACTATCTGCACTATCTGCTGTGCGGCGTCGCAGCCAACGAATACACCGATGCTTCGACCACCGGCCTCATAAACGCTGCAAGCAAGACCTGGGACGACGCGATCATCTCGGCGTGCGGCTACCCGCGCAAGATCTTTGGCAAGCTGGCGATGCCCGGCACGAAGCTCGGACCGCTGACCGAGAAAATCAAAAAAGTTGTCGGCTACACCTGCGATGTGATCCTACCCGGCACGCACGACACTGCGTCGGCGGTGCTGGCCGTGCCTTCGCTAGCCGACGACACGCTATACATCAGCTCCGGCACCTGGTCGCTGATGGGCATTGAGCGCCTGACGCCGGACACCGGTGAGCACAGTTTCCGCCACAACTTCACCAACGAGGGCGGCTACGCCTACCGCTATCGCTACCTCAAAAACATCATGGGGCTGTGGATGGTGCAGTGTCTGCGCAAGGAGCTGGAGAACCGGCATACCTTCGCCGAGCTATGTGACCTGGCCGCACAGAGCGATATTGCGTCGATTGTCGATTGCCAGGAGGTTCGCTTCCTGTCGCCGCCCAGCATGATTGAATCAGTCAAGCTGGCCTGCGCTGAGAGCGCCCAGCGTATTCCTGAGACCGCTGGGGAGCTGGCTGCGGTGATCTACAACAGTCTCGCGGTGTGCTATGGGCACACGGTGGAGGAACTGGAGCGCATGACCGGCAAGACCTACGGCGCGATCCACGTCGTGGGCGGCGGCGCCAACGCGGCCTACTTGAATCAATTGACCGCCAACCGCACAGGAAAGATCGTCATCGCTGGGCCGACCGAGGCTACCGCCATCGGCAACCTGATGGCACAGATGCTGGCGACCGGCGAGCTGGCTGATATCCCCGCCGCGCGCGCCTGTGTGCGCGATTCCTTCGATGTCACGACCTATTGTCCGCAATAAAGGAGAGAGACGCATATGAATCAGGAATTGCTCAAGGAGTTTGCGGCGATGTCGCAAGCGGTCGGTGCGCGCATGGACTACGTGCAGGGCGGCGGCGGCAATACATCTGTGAAGGACGGCGACCTGATGGCCATCAAGGCCAGCGGCTTTCGCCTGAATCAGATCACGCCGGAGGACGGATTTGCGGTAGTTGAGACCGCGACGCTGAAGGATGTGACCGTCGCGCAGGGCTATAAGGCGTTGCGCCCGTCGGTGGAGGCATCGTTCCATGCGCTGCTCAAGCGGTTTGTCATCCACACGCATCCCGTGTACGCCAACCTGGCGCTGTGCTCGGTGGGTGGCGTGGACAAGCTGCCGTCCATCATGCAGGGCATTGCGTACGCAGTGGTGCCGTATATCAACCCCGGCCAGGAGCTGGCCGACGCGATGGCCAAGGTGGTCACGCCGGATACACAGGCGGTGTTCATGGTCAATCACGGTCTGGTGACCACCGCCGATAGCGCCGTCGAGTGCCAGCGGCTGCACGACGAGATCAATCAGCGCATCGCGCAGGCATATGACGTGACGCAGGAGGATTTCTATGCGTTCGCGAGAGACATGGCCATGACGCTCTATCCCGACCAACAGGTCTACCTGACGCTCACCGATGTGCAGCAGGAGATTTTGGCGGCGGTGATGTTCATCCACGTCACGCTGCGCGCGCGTGGCGAAAAGCCGCAGGCGATGGACGAGCACGCGATGCAGTTTCTCGCGGGCTGGGAAAGCGAAGCCTATCGAAAATCCATTTTGAAATAGCGGGAGGGGAAGAACATGAAGGCTTATGATCTGGCGAAAGAACAATCTGCGGCGCTGGGCATCGATACAGAGGCCG
>JAVBUY010000024.1:0-16597 GCA_031554855.1 Eubacteriales bacterium
TTGTGCAGGGGCTGATCCACGAACCCAAGCTGATCATCCTGGACGAGCCGACCAGCGGCCTAGACCCGCTGATGCAGCGCACGTTCTTTGACCTGATCGCCGCCGAAAACAAGCGCGGCGCGACCGTGCTATTCTCCTCGCATATCTTAAGCGAGGTGCAGCGTCTGTGCCATCGCGTCGCGATCATCAAACAGGGCAAGATCGTCGATGTGCAGACCATCGAGCAGCTGCGCAGCAACAGCTGCAAGCGCGTGAAGGTCGAGATGGACGGCGCGTTTGATGCGCAGGCATTTGCGCTGGATGGCGTGACCGATCTGATGAACGGCGGCAAGCAGGTGTCCTTCTTGCTGCGCGGCGACCTGAACCCCGTGCTGCGCGCGCTAGCGCAGGTGCATGTGACCAATCTGGAGGTCAGCGAGCCCGACCTGGAGGAAATCTTTATGCATTACTACGAGCAGGACGCGCCCAAGAAGGAGGCGGAGCGCGCATGAACGTCTATCTTGAGGAGCTCAGGACGCATCTGCGCACCACGCTGACCTGGGCGATTTCGCTGGCGGTCGGTCTGTTCGTCTTTCTGATGTTGTATCCGGCCTTTTCGCAGGATGCGAGCCTGATGATCAACTTGGTCAAGGGCTTTCCCGCAGAGGTACAAAAGCTGCTGGGCATGGACATGATGATTATCGGCAGCGTCGTCGGCTTCTATGGGTTTCTGTTTCTTTATTTGAACCTGTGCGGCGCGGTACAGGCGATGGTGCTGGGCGTCAGCCTGATCAGCCGCGAGCGGCGCCTAAAAACCGCCGATTTCCTCTATGCCAAGCCGATGACCCGCCTGGCGATCCACGGCAATAAGCTACTGGCCGCGTTGACGCTGATCGTTTTCACCAATGTGGTGTTTATCGCGGTGGCGGTATGCATGGGCATGTCGGTGCAGGGTGGCGAGCCGCTGAACATGGCGTCGTATATGCAGGTAACGCTGTGCCTTCTGTGGACACAGCTGTTCTTCCTGGCGCTGGGCTTCCTGGTGGCGGTCGCATTCGTGCGCATCAAGTCGCCGTTTTCCGTGTCGATGGGCACGGTGTTCGCGCTGTATATCGTCAGCATGGTGTCCACGCTGTTGCAGGACGAGAAGCTGCGGTATTTGACACCGTTCCGCTACTTTGATGCCACGCATGTGGTGATGCACGGCGGGTATGATGCGGGGCCGTTCGCGCTGGGACTGGCGCTGATCGCGCTGATGGCAGTCGGCGGGCTGATCTGGGCGGATCGGCGCGACATCCACGCGGCTGCGTAGGAGGATACATAGATGAATTTGTTCAAGCGGGAAATGAAAAGCGGCATGAAAGCGCTGATCCTCTGGTCGGTCGGCATGGTGTTCCTGATCGCCGCCGGTATGGGCAAATACGGCGGGCTGACCGCCGATATGGGCAGCGTGGAGGCGCTGCTGGCGCTGTATCCCAAGCCGATCCGCGCGTTTTTCGGCGTGGGCATGTACGACCTGGGCGATGCGATGGGTTTCTATGGCGTGCTCTACACGTTTGTGATGCTCATCGGCGGCATTTATGCCGCGATGCTGGGCGCAAACATTCTGGCCAAGGAGGAGCGCGACAAGACCGCCGAGTTCCTGCTGGTCAAACCGCGCACGCGCGGCTACCTGCTGGGCGTGAAGGCGGCGGCGGCGGTCGCGCAGATGGCGATTCTGACGTTCGTAACCTGGGCGGCAAGCTTTGGCATGGTCGGCATGTACAAACCGGCGGCGGCATTCGCCGCGCCGCTATGCCAGCTCACCATCGGGCTGTTCGCGTTGATGCTGGTGTTCTTTGCGGCGGGGCAGGCCATCGCGGCGATCGCTCGCCGCGCGGAAAAGGCGGCGGCGCTGTCCTCGGCGGTGCTGATGATCGCCTTTGTGGCCACGATGATCGCCAGCATCAACAGCGCGCTGGCCGCGCTAGACTGGATATCGCCGTTCGGGCTGTTCCATGCGCGCCGCACGCTGCTGGAGGGGGGCATTCCGCTGGGCGCCTGGGCGATCGCGATCGTGCTGGTGGCGGGGTGCATGGGCATCGCGCTGGCAGTCTACCCCAAAAGGGATATAGCGGCGTAAAGCAGCCCATAGATCAACGCAGCGGGGGACATTGTTTCCCCCGCTTTTCTTTGTTGCCAGAAACTCCCTCTTGCAGTACAATAGAGCCATGAAAAGGGCCTAACGGAAGCGAGATGCCCACATACAATCCGCCGACCGATCGCAGGAATCGGCTTTTTGTGTTACGATCATAGAAAGAGGGGAAAGAGCGATGAAGGGGATCTATGGAGCGAAAGGAATTGTTCTGTTGTGCGTGTTGTGCCTGGCGTGCGTTGGCTTTGGCGCGCTGACGGCGGCCGACGAAATGCCCACAGAACAGCAAAAGCAGGCGATGGAATTTGCCCATCAGGAGGTGACGCGCCAGTTAACCGCCCTGGCGGACAAGACCGAAAATGCGTGGCTGCGCGAAATTCTGTCCGGCACAGAGATCCTCGGCGTCACCGCCGAAGACACCACGCCCAAGGGCGTGACGCCGATCAAGCTGACCGTGACATTCCCGCTGCTGCATACCGGCATCGGCGAGAAAAACCCCTACGGCACGCTGGAGGGCAAGGAGCTGGTGGCCGCCGCGATGCAAAGCGTCGCCACCGGCAAAGAGGAGATGACCATCCAGGGCAACGTCAGCACTGACAAGGACGGCAAGACAAAGGTTGCCTGGCATGGCAGCAAGGGCTATGACGTGCTGCGAAAGCGATTGTCCGCGGTGGCCAAGGAAAGTGCGGGCTCCTTCCTGAAGAAGCCGTTCCTGACGGCGCTGTCGCAGAGTGTGTTTCCGCATCCGGTGCGCGATCTGCGGCTGGATGTGTCGGGAGGACCGCATGATGCCGTGCTGTCCGTGCTGGTGCCGGATGTGGACGGCCTGCTGACTGCGGCGGCGGATAGCGCCTATATAAAGGCTGCGTATGCGGGCGATGCCGCCCAGCTGGAGGAGCACGCGCTGCGCGACGCGATGGACACCGAGGCCCAGGCGCTGTACAAACAATTCTCCACCGCCAAGAAAGCCGGTAAGACCGACACGAAGGTCACCTTTGCGGTGGACGCGTTGGCGCTGCCGGATCTGGATGAAAAAAGCGCGCTGGGCGATTATCGGGCATCCTACGAGCGCCGAGTGGCGGGCGTCCACGGCAAGCTCATGCAAAAGGTGGCGAGGCTGCCAGAATATCCGGCGGTCGAGCGCCCCGAAACCGCGCGTACGGAGGGCACCAATGTCGTGCGCATAAATACCTCGCGGGTCTACGTCCGCGTGCAGGAGGGCAACTACGATTGTCTGGTAAAGCTATACAGAACCAGCAACAACGAGCTGGCGAGCTCGGCGTATGTGCGCGGCGGGAACAGCTGCACCCTGCTGATGCTGACCAACAACTACCGCATGGAGATCGAGCTGGGCATGATCTGGTACGGCGATGAGCACGGCTTTGGGCCGGACGCGATCAAGAGCACGGTCAATAAGCGGTTTGAATGGAAGTATGACTACACTTTGGGCGTATGGCTGATCGACGGTGCGATTGAGCTGCGCGCCAGCGAACCGGTGCAGATCTACGAGTGATGGGCGGTTTTCACGATCAGAAAGGCGGGGAGCTTTGACCCCTCGCCTTTCTTTTGTTGTCAGAAGGTCCCGCTTGCAGTACAATAGAGCCAGTTTCATGGCAAGAGGAGGTTCGCTATGACCAAACAGTCCCCGCAGGTGGTGCGCAAACCCAACGGCGTGGTCTACTGGATTGCGGTCAAGCTGGTCGGCTTCTTTTTACGGCACTTTTATCATCTGACCGTGGACAAAACCGAGATTCAGGAGATCAAACCGCCCTATCTGGTGCTGTGCAATCACATCTGCAACATCGATTTCTTGATCGCCGCGGTGGCGATGTATCCGCAAAAAATGAATTTTGTCGCAGCAGCGCTGTATTTTAAGATGCCCGCGCTGCGCTGGCTGATTAGCTGGATGGGCTGCATCTCCAAGCAGCAGTTCGTGTCCGACATCCAGTCGGTGCGCAACATTGTGCGCGTGGTGCAGCGCGGCGACGTGCCGGTGATCTTCCCCGCCGGTCAGAGCTCCTTCATTGGCGAGAATGGGTTCATTGATCCGAGCATCGCCGCGCTGATCCGCATGCTCAAGGTGCCGGTGGTCGGCGTGCGCACGATGGGCGCGCACATCGGCTTCCCGAAGTGGAACATGACCAAGCTGCGCAAGAGCCGCATGGAGACCACCGTCCGCGTGCTGGTAAGCGCAGAGGATGTCGGGCGGCTGAGTGACCGGCAGATCTACCGGCAGGTGGTGGACGGTCTGGCGTTCGACGACTACGAATGGCAGCGCACGGCGCGCATCGCCGACAAGCGGCCGCGCGTCGCCGAGGGTGTGGACAAGGCGCTGTTCCTCTGCCCGCGCTGTCGCCGCGAGTTTGGGATCACCGCCAAGGGCAGTACGCTGACCTGCTCGCATTGCGGGTTCACCGCGCACATGGACGAATATGGCCTGCTCGCGCCGGGCGACGGCAAGCCGCTGGCCTTTGACACGCCGACCGGCTGGTATCGCTGGGAGCTGGCGCATTACACCCGGCAGCTGGAGGATGCTTTCGCTTATAGCGAGCCGGGCACACTCTATCGCATCAGCCCGCACAACAAGCGCATCCCCGTTGGGCAGATCACCGCGACGCTGACCTACGACACGCTGCGCCTGACCGGCATCTGCGACGGCAAGGCCATCGACTGGACGGTGGACAACCGCAGCGCGCCGGTGTTTCCCTATGAGGCGATGATCTGCTTCGATGTGATGGTCGATGGGCAACTGTACGCGGTCGCACCGGCCAATCCCAAGGCGGCGTTCAAGTTCGTGGTGATCAAGGACGCCATCGCGCGCAAAATGTTCGAGGAACAAGCATAATGCAAGGAATCTTTCCTTGCATTTTTTGATTTTTTGGCTATACTAAAAGAGAACAAAAGTTCCTATTCAAAGGAGGCGAGGCGGCGTGGATCGCGTGATTCTGCATGTGGACGCGAACTGCTTCTATGCCTCCTGCGAGATGCTGGAGCACCCCGAGCTGCGCGACGTGCCGATGATTGTCGGTGGCGACGTGGAGGCGCGGCGAGGGATCGTGCTGGCCAAGAATGATCTGGCCAAGGCAACCGGCATCCGCACCGCCGAGACGCTGTGGTCCGCGCGGCAAAAGTGCCCCGGGCTGGTGGTGGTGCCGCCGCGCATGGAGGCGTACGTAGCGATGAGCCGCCGCCTGCGGACACTGTTTTATGAATACACTGACTGCGTAGAGCCCTATGGCCTGGACGAGGCCTGGCTGGACATCACCCGCTGCCCGCAGAATGACGGCCCGCGCGTGGCCGATGAGATTCGCCGCCGCGTGCGCGAGGAGCTGGGCATCACGGTGTCCATCGGCGTGGCGTTCACCAAGGTATTTGCCAAGCTGGGCTCCGACCTGAAAAAGCCCGACGCCACCACCGTGATCGACCGCGAAAACTACCGTCGCCGCGTGTGGCCACTGTCCGTGCGCGACATGCTGTATTGCGGCGGTGCGACCTCGGCCAAGCTGGCCGAGCTGGGCATCCGCACCATCGGGCAACTGGCAGCGACCTCGCCGGATGCACTGGCGGCGCTATTGGGCAAGCAGGGCGAGATGCTGCACGGCTTTGCCAACGGCAGTGAGGACGCGGCAGTGCTGGGCTTCGGGCACGGCGGCGAGGTGAAGAGCGTGGGCAACAGCAGCACCACCCCGCGCGATTTGATCACCGCAGACGACGTGAAAGTGACCTTCTACCAGCTGGCCGAGAGCGTGGCTGCGCGCCTGCGAGAGCAGGACCTGGCGGGACGCACGGTGCAGATCTGGGTGCGGGACAATACGATGGAGTCGTTCGTGCGGCAGACCAAGCTGCCGCGTACATCGCAGTTGGCTGGAGAACTGGCGCAGGCCGCCATCGCACTGTTCCACCGGCACTACAAGCTGGGCCAGGACAAGCCGGTGCGCGCGCTGGGCATCAGCGTCAGCGACCTGGAGGCTGCACAGGCCGATGCGCAGACTTCGCTGTTGGCCGACGACGCGCGCCACCAGAGGCTGGCGTCGCTGGAGGGCGCGATGGACAAGATCCGCGACAAGTACGGCTACTTTTCGATTCGCCGCGCGATGATGCTGACCGATCCGGAGCTGTGCGGGCTGGACGCGCACGAGCATCTGGAGTCGGAGACCAACTATCAGGGGTAGGGGTGGGGCGATGGAGCCGCCGCTTGCTTCGCTTCGCACCGATACACGAAGCGGTGTGTTGTCATGCAGTGAGGGCAAGCAGTTTTTTCATATCACCAGGGATAAGAAACTCCCGATTGTGCCGCGCGGCGCGAGCATGTATAATGGAAGAAGATGTGCGCGGGCGGCATCGTGACTCGCGCCTACAGGAGGAAACGGACATGGAGCGCAAAACACCCCTCTATGACGCGCACGTACAGTGCGGCGGAAAAATTGTGCCCTTCGCGGGGTACCTGCTGCCGGTGCAATATGAGAAGGGCGTGATCGCCGAACACCAGGCGGTGCGAAATCAGGCCGGGCTATTCGATGTATCGCACATGGGCGAGGCCGACGTACGCGGGCGCACCGCGCTCATGACGCTGCAACGCCTGTGCACCAACGACCTGTCGGGCATGGTGGACGGCCAGGTGAAGTATGCGATGCTGTGCGACGAGCGGGGCGGCGTGGTGGACGACATCCTGGTATACCGCTACGGCGCGGAGCACTACCTGGTGGTGCTCAACGCCAGCAACCGCGAGAAGGACGTGGCCTGGATGCAGGCGCACGTGCTCGATGGCACCACGGTCACCGACATCTCCGACGACACCGCACAGGTCGCGCTGCAAGGCCCCAAGGCGATGGATATCGTGCGCCGGTTGATGACGGGGCCGCTGCCCGAGAAGAACTACACCTTCGTGCCCGAAGCCGATGTGGCGGGCGTCCGGTGCATCGTGTCGCGCACCGGCTATACCGGGGAGGACGGCGTGGAGCTTTACTGCGCGCCGGACGACGCGGTGAAGCTGTGGAACGCGCTGTTGAGGGAAGGCGAGGCCGACGGTCTGATTCCCTGTGGCCTGGGCGCGCGCGACACGCTGCGGCTGGAGGCTTCGATGCCGCTCTATGGCCACGAGCTGTCGGCGGAGATCACGCCGATGGAGGCCGGACTGGGCTTCTTCGTCAAGACAGAGAAGGATTTCATAGGTCGTGACGCACTGCTGGCCAAGGGTGAACCCACCCGAAAGCGCGCGGGGCTGAAGATCACCGGACGAGGCATCGTGCGCGAGCAATGCCCTGTGTTCGTTGGCGACAAGCAGGTGGGCATCACCACCTCGGGCACGCTGGTGCCGCACCTGGGCTATGCGGTGGCAATGGCCATGCTGGATATTCCTTACAACGAACTCGGCACGCAGGTGGAGGTCGATGTGCGCGGCCGCCGTATCGAGGCCGAGGTCGTGAAGATGCCATTCTACAAACGAGCGAAATAATACTGTTGACATAACAAAGGAGGACTTCCCATGAACATTCCCAAGAACCTCAAATACACCCCGTCCCACGAGTGGATGGAGCGCCTGGAGGACGACACCGTGCGCATCGGCCTGACCGATCACGCGCAGCACGAGCTGGGCGATCTGGTGTTTGTCAATCTGCCGCAGGTCGGCGATGTGCTCAAGCGCGGCGAGAGCTTTGCCGATGTCGAGTCGGTCAAGGCGGTGTCCGATGTCTATGCGCCGGTGTCCGGCACAGTGGTAGAGGTCAATCAGACCGTCATCGATGACCCTGCGCTCATCAACAACGACGCGTACAACGCGTGGCTGGTACGCCTTTCAAACACCAGCGACACCGACCAACTGATCGACGCCGACGCGTACGAGAACATCGCGAAGGAGGGCTGAGCATGGCGAGCTATGTGCCGGCCACAGATGCCGACCGCGCCGCGATGCTTCAGTCCATTGGCGCAAAATCCCTGGCTGACCTGCATCGCTGCGTGCCCGAGGCGGTGCGACTGAAGCGACCGCTGAACTTGCCCCAGGGCATGAGCGAGCATGAGGTGTTGACCCGCATGCGCGCGATGGCGACGAGCAACACCGTGTTTCCCGCAGTGTTTCGCGGCGTGGGCAGCTATCGTCACTTCATCCCCAGCATCGTGGGCACAGTGACGGGCAAGGAGACCTTCCTGACCGCATACACGCCTTACCAGGCCGAGATCAGCCAAGGCGTGTTGCAGGCGATCTTTGAGTTTCAGACCATGATCTGCGAACTGACCGGCATGGACGCCAGCAATGCCTCGGTTTACGACGGCGCGACTGCCGCCGGAGAGGCGATGGCGATGTGCCGTGAGCGCGGGCGCACGCGCGCGCTGGTTAGCGCGGCGGTGCATCCGCAGGTCATCGACGTGGTGCGCACCTACTGCCGCGCCGTGGGCGCCGAGGTGGTGTTGGTGCCCGCGCCCAACGGCGTGACCGACCTGGCCGCGCTCAAAGCGCTGGCGGGGGACACCGACGCGTGTTTGCTGATCCAGCAGCCCAACTTCTACGGCATGCTGGAGGATGCCGACACGCTGGGCGAGGCGATCCACACGGCGGGCGGCAAGTTTGTGATGAGCGTCAACCCGCTGGCGGCGGCGCTGCTCAAGACGCCTGCCGACTGCGGTGCGGACATCGCGGTGGGCGACGGACAGCCGCTGGGGCTGCCGATGGCGTTCGGCGGGCCGACCGTGGGCTTCATGGCGGCCAAGGCTGCGATGGTGCGCCGCCTACCCGGCCGCATCGTGGGCGAGACCACCGACCACGACGGCCGCCGCGCGTTCGTGCTGACACTGCAAGCGCGCGAGCAGCACATCCGCCGTGAGAAAGCCTCGAGCAATATCTGCTCCAACCAGGCGCTGTGCGCGATGACCGCGTCGGTGTACCTAGCGGCGATGGGGCCGCAGGGTGTGGCCGCCGCTGCCCAACAGAGCATGGACAACGCGCATGCGTTGGCCGATGTGCTGTGCGCGATCGAGGGCGTGTCGCTGAAGTACGCCGCGCCGTTCTTCCATGAGTTTGTCACCACCTGCCCCGTGCCGGTGGACAAGGTGCTGACCGCGCTGGAGCAAAAGGGCATCCTGGGCGGTCTGCCGCTAGAGAATGGCGACATCCTGTGGTGCGCCACCGAGATGAACGACCAGGCACAGATCGATCAAGTGGCTGCGGTTGTCAAGGAGGTGTGCGCATGAGCATGCAACTATTGTTTGAAAAGAGTGTGGCAGGGCGCGGCATGCGCCGCTTGCCCGATCTCCCCGCCAAGGTGAAGCTGCCCGCCAGCCTTGTGCGCCAGACAGCGCCGCGCCTGCCGGAGCTTTCCGAGGTGGAGGTCAGCCGCCACTACAGCGCGCTGGAGCGCCGCGCCTTTGGCGTGAACAACGGCTTCTATCCGCTGGGCTCGTGCACGATGAAGTACAATCCGCGCGTCAATGAGACCGCCGCAGCGCTGCCCGGCTTTGCCGATGTGCACCCGCTGCAACCCGCGCATACCGTGCAGGGCTGTTTGGAAGTGCTGAGCGAATCCGAGAAGCTGCTGTGCGAGATCACCGGCATGGATGCGATGACCTTCCAGCCTGCGGCGGGCGCGCACGGCGAGTGGACCGGGCTGCTGCTGATGCAAGCGTACCACCAGGCGCGCGGCGACACCGCCCGCACCAAGATCATTGTGCCCGACAGCGCGCACGGCACCAATCCGGCCAGCGCGGCGATGGTGGGCGCGACCGTCGTGTCGGTCCCATCCAACGCTGACGGCGGCGTGGATTTGGACGCGCTGAAGGCGGCGGTCGGGCCGGATACTTTCGGCCTGATGCTGACCAACCCGAATACGCTCGGTCTGTTCGACCCGAACATCGAGCAGATCACGCGCATCGTGCACGATGCGGGCGGCCTGTGCTACTACGATGGCGCGAACCTGAATGCCATCATGGGCATCACACGCCCGGGCGATATGGGCTTTGATGTGATCCATCTGAACCTGCACAAAACGTTCTCCACCCCGCATGGCGGCGGCGGCCCGGGCAGCGGGCCGACCGGCTGCAAGGCGTTCCTGGCGGACTATCTGCCCAGCCCGCGCGTGACCGAGCGCGATGGCGTGTACGCGCTGGACGGCAATCTGCCGCACAGCGTGGGCAAGGTGAAGATGTTCTACGGAAACTTCTCGGTGGTGGTACGTGCGCTGACGTATCTCTACACGCTCGGCGCGGCGGGCATCCCGGAGGCCGCGCAGCATGCGGTGCTCAACGCCAACTATCTTATGAAGCAAATCTCCGGCTTTTTCCCGCCAGCGTACGATGTGCCCTGCATGCATGAGTTTGTCTGTTCTATAGACGTGCTCAAGCAACGCTGCGGCGTCAGTGCGATGGACATCGCCAAGGCCATGCTGGACGAAGGCATGCACCCGCCGACCATGTACTTCCCGCTGATCGTGCATGAGGCGCTGATGTTCGAGCCCACCGAGACCGAGACGCGCGAAACGCTAGACGAGGCGGCGGCAGTGCTGCGGCGCATCTATGACAAAGCGACAGCCGAGCCGGACAGCCTGCACAGTGCGCCGCACCACGCGGCGATCGGCAGACCGGATGAGGTGGCGGCGGCCAGAAACCCGCGGCTGAAGTATTCCTGGTAAGGCGAAAAGCGAGCGCAAACACCTTCCAACGAGCGACGGATCGTTGGAAGGTGTTTTTTTGCCAGAAAAGGGAGGAGAATTCGCGCTTTTTTCCATTTCGAATATCGCATATATATGCGAAACGCATCAATAAAAATAAAACATCATGCATTTATTAAGAAGTCGTAATATTTAACGCGATCTAAAAAACGCAATAAATAAAGATATTTTCCGTCAATTTCCAATTAAAAATGACGAAAGTATTGATTAATATTCAATTCTTAAACCTGATAAATATTACAAAAATGGATTCCATTTTATTTTTCCAGACCTTATAATGATCAAGCCACGGAATGGAATGTTCTGGTGGCAATCTGCTACGGAAAAGAATCTACACCAAAGCGAGGAATCACAATGCGCAAAATCTTGGCGATGCTGATGACGATAACGATCTTCCTTTCGGGCGGCGACGCAATTCTGCCGCACTTCTCCGCACACCTGGGCAACGCTGCTGTTGCGCTGGCCGAGGACGAGACGCAACCGGCGGATGTATCGGAAGACGAGCCCGAGGACGAGCCGGAAGACGAGCCCGAGGACGAGCCGGAAGACGAACCCGAGGACGAGCCGGAGGATGAGCCGGAAGAGGAGCCCGAGGATGAGCCGGAAGACGAGCCCGAGGACGAACCGGAAGACGAGCCCGAGGATGAGCCGGAAGACGAGCCCGAGGACGAGCCCGAGGACGAACCTGATGACGAGCTGGAGGATGAGCCGGAGCAGCCTGAAGAAGCTGTCGAGGAAGCACCCGAGGAAGTCGTCGATGAGGCGGTTGCCGGTGTGGTCGAGGATATGCCGAGCTTCTTCCTGGAAGGCCAGATCGACGCCGAGTGGTTCGCGCAATGGCAGCAGGGCCTCGCGGAAGGCATCAAGGTGCGCTACACCCTGTCCGCGTCGGAATATAATGAAGCATTCAATACTTGTCGGATCGCGGCCATCGGTTTGAAAGAAGTCCGCCCCTTACTGGATGGCGAAAGCGAACTGGATCTCTATCATGAGATGACCGGCAGCGGCAAAACCTTCACCTTTCATGAGGACGAGACCGATCAGGAAGGCGACTATGTGATTTCAGAAGCATTCTTGCGCGATCTGCCGGACGGCTCATACGATGTGTATGCCATCTATGGCGATGCGCGCGAAGAAGTAAGCTTCGGCGACCTCGACCTGGCGCAGACGGTCGCCGACGAGCAACCCACCGAAGAACCCGTCCAGGAGCCCATTGCCGAGGGCCAGCAGCCGGTCGGAGCCGAGACCCAGGACAGCGCGCCGCCTGTGCAGCGGTCGGTATCGATCGCGATGTCCTCGGTGGCCGGTGTTGCCGACGAGGGCGACGGGCAAGCCGAGGAAGCGCCCGCGCAGGTGATCCGCGTGCTACAGGCCACGCTGACCGGGTTCGAGGGCCAGGATATCGAACTGCAATGGCAGTGCGGCAACGGCGAGACCTGGCAGGATATCGATGGCGCAACCGAAATGGAATATAGCTTTGAGGTCAACGAGGACAACGTCCATTGCCAATGGCGTCTGAAAGTGACAACGGCGGAGGCCGCCACCGCGTGATGAGGAAGGCAGTCTTTCGGGAAGCGCGCTACCCTTCCAACGCCCGAAAGACAAAAGCGAGACCATGCCACAAACTGGCAGGAAATTTGCGCGTTCAGATGGAATAAAACCTGCACCCACCAATTTGTTTATGGGGAAATGGAGAGTCAAAACAATGAAAAAGCGTGTATCTTCGATGCTGGCAATGATCCTGGTCATCTTGATGGTGGTCAATTCCATGCCCATCACCGCGCTGGCGGATGATTCGGGGACGTATTATTCGGACCCGGTCACTTTGCCGACCCATCAGGTTACTTTCCGGATGGCGAAGTATGTTGGGCGCCAACCGGTCGCGGACGAGTATATTACGCTAAAGGAAGAGACGGTGCTGCAAGGCTCGGATGCGGCAGCGCCGGATCTGTCCAATGATCAGTATCTTTTGCCCGACGGCAAAAAACTGAAAGACACCGTTCCCTATGGGACAACCTTCTTAGCCTGGGATCAGGCTTTTTCGGCTGTCAACGGTGATTTGGTGATCACCGCGCAGTTCAAGGATTACCCGTTCGGCGAATCGCTGGGCTCGCTTACCCTTGATTTCACCAAGATGCCGTCTGATGCCACGGCGTATTCGCTGACCGACGGCACCACCGACGCGAAGTTCACCATGACGTACACCGTGCGCCCCAACAAGGCGACCAAGGACATCGTGCTGGTGATCAACAAGCTGGCCTACGGCACCGCGTGGGCGGCGATTCCTGGCCCGGACCTCAATATCAAAGAGGTGCTGTCGCTAGACGCAAACACGCTGGCCATCCGCCTGAAGGACGGCGTGCAGGGCGTGCTGAAGATCGACTTCCCCATGAAGAACCTCGAGTTGACCGACGCGCAGTGCGCGCAATGGATCGACCAAGGTGTGCTGCCCGCCAGCAACCTGTCCATCCGTGAATATTCACTGCCGCAGGCCGCGAAGCTGAACACCGTGCTGACCGCCGGTGTGATCGACAGCCAGATCCAGCACTTTGAGACCGACATTTCCCCGGCCAACTACACCGAGCAGACCGCACAGGCGGTGGTCACCAACGCCATCTATACCTTTAACCAGCCGAACATGCAGGACTTCATGCTCATGAGCTTTGGCCTCGCGCTGGGCAGCACGGTAGAGCAGAGCCAATATTACCACACCAGCATGACCCCGCGTTCGCCTACGCTGATGTACAATATTCCCGCTGTACACAAGGAAGGCACGCCGCTGATGGAAATCGTTGGGGTGAAGCTGTATACCCCCGACCCCAGAATCGCGCCCACCGTGCTCAATAAGCTGGTGAGCAACAACACGTCAAACGAGAAAACGTCCGATTTTTATAAGATGTGGGACGGCTGGGTCTTTGGCGAGATGCAGGACGACAACGACGGCAAAGGCCCCTATTATGTCGCCACCCCGCCGACCGGCACCCGCCTGTTCAACAACGGCGATCCGGCCAAATTGGTGACCCCCAAAGAGCCGCGCTACGGCGGCCGCATGGGCTGGGAACTGCTGGACATGGAAGATCCGCTGACCGGCAGCTATTCCGACCGCACAGTATATCAATCGGCGTCTAAGAGCGAGCTGATGTATCGCATCCCTTCGGGCACGGCTACGCCCACGGCGCAGGCGCTGCAGCACGACAGCCCGCGCGTGGAAGTATTACAGCTCGGCGAAAACTTCACCTACCACAGCTACTATGTGCCGCGCCACAATGACAATGGCTCCAACCGCAATGTGGTCATCGGCTCGATTCATCGCAACGAAGACTACACCAGCGATACCAACGACTGGCGATTTGCGTCGGGCAAAATCAATCCGGGCCCTGGCGCGCCAGGATCCCCCGGCAACATCGAATATCTTCGCATCGGCGACGGCGCCTGTACGCAGACCTTCGAATATCCGTTCGAGATCCAAGTGCTGGACATGACCTTCTTGGATTATAACAAGCATGTAAACAACGCGAGTCTTGCCTATATGCATGGCCTCAAGAACGAAATGGAAAGCATGACCTATACGCTGCATAACGGGCAGACCTATAGCGTCTCCGCCAGCGAGATCGCGGCGATCAACGCGTACTACAGCACTGCGGTCATCGGCACCCCTGCCAAGGCGACATTCTCCCAAGCCACGCCTAGCAACCCGGTAGCCAAAATCGTGGTGCGCTGGAGCCAGATGGGCATGGAGTATGGCTATGGCGCCGGCTCGGGCATAGGCGAGGGCTGGCATAACAGCTCGGTAACTAGTGTGACCGGCGGCAACGGATCCAGTCACTACACCAGAATCACGTACCGCGTCGCGACTACGCACGCCAACGGCGAGCCGGTCAAGCGCTACGACACGGTGCAGGGCAAGTACTATGTCGATTACGACGATCCCCGCATGGTGGACATCACGCCCGAGAACCCGATGGGCGACGGCAGCTATTCGAACAAGTTCTCCTGGTGGGTGCTGGTGGATACCATTTGCCCCACCGTCGGATCGGAGCAGTCTAGCGGCACCATCTCGCAAAACCCGACCATTCTGGATGGGCAGGGCGAGCTGAAAGCCGGAAATATTTACCTGAACATCAGCATGGTCGGCCAGGCCATGGATATCCTGGAAAACCCGGTCGTGAACTTCTGGACAAAGATCAATGGCGCCTATCGCCAGAAGGTCATTGACACGCCCAAGTTGCAGGGGCTGACCGAAGAGCAGGGCCTCAGCTTCCTGACCGGTCAATTCACCGCGATGAAGGCGCTGTCGAATTGGGTATTCACCTATTCCACCAACCAGCGCACCGACGTTACCTATACCCTTCCGGAACTGACCGGCGACACCGTCATCCAACTCCCGCTGAACGAAGGGGAGTACTTCACCGCGCTGTCGATGCGCTACGACGGCGACTTTGACAGCGGCCATCTGAGCGACGGTGGCCCCTGGGTGCCCAACAACACCGATACGAAGCTTTATCTGATGAAAGACATCATGATGAAGATGTACGACAAAAATCCGCTCACCGGCGAAAAGCTGAAGATTACGCCGGATTATTACCACATGACGCTGCAACTGCACGGCGATTTCTACTGGAACAACTGCTGTGAGAGCGGCAAGGAGCATACCCAGCCCAAGCCGATCAGCGGCCGGACGATTGTGTATTCCGCAAGCTTGCCTTACATCTATCCGCCGCAGGTTTGCTTCCAGACCGAGCGCCAGGCGGTGCTAAAAAACATCGCTACCTCCTACCCCAACAAGCCTGCCATGACGCCGCCTCAGTGGGATACGATCTTCCAGGGCGCGTCCGCCAGTCCGTTGTTTAACATCAATATCACCGCCGACCCGGAGATATATGGGCAGACTGCTAACGAGAAGCTAAACGAACGCGGACAAAGAAGCGTCATTTTCACATATCCGAAGTACGGGTATAGTGGTTCGGCTTTGCGCGCCCCATGGGGCATTTCCGAGGCAGTCTATATTGAACTGACCGACGACTTCTTCCTGGTGGATGCGCCTTCGTGCAGCCTCTATGGTATAACCTACGCCAGCGGCAACCTGGATGTGGATACGATCAAGGTCGCCGGCCGCCGCTTCATCCGGATGAAGATGAAGGAAGGCTTCCAGCGCACGCTAGCCAACACGATCTACGCGTCCACGGAGGGCGAGGATTACACGCTCGCCACCCTCTATCACACCAACGGCACGCAAAGCCTGGGCGGTGACATCAAGGTGGGCCTGCGCAGCCTGCCCGGCGTTCCGCTGGAAGATCATTATCCCATCGGGGATCTGTTCGTAGACTATTCGCAGCTGCTGGATGAGTACGATGCGCCGGTCTACGCCCACGATGGCGAGACCGACTGGGTAATCGCTGGCAACTCCGAGGATATCTATGGCCTGTCCCCCTCGAAGGCCACCGGCAACAAGATGTTCAAGTACAACTATGGCCCCACTTCCGCGAAGCCGTATCGGGTCACGGTTGTCGAATCCAGCTCGATGTCCGCCGCGCTCACGCCCGGCAAGAAGGACAGCCAGTTTGACTTTTCCTCGATGACCACCAGTTTTGCGCAGGATGAAAAAGACCAGCTCAATGGTCTGGTTACGCTGCAATCCGGCGTCGAGCCCGGTGCATTCGACGTCAACGCCTATGTCAGCATCCCGCGCAAAGGTGTGCAAGTGCCTTATCAGGACTACACCCTGAAATGGTATACCGCCACCAGCGAGTTTGACATGTTCCTGCGCGGCGAGCCGGTGCTGCTGTCCGAGAGCACGGCGCAAGGCAAGGGCAATATCTCTCTGGCC
>JAVBUY010000116.1:0-4737 GCA_031554855.1 Eubacteriales bacterium
TCCAGCAGCATGCCGTCCTGCTCGGGCACGAACACGAATTCCTTGGTGTTGGGGTTAAAGGCGGTCAGCTTGGCGTCCACCGGCGGCTGATCCACGCGCTCGGCCACCATATCGACCAGTGCGCGCACCTGCGCCTGGTCATAGCCCCAGTCGGCGGTCAGTTGCAGGCCATACTTAGCCAGCGACAGCACCTGCCCATACCGCTGTTGCAGGCTGCCGCTGCGGCCGATCGCGTACGCGCGGCGCAGGATATAGTCGCTGTCCGCGCCCACCGGCAGTTCCTGCGAAGTGATGCGCCAGTTTTGATCGCCGTAGTGGATCGTGATGGCGAACTGCTCGCTCTGCTTGGCGAGCTGCGCCTGGATCATCGCCTTGGCTTCCTCCATGGTCTTGCCGCCCAGGTCCACGCCGTCCACCACCGTCCCGGGGTAGAAGGTGCTCTGGTTCACCTGCGCGCGCACTGCCAGGAACTTGCGATAATTGATGTGCTGGCGCTGCACCCACCAGCCGAACACCGCGATGAGCAGCACGCACACCGTGATGATCGGGATGGTCCACAGCGGCGTGCGCTTCCTGCGGCCTCCGCCGTTTCCCGGACGCCGGGGCGGTTGCTCGTAATACGCGTCATAGTCCCGCTCAGCGTCCCCACGGTTTTGCGGGTGTGCGCTGCGCGTCACCGGCCTTTGATAATTGGACACGGGTCTGCTCCCCTTTGCTCTGCGAAATTACAGCTGTTTTTCCCGCATATGGAAGGTCAGCGTGTAGAGGCTGTCGGTCAGATGCACATTGTTGACCAGCACATCCTGCGCGGACAGGTCCACTGGCGCGAAGTTCCACACCGCGCGCACACCGGCGGCAACCAGGCGGTCGAATACTTGCTGCGCGGCCTCGGCGGGCACCGCCAGCACGGCGATGTCCACCGCATGCTCGGCGATCCAGCTCTCCAGGTGCTCCATGGGCTGCACCAGGATGTTCTGCACATCCACGCCGACCAGTGTGGGCGATACATCAAAGATCGCCTGCAACGCGAAGCCTTCGCGGCGGAACGAGTCGTAGTGCGCCACCGCGCGGCCGATGTTGCCCGCGCCGACGATGATCGTATGGTATGCGCGATTGAGGCCCAAGATCTCGCCCACGCGCATCTTCAGCTCTTGTACATTGTATCCATAACCCTGCTGCCCGAATCCGCCGAAGCAATTCAGATCCTGGCGGATTTGCGAAGCGGTGAGGCCCATGCGCTCGCTCAGCTCCTGCGAAGAAATGCGCTTGACGCCCAGCTTCTCCAGATCGCGCAGATGACGATAGTAGCCCGGCATGCGCCGCACCACTGCATCGGATACATGATGGTATGCCATATGGAGCCCTCCATTCCGCCGGCCAATTGGCTCCGGCTGCCTATGGAATCTCACATTGTAGTATACCAGCATGATATTTTTTTCGCAAGTAAAACAGACCGTTATTCTGCAAAAGGCCAAAAGAAGCCCTCCCGGCCAGCAGCCGAGAGGGTTCAGGGCATCAACAAAGGCGACTTTTCTCTGCGGGGATGCATGCGCAGGCCCAGGGCCCCCTTCATATCCCATTGCATCGATCGCTTTGCCTGTCGGACGGGGCGTTTTGCGCCAGGGAAACGCGCCTGCCGCCACAAGCAAAGCGAGTCACGGCGCAAGCCTTGTCGCCGCACAAAATGCGGCATGTATTTTGTGCGAGTACGCGATCAGGAGAACCGTTTCTCCAGCTCCTCATACTTTTCGTGGGTGATCAGCGCGTCGTGCTGCGTGCCCCGCAACCGCGCGATGTACGTCCAGCGGCCATACGGCGTGATGTTGTCCAGGTGGCGCAGGTTGATGATGTAGCTCTTGTGGCAGCGAAAGAACATGTCCGGATCGAGCCGCGCCTCTACCTCGCCGAGCGCGTCGCTGGTCACATAGCGCCCGCCGCCGGTGGTGTAGAGCACGGTGGCGCGATCCTCGCGCTGCACCAGCAGAATTTCCTCCAAATTGAGGAACTGCACGCCCTCGCGGTGGTGCAGCATCATGCGGCCGCTGTCGCTGCCGCGCGCCACTTCCCGCGCGGGCAGGCGCACTGCCGCGGGCGGCTCCATGTGTCCGCGGGCCATGTCCCGCGCGCGCTCCAGCGTCTGGGTGACGCGCTCGAGCTTAAAGGGCTTGACCAGGTAATCGAACGCGTACACCTCAAAGGCGTCGGCCATGTACCGATCGTGCGCGGTGGCAAAGATCAGCATGATGGTCGGGTCGGTGTCCTGGATGGCGCGCGCACACTCCACGCCGGTCATCTCTGGCATCTCGACATCCAGAAAGACCACGCGCGGCCGGTGCTGCTCCACTAGCTCGAGCAGCGCGCGGCCATTGTCGGCCTCGCCCATCAGCGCAAAGCCCTCGGTGCGCGCCAGGATCTTCTTCATCACGTCGCGCATGCCCGGCTCATCGTCGGCGATGACCACCGGAATGGGGCGCTCGTTCATCGCAAGACCCTCCGGCGCGGCGTGCGGCGCGCGAGAATCTCCGCGTACACCACGCCCTGCATCAACGCATCCTGGTCAAATTTCATCGAAAACCCCGGCACAGCCGACGCATAGGCTGGTTCGCTTTGCGCCTTGGGTCCGGTCAGCATCGGCTCGTGGCAATCGTCGAATCCCTCGCGGCTGGCCGCGCCCTCGCCCGACACATAGTCGTCCATGTCGGTACGAAGCCGCGAGACAAGCGGGGCAGGCCGTGCGGCAGGCTGTGCCACCGGCCTCACCGGCTGCGGATGATAGACCTTCGGCGCGTTGGTCTGCGGCACTTCGGTCAGGTTTTTCTCCAGCTTTTCCAGTTGCTCGAGCAGATTGCCGAACGAGCCGCCCATCATCTGCTGCCAGGGCTTCTCGGTGCGATCCGGCGACGGTGCCGATGGGCGGGCGGGCGGCGTCGCACCACCCTGCGCCTTCTTGGCTGCCTTGGTGATCGCCGAAAAGATGCCCCACACAATGGCGACAAGAATCAGTCCTTCCACTTGCGCCGCACCTCCTCTCTCACAGGTCGCGCCCGGGAGGTGTTCTCCCGGGCAGCGCTTGGTTCACGTTACTTCTTGGACTTGTCGTGCTGCTCGCCGGGCACGGTATCGGCCTTGCTGGCTTGCGCGATGCCGTCGCGCATCGCGGTGTCGGCGATGGTGTTCTGCATCTGATAGTAATCCAGCACGCCCAGCTTGCCCTCACGCAGCGCGGCGGCCATCGCCTTGGGCACTTCGGCCTCGGACTCGACCACCTTGGCGCGCATCTCCTGGGTGTGCGCCTTCATCTCCTGCTCGTGCGCGACGGCCATCGCGCGGCGCTCTTCCGCCTTGGCCTGCGCGATGCGGCGGTCGGCCTCGGCCTGATCCATCTGCAACTGCGCGCCAATGTTGCGGCCCACATCGACGTCGGCGATGTCGATGGACAGAATCTCGAACGCGGTACCAGCATCCAGGCCCTTGCTGAGCACGGTGCGGCTGATCAGGTCGGGGTTCTCCAGCACCGACTTGTGCGTCTCCGCCGAACCGACGGTGGTGACGATGCCCTCGCCGACGCGGGCGATGACGGTTTCCTCACCGGCGCCGCCGACCAGGCGCTCGATGTTGGTGCGCACGGTCACACGCGCCTTGGCGCGCAGCTCGATGCCATCCTTGGCGATGGCGGCGACCACCGGGGTCTCGATGACCTTCGGGTTAACGCTCATCTGCACAGCTTGCAGCACGTCGCGACCGGCCAGGTCGATGGCGCGCGCTTTTTCAAATTCCAGGTCGATGTTCGCGCCCTGCGCGGCGATCAGCGCGTTGATCACGCGATCGACGTTGCCGCCCGCCAGGTAGTGCGCTTCCAGCTTGCCCATGTTGACGTGCAGACCGGCCTTGGTGGCCTTGATCATCGGGTGCACGATGCGCGCGGGCGCAACGCGGCGAATGCGCATGCCCATCAGCGCGCCGATCGACACATGCACGCCAGAGGCCAGCGCGGAGATCCACAGCCCCAGCGGCACAAAGGTGAGGAACACAAACACGGCAACAATGACGATGACGACCAACAGAATAAATCCAAGCTCCGGCATATGAAAACCCTCCTTCTAGTGTATCAAAGTCCTGTATGATCAAGGCTTACGCCTTGCGCACCACGATCCGACTGCCCTCTACGCGGACGATGCGCACCGCTTCATTGATCTCGATGTAGTCGCCCTCGGTGACCACATTGAGCCGGACGCCGTCGAATTCCGCAATGCCCACCGGGCGCAGCACGGTCTGCGATTTGCCGGTCTTGTCCAGGAACAACTGCATGTCCTCGGCGGAGAGCAGTTTGCCGTCGGTGTCCTCGGTGTCCTTGAGCACCAGCGGCGAGCGTGACAGCGCGCCGTGCGACGCCGACTTGAGCGATACGGATACCACCACCGCCAGCACCGCGATGATGACGATGGTCATGCCCAGCGCGGCCACCCCGCCGTAATTGTACATCGTGATGCCGATCGCCGTCAGCAGCAACACAATGCCCGAGATGCCGGGCACACCGAAGCCGGGCAAAAACACCTCCAGCACGATCAGTGCCATGCCCGCCAGCAGGCACAGGATGATGGGTAGGTTGTTGATGATAAAATCCAACATGTGAACCGCTCCTCCCGCGTTACTTGGGCTTAGTATAGCATGCGACCCATGCGGCGCCTATGCCTGCGCGCCCAACCATACATCCGCGCGGTTCAAACGTCGGCTTTC
>JAVBUY010000110.1:0-11341 GCA_031554855.1 Eubacteriales bacterium
TTCATGTGCTGTATACGCAGGGCGACCCAACCCGCGTGCAGACGCTGGAGGCGGCCTGCGACTTTTCGCACCAGATGGAGATGCCCGGCGTGTCGCCGCGCATGCAGGCCAACCTGCTCGGCGAGGTAGTGGAGGCGCGCGCACAGTCCAGCGGCGGTCGCTTGCTGCTGCGCGCGGTGGTCGGGCTCAATGGGCAGGTGATGAGCTGCGCGCCGATCGCCGTGGTGCGCGATCTGGCGG
Source organism: Eubacteriales bacterium (assembly GCA_031554855.1). Classification (GTDB taxonomy): domain Bacteria; phylum Bacillota; class Clostridia; order Christensenellales; family Aristaeellaceae; genus JAVBUY01. The sequence goes on from JAVBUY010000110.1 coordinate 241, forward strand.
GTCTGCCCGAGCTGCGCACCAGTTCGCGCAGTGTGACGCTGAGCCGCACGGTGGGCGAGGGGCAGGGCGAAGCGCTGCTGCGCGAAGAGTATGAGATCCCCGCCGCGCTGGGCGTGACCGAGACGCTCTACGCCAACGCCAAGCCGCAAATCGACGACGTGGTGGGTGGCGAGGGCCGCGCGACCATCACCGGCACGGTGCTGCTGGACGTATACCACGCCACCGATCTGCCGGAGTTGCCGCTGGTGGTCACGCACCACACCATCGAGTTTGAGCAGCCAGTGGATATCCGCGGATTAAGCGGGCAAACGCTGCGCGCGGTGCCGGTGGTGCGCGACGTGATGGTCAATTCGATGGAGGCAGGCGAGGGACGCCGCGTGCTGCGCGCCGAGGTGGTGCTGGGCATGATGGTCAACGCCACGCAGCAGGAGACGCAGACCTTGCTCTCCGACGCCTATACGCTGAGCGGGCCGGACGTGGCGCTGACCAAGCAGACCATGCCGCTGCACACGCAGGATGTGTACGCGGTGGCGCGCGAATCGGGCAAGCAGATGATTCAGATGCCCGAGAGCAGCGCGTCGGTGGGTACGGTGCTGGCGGCGTTCGTGCACCCGACCATCGCGTCGTACGAGCGCATCGGCGGCCGCGTAACCGTCGAGGGCGTGCTGACCATCACCATACTCTACCTGCCGCAGGACTCGGCCAACCCGACCAGCGTGCAGCGCGAGGAGCCGTTCGCGATCACTTTCCCGGTCAGCCTGCCGGAGGGTACGCTGGTGAGCATGGCACCGCTGGAGGTCGATGCGGTGGGCATCACCTCCGATCGCGTGGAGGTGCGCTATGTGATGCAACTGACCGGCATGGCCACCCAGACCAAGCCGGTGGACATGGTGACCGACGCCGAGCAGGTCTCCGGCGAGACACAAGACGGCGGCGTGGTGCTCTATTACGCGCAGCCCGGCGAGACGCTGTGGGATGTGGCGAGGCGCTACCGCGTGGACGAGGCGTGCCTGGTCCGCATGAACCCAGGGCTGGAACAGCTGCGGCCGGATAAGGCGATACTGATTTATCAGCGCGGGGATAGCGTGGAATAAAGACGATCGTCTATAAGCACCCTCTCGCGATGTCAGCGTATGACACCATACGCCTCCAGGCGATAGGGCGCTTCCAGGCGATCAAGATAACAGGGCGGGCAACGCATGGTTGTCCGCTTTTGTTTTGCTTTCCGTATGGACGGGCTTACTGTATAATAGAGGCAGACCATACGAAAAGAGGAAGTCTGCATGATCGAAGTGGCGGCACGCGCGAAAATCAATTGGACGCTGGACATATTGGGCAAGCGGGCGGACGGCTACCACGAGCTGGACATGCTGATGCAAACCGTGACGCTGGCCGATACGCTGCTGTTGGGCGAGGCTGACGAGCTGTCGTTGACCATCGGACGCGGCGTGCGCATGCGCCCCAATGAAGATAACCTGGTGCTGCGCGCGGCCAGAGCGCTTGCGCAGCACGCGGGCATTTCGCGCGGCGCGGCGATCACGCTGGAGAAGCGCATCCCGATCGGCGCGGGCATGGGCGGCGGCAGCGCCGACGCCGCCGGTGTGCTGGTGGGCCTCAACGCGCTGTGGGGGTTGGGGCTGGGGATGGATGCACTGGAGCGCATCGGTCTGACCCTCGGCGCAGACGTGCCGTTCTGCGTGCGCGGCGGACTGGCACGCGCCACCGGCGTGGGCGAGCAACTGACGCCGCTGAACATCGCGCGGCCGATCTGGCTGGTGTCGGTGCAGCCGTGCCGCGGGCTCTCTACCCGCGATGTGTTCGGCACGTTCCGGCTGGACGCAGTGGATCCGGCGGTTCGGCCGGACAACGACGCAGCGGCTGCAGCACTGGCGCAGGGCGACCTGGCTGCGCTGGCGCACAGCATGGGCAACGTACTGGAGCCGGTGGCGGTGTCTCTGCGACCCGAGATCGGCGAGGCGCTGGCGCGTCTGCGTGCGCTGGGCGCGATCCATGCGCAGATGACCGGCAGCGGATCGGCGGTGTACGGGATCTTTGCGGTGGCCAAAACGGCGCGCGCCGCGTGGGACAAGATGCGCGCCAGCTACCGCAACTGCGCGATGATCTCCACCGCACAGGAAGGAATTGTGCTGCGGAATCGCTAGCAACCGCATAAAAGGCCATATTTGGGTGACCCTAGATGCATCACTTCGTAAGGGAGAGATGGCATGCGCAGGGGTCGCCTTTTTTGTGCGGCAATTTTATTGGGGAGCACGCTGGCGGCGCTGGCGACGCAGCGCATCAGCGCTGCGACACCGGTGGTCTGGCAGGGAGACATGATCCGCCTGCATGTGATCGCCCACAGCGATCGCGAAGAGGATCAGCGCGTGAAGCTGTGCGTGCGCGATGCGTTGCTGGAGACATTCGGCCACGCGCTGGCGGCGGAAAACTTTGACGCCGCGTGCAACGCTGTGCGCGACAACCTGGGCGCGATCGAGGAAGAGGCACGGCGTGCGGCCGAAGCGCAGGGCTTTTCCGGCGGCGCGACGGCTACCTTCGGGTTATATGAATTCCCCACGCGCGAATACGACGGCGTACGCGTGCCCGCAGGCACGTATACCGCGCTGCGCGTGGTGTTGGGCGATGGCGCCGGGCGCAACTGGTGGTGCGTGATGTATCCGACGCTGTGTCTGCCGCAGGCCGACTGCACGGCCACCGAGCAAGCGGCGGTGCCCGCAAGCGGCGCGGCGGCGCCGGAGGTGCGGTTTGAATCGACGCTGGTGACCTGGATTCAGGGCATCCTAACGAACCATTGACGGAGGGCGAACTATGCAAACAGGAATCCATGCGCGGCGCAAGCAATGGCTGCGGAATATCGTGCTGGCGGTGCTGCTGGCGGCGCTGGTGGGTGCGCAGCTCGCGCAGGCGGCGATCGCGATTGGCTGGGGCGACCGTGGCGACAACGTGATCGCCATCCAGCGCAAGCTCAAGCAATGGGGCTATTACACCGGTGCGGTGGACGGCATCTATGGGCAGAGCACGTATACGTCGGTGGTGGCTTTTCAGCGCAAGAATGGGCTGAAGGCCGACGGCGTGGTCGGCGACAGCACCGCCGCTGCGCTGGGCATTCAGCTGTCGGGCGCGAGTCAGGCATCGGTGGCGACTAGCGGCTTTAACGACAGCGAGGTGCGACTCTTGGCGCGTGTGATCCACGGCGAGGCGCGCGGTGAACCCTACACCGGCAAGGTGGCAGTGGGTGCGGTGGTATTGAATCGCGTGCGCAGCTCGTCGTTCCCCAATACCATCGCCGGGGTGGTCTACCAGGCAGGCGCATTCGATTGTGTCGCCGACGGACAGATCAACCTGGAACCCGACAAGGAGTCGATGCGCGCCGCGCGCGATGCGATGAACGGCTGGGATCCGACCGGCGGATGCATCTACTACTACAACCCGCAAACAGCGACCAGCGACTGGATCTGGTCGCGGGAGATCCGCCTGGCGATCGGCAAGCACAACTTCGCGGTATGAGGTGAGAGGGATGGACAAGCGGGCATGGGTGCGCCGGTGGGCTGTGCCGGGGGTGCTGATGGCGGTGGTGCTTGCGCTGGGGATCCATAGCGCGCAGCAAATGCGCACCGTGCGCGCGCTGCGCACGCAGGTGGCATCACAGCAGCAGCGCGCGATGCTGGAGGTGTTGTCTACGCTATCGGACATCGAGACCCGGCTGAGCAAGCTGCTGGTGTCGGCGGGCGCGACGCAGGGCGAGAAGCTGCTGGGCGACATCGTGCGACAGGCCGAGGACGCGCAGGACAATTTGTCGCAGCTGCCGCTTCGCCATGAGGCGGTGGCGGGCACGATCAAGTTCGTCAATCAGTTGGGCGACTACGCCGGGGTGCTGTCGCAGAACATCACGCAAGGCAGACCGCTGTCCAACCAGGACCTCACGCAGCTAGAGGGCATGCTGGCCAATTGCGCGCAGCTCAACCAGCAGCTGCGCAGCGTGGAGAACGATATCGTGACCGGCAAGGCACTGGGCGAGGCCGAGCGCATCTTCTGGACGGACAGCATCGAGCAGCCGCCGCCCATCGAGCAGGTGACCGGCAAGACCAACGGCATCGAGTATCCGTCGCTGGTGTACGATGGGCCGTTCTCCGACGGACGACACAACGGCGCGCCGCTGGCGCTGGCTGGCCTGGAGAGCATTACCCAGGAGCAGGCGATGGCCATCGCCACCGAGTTTGTCGGCAAGCAGCGCGTGCGCCAGGTGTCGGCGGGCGTGCGGACGCAGGGTATCATCCCCGCCTTTGGCGTGGCGGTGGATACCACTGACGGTGTGCTCAATGTGCAGGTGACCGAGCAGGGCGGCAAGATCCTGTGGATCATGCCGGAGATGGCTGCCTATGGGCAGGGGCTGGACGCGGGTCAATGTGCGGTCAAGGCGTATGAGTTTCTGACCGAGAAGGGCTTTGGCCACATGGAGCCCAACTACTGGCAGACATACGAGGGGCTGTGCGTGGTGAACTTCGCGGCGGTGCAGGACGGCGTGCTGCTGTATCCCGATCTGATCAAGGTGCAGGTGCGCATGGACACCGGCGCGGTGGTGGGGCTGGAGGCCAACAATTACCTGATGAACCATCACCCGCGGACAACGACCGCTTCGGTCATCACGCAGGAGGAGGCCGCTGAACTGGTCAGCGACCGGCTGTCGATCGACCGCGTGCGGCTATGCGTCATCCCACTGGATACCGGCGAGAAGCTATGCTACGAGTTCGGCGGCGCATGGTCGGGCAACTACTACTTGGTGTACATCGACGCGATCGAGCAGCGCGAGGTCAACATCCTGCGCATCATCGATACCGAGGGCGGCAGATTGAGCGTATAAGCGAGAGAAACCAGGGCAGGTGCGTTTGCGGCGCGCCTGCTTTTTTGGTATACTGAAGCATAAAGCGAGGGGATGCGCGTGGAGCGACGAGTGTGGATCACCATCGAGGATGCCCAGACCGACGCGGAGGGTGAGCAGCGGCACGGGACGGTCAAGACGCAGGGCACGCTGACCGAAACACCGGATGGGCGGACGTTGGTCTACGAGGACGACGACGGCACCCGTGTGCGCGTGCAGGCGACCGGCGAGACTGTGCGCGTGACGCGGCGCGGCGAGATGGCGATGGATATGCTGTTCCGCGCGGGGGAAAACCACGCGTTTGACTACGAAACGCCACACGGGGCACTGCCCATGCACATCGAGACCGATGACGCGCGATGGCGTGCGGACGAACGCGGCGGGGAGATTTCGCTGCGGTACGCGCTGCACGTGGGCGGGCAGTTTGCCACACGCAATGCGCTGGATCTTCGCTGGTGCGCGGAGGGGGAGGGCGCTGATGCGCGGCAATGAGGGGAAGAGACTGCATGCGCTGGCGCGCGAAGCATTGGGCGATGCGCGTGGCTTTGTGCGTTGGGCGGACGCGCCCGACGCGCTGCTGGTCAGCGACGCAGGCCGACACGCGCTGCCCGAAAAACCGCTGAATGCGCTGCGGGACTTGGGTTTTCGTGTGTGGCAGCGCGATGATCTGACCTGGCTGGACGCGCCGGATGACGCGTATGCGCGGGCGCTTGCCGCGCGCTGGCGGGACAAACTGCCGGTCGCCGCGCCGCTGGCGCTGCGCTCACTGTGCGATGGACTGCTGCGCCAGCCCTGCGAACAGGCTGACACGCCCGACGCGCGGCGCATGATCCGCTCGGCATGGCAGGCGCTGTCTGGCGAGGACGCGCGGGCATGGGCCTGGGCGGATCATGTGCGGGCAGAGGCCGCGATCCGCATGCGCGAGCACATGTACGATGGGTTGTATGCCTGCGGGGTGCTGCTGGCGCAGTATCTGGCGGCACGACAGGAGGACAAGGAGGCATCTAGATGAAGATTCGCAGTTTGGGGCACGCTTGTTTTTACCTGGAAACCGAGTCCGGCGTGCGCCTGGTGACCGACCCGTATGATCACACGGTTGGCTATCCGATGCCCAGGCCGGTGGCCGACATCGTCACCATCAGCCACGGCCATCACGACCATAACAACGCGGCCATGGTGGCGGGCAACCCGGTGCTGGTGGATTGCGAGGGCGAGACCGTGGTGTCCGGCGTGGCCATCGACGCCTTCGACTGCTGCCACGATGACGCCCAGGGCGCAAAGCGCGGCAAGAACCTGCTGATGCGCATCCGTGCAGACGGGCTGCATGTCTGCCACGCGGGCGACCTTGGGCACATGCCCGACCAGGCGCTGCTGGAGAGCCTGGGCGAGGTCGATGTGCTGATGCTGCCAGTCGGGGGCGTCTACACGCTGGATCCGGCGGAGGCTTGGGCGGTGGTGCGCCGCATCAAGCCACGCCTGGTCATCCCCATGCACTATCGCACCGAGGTGGTGTGCTATCAAGAACTGGCGCCGCTGGAGGATTTCCTGACACTGGCCGGTGCGCAAGGCGTGACGCCGATCTATGCATTGGATGTCAACGCCGCTACCATCGGCGGTATACAGCCGATTGTGGTGCTGGATTGGCGAAACCGCTAGAAATTGCGGAAAACGCACAAAAAACTGTACATAGACGCTTGACATGCCCGCCGCGCGGACGTACAATAAACTTTGTTGTTTTTTTGCTATTGAGCGCGGAAAGAGGGTGGAAGGATGAAGTACGTTTTTGTCACGGGCGGTGTGGTTTCTTCTCTGGGCAAGGGTATTACGGCATCTTCGCTAGGGCGGCTGATGAAGGCACGCGGATGGAAAGTGTCGATGCAGAAAATGGATCCTTATCTGAATATGGACCCTGGCTTGCTCAGTCCGTTGCAGCACGGCGAATCCTTCATCACTGATGACGGCATCGCCGCCGACCTCGACCTGGGGCACTACGAGCGCTTCACCGGCATTTCGCTGCGCGGCGAGGCCAGCGTGACCACCGGCAAGCTGCACGCCACCATCATGCGCCGCGAGCTGGCCGGTGAATACCGTGGCGGCACGGTGCAGGTCATTCCGCATGTCACCAATGAGATCAAAGAGCGCATCCAGACCGCTGCCAGCAACGCGGGCGCGGACATCGCCATCGTCGAGATCGGCGGCACGGTAGGCGACATGGAAGGCGCGCCGTTCCTGGAGGCCATCCGCCAGCTGCGCTGGGAAGTGGGCGGCGAGAACTGCTGCTTTATCCACGTGACGCTGCTGCCCTATATCGCAGCGGCCGGTGAGATCAAGACCAAGCCCACGCAGCACTCGGTGATGCAGCTGCGCTCCATCGGTATCCAGCCGGATGTGCTGGTCTGCCGCACGGAGAAGGAGATCACCCAGGAAGTGAAAGAAAAAATAGCGCTGTTCTGTAACGTCAAGGCGGGCCACGTGGTGCAGAACCGCGACGCGGAAACGCTATATGAAGTGCCGCTGCTCTTGGAGCGCGAGGGGCTGGCCAACGCGGTCAGCCAGACGCTGCACCTGGAACAGAAAAAACCTGAACTGAAGGAATGGGAAACCATTGTGTCGCGCTTCCTGCACCCTAAGCGCCGCCTACGCGTCGCGCTGGTGGGCAAGTATGTGGAGCTGCACGATGCGTACCTGAGTGTGGTCGAGGCGCTGACACACGCGGGCATCGCGCACTATGTGGCGGTGGATATCCAGTGGACGCAGTCCGCCGACATCACGCCGGAAAATGTGAACCGCATCTTAGGCGGCGTGGACGCGATCGTCGTGCCCGGCGGCTACGGCAAGCGCGGCGCGGAGGGCATGATCGTTGCCGCGCAGTTCGCGCGCGAAAAGCGGATTCCGTACCTGGCGATCGGCTATGGCATGCAGCAGACCGTGGTGGAGGCGGCGCGCAATCTGGCGGGCGTCTCCGGCGCGAGCTCGGCGGAGGCGGCGCCTGGCACCGCGCATCCGGTGGTGTATGTGCCCGAAGAGCGCGTGGCGCTGGCCAGGACGCGCGACGGTTCACGCAACGGCGCGCAGGATGTGCGCTTGGCCAAGGGCAGCCGCCTGGCGCAGCTATACGGCGCGGAGCAAGTCAGCGAGCGCCATGGCAACCGCTACGAGATCAATCCGGGCTATGCGTCGCGCATCGTCGAGGGCGGCGTCAGCTTCCCCGCCGTGGAAGAGAAGCATGGCTATATCGAGGCCATCGAGATCGCCGATCATCCTTTCTATGAGGGTGTGATCTACCATCCCGAGTTCAAGTCGCGTCCCGATCAGCCGCATCCGCTGTTCGCCGGTCTCATCGGCGCGGTGCTCAGCGAGAAGGAAAAAGGCTAAGATTCGACACAATCCTATGGACGCAATGATTGAAATGTGATACCATCATGCCAGATGTTGGGAGTGATCGTTCGCTCCCCTACAAGAGAGGAAGTGTGTCCCATGGATATGAATTTTCAGGAACTGTTGCAGTATGTGCTGCCCCTGGTCGAGGGCGACAAGCAGGAGGACGCGAAGAAGCTGGTCACCAAACAAGCGCAGAAGCATGATGACGGCCTCATGGGCAGCCTGCTGGGTGCACTGGGCAACGACAACGGCCAAAGCAGCGGCCTGGCGAGCATGATCCCGCAACTGCTGGGCATGGTCAAGGGCGATCAGCTGGGCAATGTCGGCGAAATGCTGCAGGGCGTGCTGGGCGGCGGCAATGGCAAGTCCGGCGGACTGGACATCGTGGGCATCGCGGGCTCGCTGCTGGGCGCGAAGGATGTCAAGGGCGACGGCATGGATGTCGGCGATATCATCGGCAGCGTGCTGGGCGGCAATGGCAATGGCCAGGGTGGCGCTGGCAACATCGTCGGTGACCTGCTGGGCAGCGTGCTGGGCGGCGGCAATACCGCCCAGTCCGGCGCGAAGAAATCCGGCGGCAGCGACCTGGTGGGCGATCTGCTGGGCAGCGTGCTGGGCGGCGGCAACAACCAGGGTGGCGGCGCCGGTGACCTGGTGGGCGATCTGCTGGGCGGCTTGCTCGGCGGCGGTCAGCCCGCGCCCAAGGCCAAGCCCGCGGCCACCCGCAAGGCAGCCAAGCCCAAGCAGGCCGGCATGAAGAAGGGCCCGGCCAAGAAGAAGATGGGCAAGACCACCGCGAAAAAGACCACGAAGAAATAGAGTTTTGCAAAGCCGCGTGGCATATGCCGCGCGGCTTTTCTCATAGAATACAGGTCCTCGTTTTGATTTATTGGATATCTCGCGAAGGGTTTTTTGCTTGGCGTTGTCGCGCTGCAGCCGCCGCAGCTGCCTGCTGTGCTTGCTTTCGACTGCTTTCGACTCCGAACCAATCGACATAATCTTCCGCGATCTATTGCAAAAAAATCAAAGTAGGGCCAGTACAAGATGCGTCCTTTACCATTGTGCAGGGCTGAAACTCTGTGGTACAATAAGACTCGTTTATTGCAGCAGCGCAGAGTCGTCGTATAGCTTGGTGATGGCGACCCGCAGCTCGGCAAACACGCCCGTCAGCACTGAACCGGTCTGCACGCCCCGGTCGCACGAGTTGAGCACCGTGATGCAGTCATTGATCAGCGCATCCTGCACGAGCACATTGCCCGGGCCGTAGATGCCGGTGGACATTTCATTGAGCACGCGCGCGGCATATACGTGCTGGCGCACCGTGGCGATCAGCGACGAGATCTTCGAGCCGCCGGTGCCCGTCAGCTGATCCGAGCTGGTCTTGGCCTGGGATACTTCGTTTTGCAGGCGCGCGACCAGCACCGTATGCGTGTTGGCATTGATGCGTGCGGTGCGGAAATAGGCAAAGCCCAGGCTCACCGTCGCGATGAACAGCAGCAGCGTGATAAGCTGCAAAATAGTCTGAAAGTTGCGGGAGCGGCCGCCGCGAGACGGCTGATTGTAGCGATACAAATAGACTCCTCCTCGACCACGCGTCTGTGTCCGATGTGCGTTGTTTTACGATCATATCACAGAATGCTGGATTGGTAAAGACACTAGAACGGCGCTGAGCGCCACGCGATAGAAGGATGTGAAACGATGAACAAGAGCCAGGAAATGCTAGCGGAGACCTTTGGCAGTAACGTGTTTTCCGACCATGTGATGCGCCTTCGCCTGCCGCAGAATATCTACGCGGCGCTGCACCGCACGATCGACGAGGGTATCGCGCTCGACCCCGCCACCGCCGAAGTGATCGCGGCGGCGATGAAGGAATGGGCGGTGGAGCGTGGCGCGACCCACTATACACATTGGTTCCAGCCGCTCAATGGCCAGTCAGCAGAGAAGCAAGAGGCGTTCATCGCGCCACACAAGCACGGCAACGCGCTGCTAGAGTTCTCCGGCAAGGCGCTGATCCGCGGCGAGGCGGACGCATCCAGCTTTCCTTCCGGCGGACTGCGCGCCACCTTTGAAGCGCGCGGCTACACCGCCTGGGATTGCACATCGCCCGCCTTTTTGCGCGAGGATCCCGACGGCATCATCGCACTGTGCATCCCGACGGCATTTTGCTCTTACACCGGCGAGGCGTTGGATACACGCACGCCGCTGCTGCGCGCGGGCGAAGCGCTGTCACACCAGGCGGTGCGGGTGCTGCGATGCCTGGGCGATGAGGCCTGCCGCAAAGTGACCGCCAACGTCGGCTTGGAGCAGGAGTATTTCCTGATCGACCGCGACCTATACCGCGCCCGCCGCGACCTAGTGTACACCGGCCGCACGCTGTTCGGCGCGATGCCGCCCAAGCGCCAGGAGATGAACGACCAAGACTACACCGCGATCCGTCAGCGCGTGTCCGGGTTTATGGCCGAGCTGAATATGGAGCTATGGAAGCTGGGCGTCGCCGCCAAGACGCAGCACAACGAGGCTGCGCCCGCGCAGCACGAGGTGGCGGTGGTGTTCGACGATGCGGTGGCGGCCTGCGACCAGAACCAGCTGACGCAGATGATGCTGCGCAAAGTGGCTGCGCGCCGCAATATGGCCGCGCTGCTGCACGAGAAGCCGTTTGACGGCGTCAGCGGCAGCGGCAAGCACAACAACTATTCGCTGAGCACAGACGCAGGCAAAAACCTGCTGGAGCCGGGCAAGCATCCGGAGAAGAACCTGCGCTTCCAGTTATTCCTGCTGGCCATCATCGCCGCCGCCGACGTGCACCCGGGGCTGCTGCGCGTG
>JAVBUY010000136.1:0-18401 GCA_031554855.1 Eubacteriales bacterium
GTGTCCGAGCGCGAAACCGGCGGCCCCTTCACCGACATCTACAATTTCTGCGCGCGTATCGATACCAACCAAGTCAACAAGCGCGTCGTCGAGAGTCTGATCAAGGCGGGCGCGCTGGACAGCACCGGCGCGCTGCGCTCGCAGATGCTGGCGGTATACGAGCGCATCCTCGACGGCGCGGGGCAAACGCGCAAAAAGAACATCGCCGGCCAGCTGTCGCTGTTCGAGAGCGGCATGACCGGCGCCGCGCCGCCGCCGCTGCCCGATCTGCCGCCGCACACGCCCAAGGCCAAGCTGGCGATGGAGCGCGAGGTGACCGGCATCTACTTAAGCGGCCACCCGCTGGACGAATATCGCGGCGTGCTGGAGAAGGTCGAGATCACCACCTCGTTCCTCGAGGAACTGTCGCACAACCCCGAGGCTATGCTGGCCTACGACGGCCAGCCGGTGCGCATGGGCGGCATCCTCACCGAGATGCATACCAAGGCCACCAAGACCGGCAACCTGATGGCCTTTGTGACGCTGGAGGATCTGACCGGGCAGATCGAGTCGCTGGTGTTCCCGCGCGTGTACGAGAAGTACATGTCGCTGTTGCACGAGGACGCGCTGCTGATGCTGTCCGGCAAGCTGTCGCTGCGCGAGGACGAGCCGCCCAAACTGCTGCTCGACGCCGCAGAACCGCTGTCCGCCACCGCCACGCGCGCGCCCGAGCCGGAACCGGCGGAAAAGAAGCTGTATCTGAAAATGCCGCGACGTGACGTGATGGAGCTGATCACGCCGCTGCTGACTGCTTTCCCCGGCGATACACCGGTGCTGTTCTTCATCGCCGACAAAAAGGTGACGCTGCGCGCACCGCGCGAGCTGTGGGTGCATGCCAATGCCAAGCTGCTCGAGGCGCTAGCCGACCAGCTGGGCACGGATTGCGTGGTGCTCAAATGATGAAACGTCTTTTTTGCATATTGCTACTTGCGCTGCTGTGTTCGCCCGCCGCGCTGGCCGACGATCCGGCGCCCTATGCCGCCATGCGCTCCCCCATCGCAGCGCCGGTGTTCCTGCCAGTCGCGCCGGTGGAACAATATGTGTGCGTGCAGAATAACCTCGCGCCGGTGCGTGCCAAACCGCAAGGCGGCACAGCGGTGCGCGTCCGACTCAAGACCGGTGACCTGCTAGCCATCGCGCCCATGCCTGAGACATACCAGGGCGACAAAGACGCGGCCAAGTTTGTGCCGGTGCTGCTGCCCGAGGGCGCGGTTGGGTTTATCGCGCAGCGTGACGTGCGGCCCATCGCCGCCGCGCAGCAGCCTGCCTATGCTATCGACCCGAGCTGCGCACGCTTCGGCTATATCCACGCCGCCGCACAGGGCGACGGCCACCTGATGCTGGTCATCCAGAACGGCGAACAAAAGCACCAACTGCTGTTGCCCAACGATGGACAATGGCACGCGATGCTGCTGACGCTCGGACCGGGACTGTACGACGTGTCCATCGACGAGGTCGGCCCGCAGGACATCGCCGTGCGCACGGTCTACATGGAGAGCCTGCCCGAGGTGACGCCGCCCACAGATCAGGAGCTGGCGTTGCTGTCCGGTTTGCATACCGAGGTGGCGGCGACGCCGGAGCTGGCAGCTTTCGCGCGGCAACTGTGCGAGGGCGCTGCCACCGACACCGAAAGATTTGCGCGCATCCGCGACTGGCTCTACAGGCACGCGAAGTATGACCGCTCGTTCGCGTCGGCCATTCAGTACACGAAGATCCCGGTGCCGCAGGACTTCCTGCCGCCCACAAGCGCGCCGGGCATTTGCTCCGACTACGCCGCGTTCATCGCGATCTGCTGCCGCGCGGTGGGCATCCCCTGCCAGCACGTCTACGGCATCAACCCCAAGACCAATAACGAGCACGCCTGGAACCTGGTGTGGCTGGACGGCGCATGGCAGCTATGCGATGTGGTCGCCGACCAGAGCAGCAGGCGCGCCGCCTTTGTCCCGCTGCCGCCGGAGAGCTATCCGCGCAAGGCCGGCTATTGGGATGGGTTTCATTAAAAACTTGACATGCCCTGATGCCGCCTGTATAATATAAAAGCTTATCGCTATCCCGCGCCGAGAATCGGCGTTGCGGCATAACAAACACCCCACAGTTAGAAGGAGAGTGCCCCTATGTTCAGAACCTATCAGCCGAAGAAACGCCAGCGCAACAAGGTACATGGCTTCCGCCAGCGCATGAAGACCAAGAACGGCCGCCGTGTGCTCGCCGCCCGCCGTCGTCGCGGTCGTGCGTCGCTCACTGTCTAAGCTGCACGGCTTGCCCTGCGGCCCGGCTCGGCCTGACGATCTCGGACGGTTCTCCGTCCACGTTTGTGCTGTAGCACGGGCTTTTTGCATGTAGAGGCAGAGCGCAAAGAGGCGTTGACGTGAACAGGAAGTTTAGCCTGAAAAAGAACGGTCAGTTTCAGTATGTGTACCGGCGCGGCAAGTCCATCGGCTGCCGGGAATTGGTGCTGCTCTATGTGCGCGCACCCAGGCTGGAAGTCGGCTTCTCGATCAGCAAAAAGGTAGGCAACGCCGTGGTGCGCAACCGCACCAAACGTCGCCTGCGCGAGAGCTTCCGCGCGCTCATGCCCGTCCTGCGCCCGGGCAAGTATGTCGTGGTCGCGCGCGAAAGCGCCGCCACCGCGCCTTTCGTCCAGTTGGACAAGTCCCTCAAGTATCTATTGGGCAAGCACGGACTGTTTCTGGAGGCAACGGTATGAAGCGCATCCTCATCAAGCTGATCCGCTTCTATCAGGGTGCCATCAGCCCGATGTTTCCCCCGTCCTGCCGGTTCACGCCTACCTGCTCGGCCTATGCTTTAGAGGCCGTGCACAAACATGGCGCGCTCAAAGGCAGTTACCTGGCGGTGCGCCGCATCTTAAAATGCCACCCGTTTCACGCGGGCGGCTATGATCCGGTGCCCTGATCCCCCCGCGCATGCGTTGCCGAACGTGAAGGAGGAAGCCCTTGTATGTGGACAGCCCTTTGTAACTTCCTGATTTCGATTATCAGCTTCATCTACAACAACCTCGTGCATAACTATGGCGTGGCCATCATCCTGTTTACCATCCTAGTCAAGCTGGTGCTCACGCCGCTGGATCTCAAGAGCCGTCGCTCGATGCGCAAGCAGTCGCTGCTCGCACCGCAGATCGAAGAGATCAAGAAAAAATATGGCAAAGACCCCGAGAAGCTCAACCAGAAAACGCAGGAGCTCTACAAAAAGAACGGTGTGAGCATGCTGGGCGGCTGCCTGCCGATGCTGCTGACCATGCCGATCCTGTTCGCGATGTTCTCCGCGATGCGCTCGGTGGCCAACAACGAGCTGATCTCGCAGTATTTGCAGATGATTCACGGCCAGGTGCCAGTTATCGAGCCCTTCCTGTGGATCAAAAATCTGTGGATGCCCGACTCGTTCGCCGCGTCGATCATGCCCGATGCCAATGCGCTGAAGGTCATCACCGACATGAACCTGTGGACCAGCGTCAGCCAGACCCTGGTCAACGCCGGCACATTGCCACAGAGCGCGCTGCTCTCCTTTGCGGACAAGGCCGCGTTCGACGCGTTCATCGCGGCCATTCCGGCCACCATCCAGGCTGCGCCCAACTACGCCACCTTCCTCCAGGCCGTGCCCGGCTGGCAGGAGGTCAACGCCTTCCTCTTCAAGTTCTCCGTGTTTGTCCACATGAATGGCTACTTCATCCTGCCCGTCCTGGCCGCCGTAACGCAGTTCTATTCGCAGAAACTGATGCAGCAGCCCGGCGCGCAGACCGACGCCACCGCCAGCACCAACCGCACCATGATGATGATGATGCCGTTCATGTCGCTGTTCTTCTGTATGAGCTATTCGTCCGCGTTCGCGCTCTACTGGGTGACCTCCAACGTCGTGGCCACCGTGCAGCAGATCGCCTTCACTCGCTATTTTGCCTGGCAGGATAGCAAGACCACCGTGGCTGGGGAGGTTGGAAAATAATGGCTAGACATGAGTTTACCGGAAAAACCACCGAGGAAGCCATCAGCGAGGGCCTGCGCGTACTCGGTCTGACGATTTCGGATGTCAAGGTAGAGGTCGCTGAAGAGGGCGCGAAGGGCCTGTTGGGTCTGTTCGGCAGCCGCAGCGCCAAGGTCTATCTAACCACCAGGGATGGCGACGACGACGCGTTGTCGCTGCTCGGTTCCCTGTCGCTAGACGACTACACCGCACGCAACGAGGCCGCCGAGAAAGCGCCGCAGCAGCGGCCGCAACCGGCGCAGAAGCCGCAGCAGCCCGCGCCCAAACCCGCGCGCGCAGACAAGCCTGTCGAGCGCCGCGAGCGCACTGAGCACAAGAAGCCGCACCATGACAAGCCCGAGCGCCCGCAGCGTCCGCATGTCGAGCGCCCGCGCAGCGAAGGCCCCGCCTTCCAACCCATTCCGCTGGTCGAGGGAGCCGAGCCCCCCGTGCATGACGCTGCTACGCCCGCCGGGCGCGCACAGCAGTTCTTGCTGGAACTGACCCGCCTGATGAACGTGCCTGTGGTTGTCGATGTGCAGGCCGATCCCGAGGGCAACCTGTTCGTGCAGATGCTGGGCGATACGCTGGGCATCCTGATCGGCCGCCGCGGCGAAACGCTGGACGCGCTGCAATACCTGACCAGCCTACAGGTCAACAAGAACCAGCCCGACTACCTGCGCGTGACGTTAGATACCGAAAACTACCGCGCCAAGCGCGAGGATTCACTACAACGCCTGGCTGCCCGCATGGCCACCCGCGCAGTCAAGACCGGCCGCAAGGTCGCGCTGGAGCCCATGAATCCCTACGAGCGCCGCATCCTGCACTCGGCACTGCAAAATCACCCGCAGGTCACCACGCACAGCGAGGGAGAGGATCCCAACAGGCATGTGGTGATTACCGTAAAAAAGGACTAAGGATATAGACAAGCCCCTTCGCGGGGGCTTTTCTTTATCTCAGCGCCTCTTCTAGTTCCCCCAGCAACCGTTGCACCGCGGCCTCCAGTGCCTGCGCGTCGTGAGATCGCTCTCGAATGCACACGCTCGACGGCAGGTTGCATAGATAGCAGCGGCGCGAGGGCATGCCCAGCGATTCACGGTCAATCTGCCGCCCTGCCTTGTCCATCACGTCGATATCCAACGTGCGGCCGCCGGGCAGCGTCTGCTCCCACGCGGCGCAACAACGCTTGATGTCCTCCGCGTTTCCCTCGACGCCCAACATCGCGCAGCTGCCATCCGCGCCATCCAGTCCCAGCAAACGCCGGGTGCCATGCCCGCGCTGCACCAGTATCTGCGCCAGCGCGTCGGCGGCGCGCTCGGGCAGGTTCTGGTATGCCGGATCGCTTCGATACCCCAGCGGCACGCACAGCGTCACCGATACAATGGTGCGCCCCCATTGCTTGGCCAGTTGGTTGCGGTAGGTCCAGCGCGCCTCCTTGGCGGTCAGCATGTGGTTGAGCATACGTCCTCCCCTTTTGCGCATTATCTATGCGGCAGGTTGAGCCGGTCCAACAGTTGCGCATACTCCGCGTCCATTTCGTCCAGAAACACCGAAAATTCCTCCGCGTTGGCGTATGCATTCTTCCAGCCATACTCGCTGCACATCTGCGCCCATTGCGGGGTCTTGACCATTTCGCGGATTGTCCTATCCCAAAAAGCCCGCGCCTCCACAGACATATCCTTCGGGCCGAACAGCCCGCGCCAGTTGATGAATGTGGCGGGAATGCCTTCCTCCATGCAGGTGGGGATCTGCGCGCTCCGGCCGCTCTGGATGCGCTCAGCTGCTGTGATAGCCAGCACGCGCGTTTCGCTGGTTTCCAGCAGCGAGGTCGCGTCCGAGATCCCAGTGGACACCAGATCCACCTTCCCGCCCAACAGCTGTGCGAACGCCGCGCCATTCTGAAAACTCTTGTATGGAATCTTCTCCAAGTCTTGCACACCGGCAGCCTGCGCAATCTTTAGAAATTGCACGTGATCCATCGATCCATAGGATGACGTCCCGCCCAGTATCACCGAGGTCGGGTCGGCCTTGAGCGCGTCCATCACATCGTTGATACTCTGAAAGGGCGAATCCTTGCGCACCACAAAGCAGCCGCAGTCGGTCATCAGCCGCGCAATGGGCGTGGTGTTGTCGCGATAGTTCAGCTCTGTGGAGCCATTGAGGTGGATGAGCAGCAACGGCGGCGAATACACCGCCACCACCGAGTCATCCCCGATCTTTTGCGCCAGATACGACAGCGCCACGCCGCCGCCGCCACCCGGGATGTTGGTGATATCCCCAGGCACGGCCAGCAGACCGGCCTGTTGAAGACACTTGGCCACCGCGCGGATGGTCAGATCATACCCGCCCCCGCTGCCCGCCGGCGCGATGAATTCGATCGCCTCGCGTGGGTATGTGGACACAGTTGGTTCTCGCAGCTTGGTCTGGCCGCAGCCTGCCAGCGCGAACATGGCCAACACCAGTATTGCCACCTTGATGCGCTTTCCCATATGTTTCCCCCTCTCCCTCACGCCCGGTGCGTCAGCACCTCGCGCAGATAGTGCGTCAACTCGCGGAAGTTGATCGGCTTGGCCAAAATCACATCCACATACTGCGCGCTTTGCGGGTTCTCGGTCGCGTCCTGCGCAAGACCGGTGATCAGCAGCACCGGCAAATCCTCGCGGATCTTCTTGATGCGCGCCGCCAGCTCGGTGCCCTTGAGCTCAGGCATGATATAGTCGGTGATGACCGCGTCGTAGCGCTGTGGCGCCTCCATCACAAATTGCAGCGCGCGGCGCGGATCATTGGTGGCCACCACCTGATACCCACGCTTGGTCAGCCATTCTTTGACCAGCTTAAGCGCGTGCTGTTGGTCGTCCACCAGCAGCAGACGCGCTGATTGCACCGTATCGCCAAGTTCGGCGAGTTCAGGCTCAGGCGACGGAATCGCCCTGCACACCGGCAGATATACCGCGAATGTGCTGCCTTTGTCAATCTCGCTGGTGGCGGTAATGTATCCGCCGTGGTTTTCCACGATGCTTTGTGCCACCGCGAGGCCCAGGCCTGTGCCGCTGCCCGCCGCCTTGGTGGTATAGAAGGGGTCAAAGATGCGGGCCAGCACATCGGCGGGCATTCCGCAGCCGGTATCGGTCACCGAGATGCAGATGTAGTCGTCCTCGGTAGGGGTGATATTGCCCGGCGGCACATGCTGTGCCATGGGGATCAATCGGCTGGAAATCGTGATGATGCCTCCGCTTTTCTCCATCGCCTGGTACGCGTTGGAGCAGAGGTTGAGCAGCACTTGATGCAGCTGCGTATTGTATCCATATACGCTGACGCAGGTCTCGGCAAAGTCGGTGCGCAGCGTCACGCTAGCGGGCAGCACCATCTTGGCCAACTTGACCGCGTCGCGCAGCAGCGCGTCGATATCGACCAGCGCATAGCGCGCCATATCGCTGCCCTTGCGGCTGAACAGCAGAATCTGCTGCACAATCTCCTTGGCGCGCGTACCGGCCTTGAATACTTCCTCGACATACTCGCGCCCCTCCGGATCGTCCGCCATGTGGTCATGCAGCATCTCGGTATAGCCCAGGATAGGGGTCAGCAGATTGTTGAATTCATGCGTGATGCCGCTGGAGAACGTACCGATAGTTTGAAGCTTTTGGTAGTGCAGCAATTGTTCCTGGCTGCGGTTGAGCTCCTCCAGAGAGGAGTTGACGCCGCGCAGGTAAGCGGTCTGCGCCTCCAGCCGCTGTCGATAATTTTGCAGGTAGATGATGACGCCTAGGCTGGCCAGCAGCAGCAGCAACAGCGCGCCATAGATGATGCTGATCTGCCAGATGCCTTCGCTGCCGGTGGTCGTTGCCTCATCGAAGGTAACGATTGCCGATACAATCCAGTAATTTCCGGCGATGTTCACGCGCGAATAGGCTTGCAGCATCTGCTGTCCAATCAGCGGATCGCCGGGCACCCCATCGTGGTGGTAAATCGCCGTGCCACTCTCGTCCCTGTATTGCTCCTCCAGCAGCGCGAAGTAATCTGCCGGATAATTCTCCGGCTCGCGTTCCACCGCCTCCAGGAAGTTTTCACCGATCGTCTGCGCGCTGGGGTGCATGATGACGCGCCCCTCGCGATCCTTGACCTCCAGGTAGCCGTGCTCTCCGACCTTGACCGGCGCCAGCATCAGGTCGTACAGATATTGCAAATCGATGACGCCGATCAGCGCGCCCAGCAGCTTTTCGCCGCTATAAAAGCAATTGACCAGCGACACCGCGTAGTGATGCGGTCCCACCTCGATGACGCGGTCGATGCCCGACATGCCGCGCCGCACTAACGCCTGCGCGTCCAGCGCCTGCTCGTCAAATCCCTCGATCGCGGGGTAATGGCTGTAGCGCAGCACAATGTTGCCATCGCGATCGACCAGGTACATGCGCGACAGCTCCTGGCTCTGGGACAAAAGATAGGTTAGCAGGTATTGCTTGAGCGCCTCGGAGCCCTCGTGCTGATAGTACGCGTCCATCGCCTCGGAAAAGCCCGGCGAGCCGCTGAGCACATCCATGTCGAATATCTGCTCGGACAAATACAGTTCCAAATTGCTGGACACCGATCGCGACAGCGTCAACAGCAACTGTTGGCGCTCGGACACGATGGTGCTCAGGTATGTATTATAGGTGCTGGTAAACGCCAGCGCGAAGAGAGCGATAAAGAGAACCGATGCCAGAATGATGGCCATCATGCGCCGCCTGATCCTCGTTTGCTTCTTCACACGCGACCCCCTTCGTTTCTCGCGTCGGTCGGACAGTCTATTGGCTGCCTCCATTATAACAAATCCCACCCGCGCCGCCCACCCGCGTTTTCTTAATCTTCGTTCAGATGTCACTTTTCCAATTGTCAATGCACAGAATGACGGCATATAATAGTGTCAGAAAGCGGCATCGCACGGGAGGTGAGCATGTTGTCACAACTGGCTCCGGTGTTGATCGCGGACGATGAAGCGTATATCCGCAAAATGGTTGAAAAGATTCTCAGAGCCGAAGGCATTGATACCATCCAGGCATCCAGCGGCCCTGAAGCACTGAAGGTGCTGGCCACCCAGCCGGTATCGCTGGTCATTCTCGACATTATGCTCGGTGGCATGGATGGCTACGAGGTCATGCGCAAGCTGCGCGCGGACAGTGTCAATACCCCTATCCTGGTGCTCAGCGGCAAGAGCGAGGACTACGACCAAGTACTAGCGCTGGGTATCGGCGCGGACGACTATGTGACCAAACCCTTCAGCCCCAGCGTGCTGGCCGCCAAGGTCAAGGCGTCCCTGCGGCGCCATGGCAGCGAGGGCAACCCCCATCTCATCGAGTGCCCACCCTTTCGCTATGTGGTCGATGAAATGCGCTTATTCAAAGATGGCGAGGAAATCTTCCTGGCACCCAAAGAGAGCCGCCTGATGAAGCAGTTTATGACCAACCAGAACGCGATCTTCACCAAGGAAGCGCTATACACAGCCGTATGGGCCAATGACCTGATCGACGAGGACACCGTCATGGTGCATATCCGCAGGCTGCGCGCAAAAATCGAGAAAAACCCCAGCCAGCCCCGCTACATCAAAACTGTCCATGGTGTGGGCTATCGGTTCTCAACTGAAGACGCCTGAGGCGCACCTGATCCGTGAAAATCGCACAAGGTGCCTGTCCCTTTTCTTTTTGCGCCCTTTTTCGGTTCTTCATACGCAAATCCACATCCCAACACGAGAGGAGCAACCCCCATGCGCATTGAGCAAACCGCGATGGCCGGTACGCTAGAATCCGGCGACATGATGGTGACCATCGAACCCGCCGACACGCTGACCATCGACCTGACCAGCACCGTCGAGGCACAGTATGGCCAGCAGATCCGTGCCACCATGTCCGAGGTGCTGGCCGAGGCGGGCATCACCGCCTGCCACGTGATCGCCAAAGATCGCGGCGCGCTGGACTGCACCGTGCGGGCCCGCATGAAGGCCGCGATCTACCGTGCGGCGGGCGCGACCGGCGAAGCCTGGCACAAGGCATAGGAGGATAAAGCAATGGCATATGTCAAGGACCGCCTGCGCCGCACAATGCTCTACATACCGGGCAACAACCCCGGCCTGATGCGCGACGCGCACATCTACGGTGCGGACTCCATCATGTTCGACTTGGAGGACTCCGTCAAGCTCAGCGAAAAGGACGCGGCGCGCTTTCTCGTGTACGGCGCGCTGACCACGCTGGATTATGGCGACACCGAGCGCGTGGTGCGCGTCAATCCGCTCAGCACCGCGTTCGGCTACGACGATTTTGTGGCGATGGTGCGTGCGCGGGTCAACGTGATCCGCCTGCCCAAGACCGAGACCGCGCAGGACGTGCTCGAGGCAGAGCAACTGCTGGCCAAGCTGGAAAAAGAGCACGGTCTCCCAGAGAACAGCATCGGCCTGATGGCTGCCGTCGAAAGCGCACTGGGCATCCTGCACGCTTACGAAATCGCCACCGCCAGCCCACGCCTGATCGGCATCGCGATCGGCGCAGAGGACTTTGTGACCGACCTGAAGACCAACCGCTCCGCCGAGGGCATCGAGCTGCTGGCCGCGCGCAGCCAACTGCTGTTCGCCGCGCGCGCCGCCGGTATCGCAGCCATCGACACCATCTATGCCGATGTCAACAACGAGGACGGCCTACGCCGCGAGGCCGAGCTGATCCACCAGTTGGGATTCGATGGCAAGTCAATCATCAACCCGCGTCAGATCGAGATCGTGCACGAAATCTTCACGCCCAAGCCAAAGGACATCGAGCATGCACAGGCAGTGATTGCGGCGCTGAACGAGGCCGAGGAGAAACACCTGGGCGTGGTGAGCCTCAACGGCAAGATGGTGGACAAACCTGTGGCCGACCGCGCGAGGCGCGTGCTGGCGCTGGCGCAGGCAGCCGGTGTGCTGCCGCATCCATAATGAAGGGAGCCGGACGATGAAAAACGCTGTGGGCATCCAAATCCCCGAATCCATCCCCGGGCTGGATCGGCTGACTCCCTTCGCGGGCGCCAAGCCCAAGGAGCAAAACGCCGCCAACGCCGCCAACCGCGACCGCCATCAGAGCAAAGTGCTGGACAGCCTGGAGCAGGCGGTCCAGAGCAGCGGGCTCAAAGACGGCATGACCATCTCGTTTCACCATCACTTTCGCAATGGCGACTATATCGTGAACCTGGTGCTGGAAAAGCTGGCGCAGATGGGCTTTCGCGACCTGGTGATCGCGGCCAGCTCGCTGACTGACATCCACGCGCCGATGATCGAGCACATCCAAAGCGGCGTGGTGCGCCGCATCGAGACCAGCGGCCTGCGCGGCGAGCTGGCCAGCGCGATCTCGCACGGCCTCATGGACGTGCCGGTCACCTTCCGCAGCCACGGCGGCCGCGCCAATGCCATCGCCACTGGCGAGCTGAAGATCGACGTCGCGTTCCTGGGCGTACCCTCCACCGACCTATTCGGCAACGCCAACGGCTACTCGCGCCATGGCGACAACTCATCGGCATGCGGTTCGCTGGGCTATGCCCGCGTCGATGCGCAGTATGCCGACCATGTGATCCTGCTGACCAACAACCTCGTGCCCTACCCCAACACGCCTTGCGCCATCCCGCAGACCAACGTCGATGCCATCGTGATGGTGGACGCGGTCGGCGATCCGAAGGGAATCATGTCGGGCGCGACGCGCTTTACCACCAACCCGCGCGAGCTGCTCATCGCCAAGATGGCCGCCGAGGTCATGGAGGCCTCTGGTTATCTGGTGGACGGCTTCTCCTTCCAAACAGGCACCGGCGGCGCCGCGCTGGCCGCCGCTCGCTTCCTGCGCGAAAAGATGCTGGAGAAGGGCATCACCGCTACCTATGCGCTAGGCGGCATCACCGGCCATATCGTGCAGATGCACGAAGAGGGGCTGATCCAGCGCCTGCTCGACGTACAGAGCTTTGACTTAACCGCCGTGGAGAGCCTGCAAAAGAACCGCTTTCATCAGCAGGTGGATGCAGTGTACTATGCCACGCCGTCGGTCAATTCCAGCGCGGCGGTCGATCAGCTGGACATCGTCATCCTGTCGGCGATGGAGATCGACGTAGACTTCAACGTCAATGTGCTGACCGGCTCGGACGGTGTCATTCGCGGCGCGATCGGCGGCCATCCGGATACCGCAGCGGGCGCGAGCATGTCGGTGATCGTCACGCCGCTGGTGCGCGGGCGCATCCCCTCGATCCTCGAGCATGTCAACACCATCGTCACCCCGGGCGGCTCGGTGGACGTGCTGGTCACCGACCACGGCATTGCGGTCAATCCGGTGCGCCGCGACCTCATCGAAAAGTTCACCGCCGCGGGCTTGCCGCTGTTCACCATCGAGCAGCTCAAGGAAAAAGCCGAGCGCGTGGTCGGCACGCCTTCGCCCACCCCCTATCAGGAGAAGATCGTCGGCGTCGTGCGCTATCGCGACTCGTCGGTGATCGACGTCATCCGCCAGGTCAGGGATTAATCCCATTGTTCGGTCACAAATGTGACTAGAATAAACAAAAAATAGGAGGATCCAAATCATGAAGAA
The DNA here is from genome assembly GCA_031554855.1 of Eubacteriales bacterium. Classification (GTDB taxonomy): domain Bacteria; phylum Bacillota; class Clostridia; order Christensenellales; family Aristaeellaceae; genus JAVBUY01. The sequence goes on from JAVBUY010000136.1 coordinate 12,576, forward strand.
ACTGCTTTCGTTGGTCCTGGTTGCCATGCTGGTCATGGCGTGCTTTGCTACCGTCGCCTCGGCGGAGTGGAAGTTCGAGCGTCGCGTCGAGCTGGTGTGCCCGTGGGGCGCCGGCGGCGGCGCGGACACCACCCTGCGCACCATCGCTGCCGAGCTGGAGAAGGCCGGCATCCAGAATGTCGTCAATAACGTCGAAGGCGCTGGCGGCGTCAAGGGCACCGAGTACACGCACAAGCAGCCTGCGGACGGCTATACCTTCCAGCTGGGCACCAACTCGCTGATCCTGGCTGACCTCCAGGGCCTGCTGAGCTTTGATTTCCAGACCGAGATGATCCCCGTAACACGTTTCGTGTTTGACACCAACGTGCTCATCGCGGGCAAGAACGCGCCCTACAATAACATGGCCGAGCTGGTCGAGTATGTCAAGGCCAACCCGGGCAAGGCGCAGTGCGGCGTGCTGACCATCACCGGCCAGGATGCGATGTCGGTTGTGCAGACCTTCAAAGAGAGTGGCGTGGAAGTGCCGCTGGTCGCCTTCTCGGGCGGCGCGGAGCTGAACGCGGCGATCGTTGGCGGCCATGTGGACCTGATGGTCGCTGGCCCCGCCGAGTCCAAGGGTCTGATCGAGTCCGGCGACATGAAGCCGATCGTGGCCTTCTCTGAGCAGCGCCTGAACGTGCTGCCCGATGTGGAGTGCACCGGCGAACTGGGCATCAAGTCCTTCATCGGACCGTATCGTGGCCTGTTTGCCGTCAAGGGCACCCCGCAGGAAGCCATCGACGCGATGGCCGCCGCGCTGAAGGCTGCCGTGGAGACCGAGAGCTTCAAGACCTGGGCCGCTTCCGTGGGCCTGGATGCCCGCCCCGGCTATCAGGATCAGGCGACCTTCCAGCAGACCATCACCGACGACTACGTCACCCTGCGCACGCTGGCCGAAGAAACCGGTGTCAAGGTGGTCAAGCAGTAACATCCCCGGTCATTCGCTGTGCGCCCGGGGTTCTAGGACTCCGGGCGCATAGCCCCTTGCATCATTGGTCACAACCGCTGGAACTGCCCGAGAACCATTCGGGCAGAAGAAGGGAGGAAATTCCTTGCTGCTCGAATTAACGTTTTCCGGCATTCTGCTCGCTTTCTTCAGCTATTGCTTCGTGCTGATCGGTCTACAGGCGCCGCCGCACAATCCGAAAATCATGAATGCGGCGCAGTGGCCGCAGTTGCTGCTGGGTCTGCTGATCGTTCTGCTGGCGTGGAACATCGTCAAGGTGGTGCGCAATCACTACAAGACGAAGAAGGCTGACTTGCCCGAGGGCGAAACCGAGGGAAAGAAGATTACGAACATCCCCAAGCTGCTCCTCGGCATGGCCATTCTCTTTGCCTATGCCTTTGTGTTGGAGTACATCGGCTTTATCCCCAGCACCATTCTGTTCGTCATCGCCTACGCGGCACTGCTGGGCGAGCGCACCTGGTGGAAGCTGGTGATCTATGGGCTGGCCATCTCGCTGATCATCTATTTCCTGTTCACCTATGGCCTGTCTATCATGCTGCCGCGCGGCTACGGCTTCTTCCGTAACTTCGCGCTGACGCTCGAAACGCTGATATAAGGAGGGAGGAAGGCATATGAACATTGGAGAACTGCTCGTTTCTGGATTTGGCGTCGTCTTAAACCCGCTGACCTTCCTGTATATCTTTGTCGGTACGGTGATGGGCGTTATCTTTGGCGCGTTGCCCGGCGTTAGTGCGTCGATGGCGGTCGCACTGGCCATGCCCTTCGCGTACGCGATGAGCCCGCTGGTGTCTATCGCATTCCTGGTCGCGGTCTACTGCGCGTCGATCACCGGCGGCGGCATCACCGCCATCCTGTTCCGCATCCCGGGCACGCCGTCGTCGGCAGCCACCACATTCGATGGCTATCCGATGGCACAGCAGGGCAAGAGCGGCAAGGCGCTGGGCATCTCGCTGGTCGTATCGGCGCTGGGTGGCCTGTTCGCGGCGTTCATCATGCTGCTGCTGTCCCCGCAGTTGGCGGCGGCGGCGCTCAAGTTCGGCCCTGCGGAGATGTTCGCGGTGTCGTTCCTGGGCCTGTCGGTGCTGACCTGCCTGGACTCTGGCAACATGCTCAAGACGCTGATCTCCGGCCTGATCGGCCTGTTCATGGCCACCATCGGCATGGATCCGCTGGAGGGCGTGCCGCGCTTCACCTGGGGCAGCCCTGATCTGTTGGGCGGCATCGACATGGTGCCGATCATGATCGGTATGTTTGCCGTCACCGAGGTGCTCAAACAAACCGTCGAACCGCAGAAGAAGCTGGTGGCGGTGGACAAGAATGCCGAAGAAAAGGTCAAAACCAGCCTGATGAGTTTCAAAGAGGGCTGGGAGATGAAGTGGACCATCCTGCGCTCGGCGATCATCGGCACGGTGGTTGGCATCCTGCCCGGCGCGGGCGCAACCATTGCAGCGTTCCTAGCGTACACCGCCGAGGTCAAGCTGTCCAAGCACCCCGAGCGCTATGGCAAGGGCGAACCGCGTGGCATTGCCGCACCGGAAACCGCCAACAACGCGGCCACTGGCGGCTCGATGGTGCCGCTATTGTCGCTGGGTATCCCGGGCGGCAACGCAGCTGCCATCATGATGTCCGCGCTGGTGCTGAAAGGCGTGCAGCTGGGCCCGCTGCTGCTCAAAACGCAGCCGCAGTTCTTGTCCAGCGTGTTTGCCTCGATGATCGTCACCAATATCGTCATGGTCGCGATCGCCGTGGTCATCGCCAAGGTATTCAGCAAGATCCTGTCGGTGCCATATACCGTGCTGGGCTCGACCATTGTCGTGCTGGCGCTGGTGGGCAGCTTTGCGCTGGCCAATAGCACCGGCGACGTGATGATCATGATGCTGGCCGGTGTGGTTGGCTACATCTTCGTCAAGCTCAAGTTCAACCCCGCCGCACTGGTGCTCGGCCTGGTGCTGGGTACGATGTGCGAGGCCAATCTGCGCCGCGCGGTGCAGCTCGCGCAGGGCAATTACTTCACCGTGCTGTCCAAGCCCATCACCGCCGTGCTGCTCCTCGCCTGCGTGCTGATGCTGGTGCTGCCCGCGGTCATGCCGCTGCTGAAAAAGCGCAAGGCCAGCAAAGCTGAGGGCGCGTAGTCCCGGCAAAATGGAATAACATCTTGCTTTCCCCTTCGGCCGGCGGTATCATAAACCTGCCGGCCGAAGGCATATCAACAAGGATGGATCGCAATGAATATACTCTCTTTTTTTCTTACTGCTATCGTCGCGGTGGTTGGTGGATTCCTGGGAAAGAAAATCAAGCGCCTGCCCGCCGGGGATATGATCGGCGCAATGGTCTGCGTAACCGCGCTGAACATCGCCACTGGCATGGCGTATTTGCCGCGCGACACCAAGGTGCTGGCGCAGCTGATCGCGGGCTGCTTTATCGGGCTCACATTCGATCTGGCGCAGGTGCGCACGCTCAAGGCCAAGCTCAAACCGCTGTGCATCATGCTGGGCGGCATGTTCATCCTGGCGGCGATCATTGGCACGACGGTGTACTGGGTCTCCGGCATGGATCTGATGACCTCGTTGCTGGCGTGCACGCCGGGCGGCATGACCAATATCTCGATCATCGCGGTGGACATGACGCCGCACGCGTCCAAGGTCGCGATCATGCAATTCTTCCGCTCCACGATCGCGCTCAGCTGCTTCCCGGTGTTTGCGCACTTCGTGATCCGCCGCATCTTCCATTATCAGCAGCAAGGCCAGGTGCACACGCAAACCAAGCCCGAACCCATGGTGTGGGACAAGACAGCGTACCTGAACATGGCGGCGACCATCGCGGCCAGCATCGCGTTGGGGCTGCTCGGCAACGTCACCGGCCTGCCGGGCGGCACGCTGGTCGGCGCGATGCTGGGCATCATTCTGCTCAAACTGCTGCATCGCCCGACGCAGCTTCCTGCCTGGGTGCGTACCGCTGGCAAAATCATTGCCGGCGCATACCTGGGCACTCGCTTTGGCATGCAAGACGTGCTGGAACTGCGCCTGATCATCCTGCCTACCCTCATTCTGGTCGTGGGATACTTCCTCGGCTCGATCGCGCTGGGTGCGATCCTGCACAAAACCTGCAAGATGGACATCGCCACCGCCACGCTGGTCTCGACGCCCGCCGGTGCTGGCGAGATGGCCTTCCTGGCGATGGATATGGGCGGTGTGGCGTCCGATGTGGCGATCTTCCACATCATCCGGCTGATCGTTGTGGTGTCGGTCTGCCCGGGGCTGATTTCTTTGATCGTTGGGCTAGTAGGAGGCTGACGCATTGCTAGAAGAACGCGGCAATTTGGACATTCGCAAGGCGACGGCGCTGCTCATGGCATGCGGTTTGTCCGTGCCCGAAAGCACCGACTACACCGTGGGCGTGTATGACGGCGACGCGCTGGTGGCCACCGGTTCGCTCAGGGGCGACATGATCCAGGGGCTGGCGGTGTCGCCCGATGCGCGCGGTGAGGATCTGACCGCCAAGGTGCTGACACACTTGATCGCGCACGCCGCAGCCCAGAGGCATCGCTCGCTGCATCTGTTCACCAAGCCTGCCAGCGCGGCGCAATTTGCATCGCTGGGGCTTGCCACCATCGCGGTCGCGAGGCCGTATGCCGCGCTGCTGGAGTGGGGCGAGGGCATCGCGCCGTATTGCGCCGCCCTGCGCGCGCACAATGGTGGCAAGACCGGCAACGCCGCCATCGTGATGAACGCCAACCCCTTCACACTGGGGCACCAGTTCCTGGTGGAAACCGCCGCCAACGAGCAGCCCCATGTGTATGTGCTGGCCGTCGAGGAGGATCTGTCCGTGTTCCCCTTTGCCGACCGGTTGCGGCTGATCCGGCAGGGCACCGCGCATCTGCCCAACGTCACGGTAATTCCGGGCGGGCGCTACGCGGTATCGTCGCTGACGTTCCCGGCCTACTTCACGCAGCAGGAGCAGCTGGCGCATGCGCACGCCGCCATGGACGCGGAAATCTTCGCGCGGCACATCGGGCCCGCGCTGTCGGTGACGACGCGCTACGTGGGCACCGAGCCCTACTCGCCGGTCACTGCCATCTATAACGATGCGCTGATGCAGCGGCTGCCACCCGCAGGCATCGCGGTGAAGCTGCTCGAGCGCAAGCAGCGCGCCGACGACGCGATTAGCGCCTCGCGCGTGCGCAGGTTGCTCGCTGCCGGGGATTGGGACGCACTGGCGCCGTTGGTGCCGCCGACCACGCTGGCCTATCTGCTTTCTGACGCCGCGCTGCCCATCCGCAAGAAACTGATCGCGCAACGCACAAAGGAGCCACCATGCGAACGCTAGACATTTTCTTCGACTATGCGTGCCCCTACTGCTATCGCGCGCACGCGCCGCTGAAGGCGCTGCTGTCCGATGCGCCGGATATCGTGCCGGTGTGGCACCCCTGCGAGGCGCACCCCCGGCCGGAAACCTACGGTCCGCACTCCGATCTGTGCATCCGTGGCTTCTTCTATGCGCAGGCGCGCGGCGTGGATGCCTGGGCGTATCACGAAAGCATATTTGACGCGCTCTATGTGCGCCATGTGGACATCGAAAACCTCGATGCGCTGGCTGACGCGCTGGCCGGTCTGCTCGATGCCGAGGCGTTTCGCGCGGCATTGTTTGCGGGCGCATGCGATGCCGAGCTCACGCAAAGCAACGCCCTGGCGTACGAACACTCCGGTGTGTGGGCAGTGCCCGCTTACCGCATGGACAACCGCCGCTTGGACGCCGTGGAGGACATCGGCGTCACAAAAGAACAGCTCCGCTGCTTCCTCACTGAACAATAGTTTTCTCCT
>JAVBUY010000071.1:0-17581 GCA_031554855.1 Eubacteriales bacterium
AGGGCACAGCCAGCACCGCGCAGGGGATGCCGCCGCGCGCTTGGTGAATCGCGCCCGCGTCGGTGCCGCCCGCGACAACCTGCTTCAGCTGCCAGGGACTGTTTTTGTCCGTCCCGACGTTTTGAATCGCGGCCAGCAGCCCTTTGTGCACGATGGTGGTGCGATCCATGAAGGACAGCGCGACGCCGTCGCCTTGGCGCGTGACTTGCAGGTGATGATTGACGCCACCCAAGTCGTTGCAGGTCGTGCCTTCGAGCACCAGCGCCAGATCAGGATCGACGCGATAGGCGGCAATCTGCGCACCGCGCAGGCCGACTTCCTCCTGCACGGTGAATGCGCAAGTCAGCTTCCCGGGGTACTTGCTTTCTTTCAGCGCGCGCAGGATCGCCAGGCAACCCAGGCGGTCGTCCAGCGCCTTGGCCTTCACGCGATGATCGCCGTATTCCACATACGCGCTGTCAAAGGCGATGAACGTGCCGGCAGGGGCCAGCTTTTCGCCCTCGCTTTTCGAGGTGGCGCCGATATCGACATACAGGTTCTCAAAGCCGAGCACACGGTCGAAGTCGCTCTCACTCTGCAAATGAATGGCCTTTGCGCCAATCACACCGGGGGTGGCGTCGTCGCCGACCAGCACGCGCTTGGATACCACGACGCGCGGATCGACACCGCCCACCGGGGAGATGCGCAGCATGCCGTCCTCGGTGACCGACAGCACCATAAACCCGACTTCGTCCATGTGCGCGGCCAGCATGATGTGCGGCGCGGTCTTATCCGTGCCGTTGCGCACGGCGAACAGATTGCCCATCGTATCGACCGACACCTCGTCGCACAGCGGGGTCACCTGCTCCATCAGCGCCTTGCGCACCGCGTGTTCGTTGCCGGACACGCCGTTCAGCTGCGTCAAATCTCTCAGAAGCATAGCGCATCCCTCCAGTTCTCATCCAGCGATGCAAGGTAGGCGGTAAGCAGCCGTGCCGCCTCGCGCAGCGTCTCCAGCGAGCAAGTCTCCACCGTGGTATGCATGTACTTGACCGGCACGCTGAGCAGCGCCGTCGGCACACCCATGCGCGATACCTGCACGACCTCCGCGTCGGTCCACGTGCTGTGCGGGCAGATCTCGACCTGCGTATCCACGTGCTGCTGCTTGGCGACCGCTAGCAGGGTATCGGTCAGCTTCGGGTGCAGGTTCGGCCCCTTGGTCAGCACCACCTTGTCCAGCGGAAACACTTCGTCGGATTTGCATTCCGGCATCGTGCCGTGCGTCACATCCATCACGACGCCGATGTCTGGCTCGATAGCGTAGCAGCTGGTCAGTGCACCGCGGCTGCCCACTTCCTCCTGGGTGGCGCTGACGAAGTAGATGTCGGCCTTGTGCTGGGTTTTTTGCAGCTGTTGTGCGGCCAGCCACATAATGGCCACACATGCCCGGTCGTCCATTGTTTTGGATGCGATGCGCGCATTGGCCAGCGCCTGCACTGGCCCGACCAACTGCACGCGGTCGCCGATGCGCACCCGTTGCTGCACTTCGTTCACCGGCAACCCGAGATCAACGAACAAATCTTCCTTTTTGTAGTTCTTCTTACGGTCGGCATCGGTCAGTAGGTGCGGCGGCTTAGCGCCGACCACGCCGAACAGCGGCGGATCGCACAGCACGCGCACTTCGCTGGCCGGCAGGATGCGCGGATCGACGCCGCCGATGCTGGCGATGCGCAGGCAGCCGTCGTCCTCGATGCCATAGACGCACAGGCCAATTTCATCCATGTGCGCGGTGACATAAACCTTCGGCCCGCCGCTGCCCGGCAGGTGCGCGATGGTGTTCTGCATCGCGTCGATGGTGACCTCGGCACAGTAGGGCGCAAACGCATCCTTCAGGTACTGCGCGACCGGCAGTTCATTGCCCGACAGACCGGGCTGATCCACCGCCTCGCGCAGAAAGGTGATCAAATCCAAGGTATCGCCTCCTCATAATCTCTTTTCCTGGTGTTCTGACGCACCTAGTCTTTAGGTTTCGGTCGAATCTTTTTCCGCCTGGCCGCGTCGCTCTCCGCTTGGCGTAGCGCTGCTACGCCTACGCTCCGGCTCCTTGCCGGGCAAAAAAACCTCACGCCCGAAACCCTAAATCCTAAATGCGTCAAAACACTAGTATAGCACAAGAATCACGCTTTACGTCACTGGAGGGGGAGCGGCCGGGTGCAGGCGGCGGTCGATCCACACGATGATGCCGTAGAGGATGCCCTTGCCCAGCGTCAGCGCGGAGATGATCAGCGGCAGCGTCATCGCTTGCGATGTATCGATGCCAAACCAACTGAGCAGATAGACCATCGCGCCTTCGCGCACGCCCATGCCCATCACCGACAATGGCAGCACCATCGCCAGCAGCATGATGCTGTTGATCCACAGGTAGTCGATCCACGGCACAGCGAAGCCTAGCCGCCAGGAGAGCAGGATGGAGGTGGCGATGCAGCAACCTTCGCCGATGAACCCGCTGATGAGATGCGCCACCAGACGGCGCGGGTGTCCGGTCAGTGCCACGCACGATTCAGACAGCACCTCGAGCTGGCGATAGATCGGCGCGCCCCAGCGGAAGCGGGTCAGCGGTTTGGTCACGCGCAGCGCCCAATCCCGCACAGAGGGGATGAACAACAGTCCGGGCACGAGCAGCGGCCATAGCAGCGTCCACACCGACAGCAGCACCAGCGCAATGGGCACGCGCACGGTGGCAAAGAGCAGGCCAATCATGCAGTACACTTGCGCGGGGATCATGTGCGTCTGCTTGTCCATGATGAACATCGACGTGCCCTCCTGCGTACCGGCCAATTGGCATAGGCCGACCAGGCGCGCAGCCTCGCCGGTCATGTTGCCACCGGGCAGCAGTGAGAAAAAGCGCATCGATAAAAACGTACGCAGCGTCGGCCACAGCGGCAGATCATAGCGCAGCAGATAGCACTTGAACGCCAGAAAAAAATCATTGCCTAGCAGCAGCAGAAAGGCCAGCGCCAGCACCCAGAACTGCATGGGACGCAACGCACCGAGAAACTGCGACCACTGGATGTGCGAGAGGATGAACAGCAGCAATCCTACACTGACCAATACCGAAAGCGCCGGACGCGCAATGCGCCAGGCGCGGGCAAAAAAAGACTCGTTTGTATGCGCCGTAGAAAACGCCCCCTTTCGCACGCGATGCATGCGGTGTGCATCGCAAATATTTCTGCGAAAAGGAAGCGTTTTCCTGCACAAAAACCCTATTGCCTTGTGCGACACTAGGAAAGCCGCATGATCAGCACCAGTAAGTTTGAGCCGGTGTCGCTGTGCGGGGTGGAGAGGAGGCTGTGGTCGCCGGTGTTGCGCAGCGTCAGGATGGCGGGCAACGGCAGCGACCGCGTGTCCAGCAGCATCGCGCCGTGGATCGCGCTGCGTGCATGCTCGGTGATCCATTCGGCGCACAGCAGCGCACGACCACTCACGTATAGCCCGACCTGAGCTGGCGCGGTGTCCACGGAAAGCTGCACATCGATGCGATAGACCCCCGATTTGGTCAGCGCGATGGCATGCGGGTGCAGCAACGAAATGCCCTCGTCCGCGCGATATAGGGTGGGGCAAAACGGCACGCATTCGCCGGGGTGCACGATAAAGCGCAGAGCGTTTTGAAACAGCGCGCTGGGCAGCGATGTGACGCCGGATTCGCCTGGGTCGCCCTTGTCGCCTTTCTCGCCGCGCTCGCCTTTTGCGCCTCGCAAGCCCTGCGTGCCGGTTGCGCCAGGTTGCCCAGGTGCGCCCACCTCACCTTGCGGGCCCTGTGCGCCTCTTTCGCCTCTTTCTCCTCTTTCGCCGCGCGCGCCAAGGGTACCTGGCTCACCATTTTCCCCCTGTTCTCCCTTTTCTCCCCTTTCTCCCTTCTCGCCCTTGTCTCCGCGCTCTCCGCGCTCCCCCGGCGCGATATACCACGCCTGGGTCATGGGCATCGCCGCCATGGCAGGCGTAATCGCGCGGATCGGCTGTATCGGCGCATCCACGCGTATGTAGCGCATGCCCTGCGGCTGGGACAGAGTATCGGGAAAAATCGCTGATGGAGCAGGCAATCGCGCAAAGCCTGCGCCATCCGCAGTGACCGCCGCCCCGCTATGCAGAATGCATTGGCCGGAGGCGGAAAATGAGCGATAAAAAGAGCGCGAGGAAATGCGCGAGGAAATCGCGCTTTGTGCTTGCAACATGCGAGAGACTCCTTTCTATAGGAAGCGCCACAGTTTGGCGCATGCGTGTGCGGTAGATGGGCACACCATCCTGTGATTAGCGTATGCATGGAGCGACGATGGCGTTCGAGTAAAAAGCAGGCGGCACACGCACAGATATCCGATGGATACATAGGTTGATAGTGGCCGCCCATGCGGCACGCCAATACAACAGAAGGAGAATCAACGTATGTTTGATAGAGAATACCTGACGCCTTCGGAAGAATTTGACGACGAGCGCGAAGGAGATTGCGGTTGCGGGCGCGACAAGTGCCACGGCTGCGGTTGCCAGTTCTGCGTCAGGTGCCCGCGCGGCCCGCGTGGTCCCGAGGGTCCGCAAGGTCCTGCAGGTCCACAGGGTCCGATTGGCCCCATGGGCCCCGCTGGCCCGCAGGGTGAGACTGGTGCGACTGGCGCCACTGGCCCCATGGGCCCCGCTGGCCCGCAGGGTGAGACTGGTGCAACTGGCGCCACTGGCCCCATGGGCCCCGTTGGCCCGCAGGGTGAGACCGGTGCGACTGGCGCCACTGGCCCCATGGGCCCCGTTGGCCCGCAGGGCGAGACCGGTGCGACCGGCGCCACTGGCCCGATCGGTCCCGTTGGCCCGCAGGGCGAGACCGGTGCGACTGGCGCCACTGGCCCGATCGGTCCCGTTGGTCCGCAGGGTCCGCAAGGCCCGGCTGGCCCCGCTGGCCCGCAGGGTGAGACCGGCGCGACTGGCGCCACTGGTGCGCAAGGCCCGCAGGGCGCTGTGGGTGCGACTGGCGCCACCGGCCCGCAAGGCCCTGCCGGTCCGCAGGGAGAAACCGGCGCAACCGGCGCCACCGGCGCGCAAGGCCCGCAGGGTGCGACGGGCGCAACGGGCGCCACCGGCCCACAAGGCCCAGCTGGCCCCACAGGCCCCCAGGGACCGGCCGGCCCCGCCGGGGAGATGGAAGGATTCGTTTATCTGTGGCACGTCGGTGATGGCGAGATCAATGCGTCCGCGCCGGTGAGCTTTGATTCCGGGTTCCTGCCTGCCGCCCCGACCGGCGGCATCCAGGTGCTCAATAGCACTACCGTCCGTTTGACCGAAGCTGGCACGTATGAGGCGTTGTTCCACATTCTGCCGATCCAGGAGGCTCGCCGCGTGACCCTGACGATGAATGGCACGATGATCGTGGCGGGGCGCTTCGCAAACCGCGTATCGTCCACTGCCATTGATGGCAAGATGCTCTTCACGGTGGCGGAAGCCAATCTGCCCGCAGATATCCAGCTGATCAACTTCCCGAATGGGCCGATCAGCTACGATGCGACCACCACCTTCGACGTGACCGCGATGATGTCCATCAAGAAGCTGAGCTAACGCATCGCGCACAAAGGAAAACAGGAGTACGATAGCGCAGGGCCCGCCGGACAATTCCGGCGGGCCCTGATCGTCTGTTAAGGGCGCAAGAACAAATCATGCCCTCAACGAAGAAATCTTTTTGTTTGACACGGTTTGATCAATAATTCGCCGCGTGCACTTCGAAGTATGCCTGCGGATGTGCGCATACGGGGCAAACTTGCGGCGCTTCTTTGCCGGTGTGCAGGTGGCCGCAGTTGCGGCATTCCCAGACGATCTGGTCGTCCTTGACGAACACCTTCTTGGCGTTCAGGTTGTCCAGCAGCTTCTGATAGCGCTCTTCGTGCGTCTTTTCGATCGCGGCTACTTTCTCAAACAGACCAGCAATCTTACCAAAGCCCTCTTCCTTGGCGATCTTGGCAAATTCGCTGTACATCTCGGTCCACTCGTAGTGTTCGCCACCGGCGGCGGCGGCCAGGTTGGCGGCGGTGTCGCCCAGCGCGCCCAGTTCCTTGAACCACATCTTGGCGTGCTCTTTCTCGTTGTCCGCTGTATGCGCGAAGAATGCGGAAATCTGCTCCAGGCCTTCCTTCTTGGCGACCGAGGCATAGTAGGTGTACTTGTTGCGCGCCTGGGACTCACCGGCAAACGCTGCGAGCAGATTGGCTTCAGTCCTGCTTCCCTTCAAATCCATGTTCATGTCCTCCTGTTTGTTATTGTTGGCTTGCCCTCCTGGGCCGAGGTGGTGATGTTACTGCGCGGCTTTCTCGGCACAGGCCTTGCACAGGCCGGTGTAGAGCACCTGACAACCCTCGACAGTCAATCCCTGCTTGGCGGCGTCGGCTTGCACCGCCTCCAGCGAGACGCCCGCGTTGACATGCAGGTCGGACACCGCGCCGCAGACGCGGCATTGCAGGTGATCATGCGCGGCAACCACGCCGTCGTATCGATCAGGTCCCGCCGCGCCACGCACGCGGATGCTGTCGCCCTGTTCTTCCAACTGCGCAAGATTGCGGTACACTGTGCCCAGGCTAAGATTCGGGTGCTCCTGCCGCAACTGCTGATAGAGCATTTCGGCGGTCGGGTGGTCATAGCGCGCGCGCAATGCCTCAATGATAGCGGCTCGTTGCCGACTAAAGCGGATCGCGTGCATGGGGGATTCCCCTCTCTACGGTTTATAATCAATAAAGATTATCATTATTTTATTCTATGCATGCGCATTTGTCAACCCCCGGCATAGGATTTTCCAGTTTTGATACACCTTGCATCGCCGCGCAAGAAAAGGTATGATGAAGGAGGTTCTGGATACTATCCCCAAGGAGGTTCTTTCGCATGCTGAATTTCACCTTTTGTACGCCAACTCAGTTCGTATTTGGCAAGGACACGGAAAAACAAGTGGGCGCGCTGGTGCGCGCGCAGGGCGGCAAAAAAGCGCTGGTGCACTACGGTGGCGGCTCGGTCGTGCGCAGCGGCCTACTGGATCGTGTGTGCGCATCGCTGACTGCGGCGGGCATCCCCTATGTGACGCTGGGTGGCGCGCAGCCCAATCCGCGCAGCGGATTGGTGTACGAGGGCATTGCGCTCTGCCGCAAAGAAGGCGTTGATTTCGTCGTGGCAATCGGCGGCGGCAGCGCCATCGACTCGGCCAAAGCCATCGCGCTGGGCGTGCCCTACGCGGGCGACTTCTGGGATTTTTTTGCGGGCAAGGCCGACGCGCAGACTTCGCTGCCGGTCGGTGTGGTGCTGACCATTTCGGCGGCCGGTTCGGAAGGTTCGACCTCCACAGTGATCACGCAGGAGGACGGCATGTTCAAGCGCGGCTACAACACTGAAATGAATCGCCCGCGCTTTTCGGTGCTCAATCCGGAGTTGCTCGCCACGCTGCCGCCGTTCCAGGTGGCGTGCGGTGTCGCCGACATGATGGCGCACATCTTGGAGCGCTACTTCACCAACACGCCGGACGTCGACCTGACCGACCGGTTGAGTGAGGCGCTGCTGTCGGCCATTGTGCACGCCGCGCCGACGGCGGTGGCGCACCCTGACGAGTACGAAGCGCAGGCCGAGCTGATGTGGGCGGGCATGCTGGCGCACAACAACCTGGTGGGCGTGGACCGTCAGCAAGACTGGGCCTCGCACAACATCGAGCATGAGCTGTCGGCGCTGTATGACGTGGCGCACGGCGCAGGCCTGGCGGTGGTGTTCCCCGCATGGATGCAGTATCAGCTGGATCACGACCCGATGCGCTTCGCGCAGGTCGCGGTGCGCGTGTGGGGCTGCGACATGGACTACGCACATCCAGAAAAAACCGGCGCGGAAGGCATCCAGCGGTGCAAGGCGTTCTGGTCGGCGCTGGGGCTGCCGACTTCCTTCGCCGAGTTGGGCGCCAAGGAAGCAGACATCCCCGCACTGGCCGCTAAGGTCGCACGCAGCCCCGAGGGGACTTGCGGTTCGTTCCGCCCGCTGGACACCAAGGCCATCGAAGATATTCTGCGCCTGGCGTGCATATGACGCAACTCTGGCTGGCGCGGCACAGCGAAACGGAATGGAACATGGACAAGCGCATGCAGGGGCGCGGTGATTCGCCGCTGACCGCGCATGGCATCGCGTTGGCCGACGCGCTGGGGCGCTATGTTGCCACCTGTCCGCCCGATGTGCTGCTCGCAAGCCCCCAAGGTCGCGCGATGCATACTGCGCGCATCGTCGCGCAATATGTGCCGCTGCCCATCATCGAGCAGCCCGACCTGATGGAGATTGCGCTTGGCGCGCTCGAGGGCCTGCGACGCGAGCAGGCGCTGGATGTATATCCAGAATTCGTCGCCTTTCGCGATGCGCCGGAAGCGTATGTACCGCTACCCAGCGGCGAAACCTTCGCGCAGCTGATGACGCGCGCGGCGCATTTTCTGGCTGCCATCGCTGCGCAGCACCCTGGTCAGACCGTGCTGGGCATCACGCACTCCATGACGTTGCGCGCGATCTGCGCCGTGGTGCAGGGGCACCCCGTGCACGCGCTGTGGGACGAGCCGCATGTGGATTCCTGCGCGCTGTTCCGCTTTGCGTGGGACGAGGCGACCGGCTGGCGGCTTCAGAGCGCGGGCGACACATCGTTTTTACGCGGCTTATCCACGTGCGGCGAAACCATTGACTAATTTCTTAGGAGGACTTTCCATGATTCGTCACATCGTGCTCTTCTGGCTCAAGGACAAGAGCGAGCAAAACATCAACGCCACCGCCGAAAAACTGCGCAGCATGCGCGGCAAGATCCCCGGTATGGCGGAGCTAGAGGTCGGCGTGGACTTCCTGCACAGCGAGCGCAGCTGCGACATCGCGTTGACTACGCTGTTCGAGACGCGCGAGGCGCTGGCCGCCTATCGCACGCATCCGGTGCATCTGCCGGTGCAGGCGCACATGCACGCGGTGCGCGAATCCTCGACCTCGGCGGATTACGAGGTGTAGGCGGCTGAGCCGCCGATCATTTCGCTTCGCGAGCGGCTGAGCCGCCGATCATTTCGCTTCGCGGGCGGCCGAGCCGCCGATCATTTCGCTTCGCGGGCGGCTGAGCCGCCGATCATTTCACTTCGCGGGCGGCCGAGCCGCCGTCCACTTCGCTTCGCGCCGATCTGCGTAGAATTGCCCGAATGAAAGAAAGGATTCCTCGCTTGCTTGTCATAGCGAGGAATCCTGTTCTATTGTTCGAGAACCGGATACCCCAGCGCGGTCTGCGTCGCCTGATCCGCCAAGCCGGTCTGCTTGAGCTGCTCTTTCTTTTGCAGACGCTTGACCGCCTCGGCGGTCGCGCCGTCGTACTTGCCGGTCGGTTCGCCCTTTAAGTAATCCGCATCGATCAGCGCCTGCTGAAAGCCGGTCACATACGGCCCCTCGCAGCCGGGCTTAAGCTCGGTGCCCACTGTCATGCGTGACACGCCATACGCGCGGATGCTATCGTCGTCCAGTCGATAGGAGAATCGCTCCACCGTCTCGGTGCGATTGCCCTCGATGGTATGGATGATGTAGTTGCCTGCTGCGTCCTGCACCACGAAATCCACAATGCCAACGTGGTCGATGCGGTTGTACTTATACCACTCGAACATGATCAGATCGCCGCGCTGCGGAATATACAGGCTATCGGCCACCGGCGATCCGTCGTCCAGGTACCATTGCTTGCCCCAGTCCTTGATCTCGCCCTTGATGGTCAGATAGCGGCCACATGCGGTGTACCAGTTGACATCGGTGACGGCCGCGCCGGCCAGTGGATACAGCGACTCCAGGTTTTTGGTGCCCAGGCGCTGATCGGCCTGATCGACGCACCAGGAGGCGAACTCCGCGCACCACTCACTCCAGCGGTGACCAAACCACTCACCATACTTGGTGCCGCCGCCTGGCGCCTCGGTGTTGCCCAGCTCTTCGGCGGCAATGGTCAATACTTCGTCGATAAATTGCTTGCGCGATATTTCCGCGCTCGCGGTGTGGACGCCGATCCATAGCATGCATGCCAGCGTCATGCTGATGATCCTGCGCAAGCGCACCGCCTCCTTTGCCTGGTATTGTCTGAGATACAACGAGTTAGCAGCGCAATGCCTTGCGCTTAAAGCCAATTTTGCCCTTGGCGGCAAGCTGCTCGATGTTCTTGACTGCATAGTCGTCGCCTACAGTGCGTGCGGCCTCCAGCGCGGCGATATGCAGCGGCGCATAGGACGCACCCACGCCCGCCAGGAACCAGCTCATGCCTTCCTGCACCACTTCGGGCGACGCGGCGTATTCGACGCGCACCTTCTCTAACAGGCGCAGAATCTTATCTTGATCAAATAGCTTATCCGGATAGCAGCCTAGCCGCCAGTTATACGTTTGGTACCCCGCTGACACGCGCAGCGGTTGCCCGCTGGCGATCCACTTGTCGGCGATGGCCTCTGCCAGCGGCGATTCGGCCAGCACAACGGACACCGTGTAGTCGCCGACCATCGCGCAGGTCGCGCCGTCCATCCAGCGCTCAAAGTCGCCCTCGGTCATGTCCTGCACCGGCACAATCATGCCCGCCAAATACATCGCGTCATAGTTGCCGGTGGCGTACAGCGCGTCGGCCATGCCCTTGTCGCCCATCAGCGGCTTGGCGATGGGCTTGAGCGCCGTCACTGTCACGCCAAACAGCGGCTCTTTCGCGCCACGACTCAGGTAGTTCTTTTTCGTGCGCTCATTGCCCGCCGCTGCCAATTGCGCCATCACGGAATCCAGCGTCATGTGCGTGTCCTCCTTTTATATGGGGTTGCGCTGCGCGATATGCCATTCTGCACAGTAGTATAGCATAGCACGTGGGACATGAAAAGCGGGCGAGCGGTCATCACGCAAAACTCAGGCCGCACCGACACCGCAAGCGGATACAGATCCGCAGTCGTCATCCGATGAGCGCCCCCAGCACCGCCATCACCCAGAACCCGATGAGAAACCCGTACGTCGGCGCGTGTCCGACGCTGCCCGCTTGCGAGGCGGGGATGAGCTCCTCGACGACGATGAACATCATTGCACCGGCGGCGACACTGAGCAGCAATGCCAGCGCGAACCCGCCCAGCCCGACCAACAGATACGACAGCGCAAAGCCGACGATCGCGGCCACCGGCTCCGCAAAGCTGGCCAGCGCGCCAAAGCGCACACACTTTCCGCGGCGCATGCCCACATCGCGCAGCGGTACCACCACCGCCATGCCCTCGGGGAAGTTTTGCAGCGCCAGGCCAAGTCCGAACACCAGCGCGGCAACCAGCGACATTCCCTCGCGCATCGACGCCGCCATCACCACGCCCAGCGCCAGGCCCTCGGGGATGTTATGCAGTGCGACCGCCATCACCAGCAGCATCGGCCTCGACAGGTGCGACGCGCGCCCCTCGGGTTGATCCTCGGCTGGGTGCTGATGGGGCAAAATGCGATCTAGGGCCAACATGCCCAGCGCTCCGCCGACAAAACCCAGCGTGGTCAACAGCGCACCTGCTGCGCCGGGCAGGCTCTCGAACGCGGGCACAATCAACGACCAAATCGAAGCGGCGACCATGATGCCCGCCGCAAAGCCCAGGAATGACGCCTGTTGCTTGTCGTCTTTCAGCTTCATATACGCGCCCAGCATCGACCCGCCAAATGTCGCTGCCCAGGGGATGATGAGCAGCACCGAAAACAGCATCCAATTCATCTATGATACTCCTTTTTTCAGAAAAGCTTTGCAACCGGCGCGCCAAAGAAAGTGGGCTTATTTCGTCTTGTCGCGGAACGCCTGCTTGCCCGCTTCGTGTGCAGCGACCACCGCGTCGCACCAGGCGTCATACGCAGCGTCCTCCTTTTGCAGCTCGGGATGCGCCTCGAGGTATGTCACGATCTCGCGCACGCCCTGGTCAAACCGCGTGGTTGCCACATACCCGGGCACCAGGCGGCGGATCTTGCGCGTGTCAAATACGACACTCAGGCTCTTGTCGCCATACAGCGGACCGAGCAGATTGGGATCGCAGGCCACCAGAAACTCACTGGAGATGTGCGTGAGCACCGGCTCGATTCCCATCGCACGGCCGACGCATTGCGCCACTTGGTTCCAGGTCAGCTGCTCCTCACCCGTGATCTGCACCGCCTCGCCGATCGCCTTGAGGTTCCCCATCAGCCCGAGAAACGCTTGCGCAAAGTCGCGGCTGTGCGTCAGCGTCCATAGGCTGGTGCCGTCCCCTGGAATAATGACCGGCTTGCCTTGGCGAATGCGCCGCATCACCGGCCAACTGCCCGCGCCGCTGCCCACCGGCCACGGAATCTTGCGCTGATCATAGGTGTGGCTGGGGCGCACGATGGTCATCGGGAAACCATCGGCCCGATAAGCGGCGACCAGCGCGTCCTCGCAAGCGATCTTATCGCGAGAATACTGCCAGTATGGATTGCACAGCGGCGTGCTCTCGTCGATGCGCCAATGATTGAGCGGTTTTTGATACACCGACGCCGAGCTGATGAAGATATACTGGTGCGTTTTATTGGCGAACAGCGCGATGTCGCGCCGCACCTGGTCGGCGGTATACGCGATGAAATTGGCGACTACGTCGTAGTGCTGGCCTTGGAGTGCCGCCTCGACCGCAGCCTGGTCATTGAAGTCGGCGCGGATGGATCGCGCGCCTTCGGGCATGGGTGTATTGCCGCGATTGAGCAGCGTCAAGTCCCACCCGTGCGCGATGGCCAGCGCGGTGATCGACGCGCTGATGGTGCCGGTGCCGCCAATGAATAGTGCTTTCATGAGAAACCCTCCCGCGTATTTATTCTGGTTGGGACAGCGCCTGCGTCAGTGCGAGGATGTTCTGTCCCATGATCTGCTCCCAGGCTGTCGCGTCGCCATTTTCTACGCCCTGGCACAGCGTGCCCAGCGTCACCGCGCGCGGCAATGCGCGCAGATTAGCCGGTGCTGTGTCCTCGACCAGCACGATGGCGTCCGGATAGCTCGCCAGTTCCAGCTGGATATCCGCAATGTCCGCGTCGGAGAGTTGCGCGGCGGGGTCGCGGTCGATGGTGTGC
Source organism: Eubacteriales bacterium (assembly GCA_031554855.1). Lineage (GTDB taxonomy): Bacteria > Bacillota > Clostridia > Christensenellales > Aristaeellaceae > JAVBUY01. Next base: position 13,072 of record JAVBUY010000071.1, read on the forward strand.
GCCACGATCAGTCCCGCGTCGTTGGCCAGGTAGACCAGCGCCGGATGCAGCACCACCGCGTGCCGACCCACGAACGGTTGCATTGCCTGGGTCAGCTGCTCGCCGATCGTCGCGATGCGCGCCTGCGCCGCGTTGTTGTTCGCGATATAGGCGGCTTTTCTCGCCTCATCCGTGTCCAGCTGACACAGCCCTGCAGCGATGCCGTCCACGATGCGCCCCCAGCGCCTCGGCGACAGCCACACATAGGGATTGTCGGCGGGTATGGTGCTTTCGTCCGGATTGAGCACGCGCCCGGGCAACCGGTCGATGTCCTCCCCAGCGATAATCAGCGGCTGATTGCCCGCGGCCATCACCGGCACAAAGTCCTCCAGCCCGCCGCCGAGCATCAGCAGGATATCCGCTTGCCGCGCACGCTGCCAGTCCAGCTCGCTCAGTCGCGCATTTTCCAGATAGCCTGCCTGCGGCGGCAGAAACATACCCAACGACACGTCGGATACGCCGTTCACAATCTGCTGCGCCGCCAGGTACACCGGATAGTGCGACGCCGACAGCGACAGCGCGTGATTCCGCGCGGCTTTCGGCGGCGATTCGTCCGCACAGCCGTGCAGCAGCCCCATCGCGACGATGACGCACAGCGCCAGGAGGGTGTGTTTGCGCACGCTCAACGCCCCTTTCTTCCAATATATTATAGCATGCTTTCGGACTGTGTGGAATCGAGACACTTGCAGTCACCGCGCATTTATGATAGATTGAAATGAAAAGGCGCATCAAAGGAGGCACTCCCCATGCAAGACACCGCATCCGCCAAGAAACCGGTCATTTTTTCCGGCATCCAGCCCACAGGCACGCCGACGCTGGGCAACTATATCGGCGCGATGCGCAACTGGAAAATGCTTGAGAGCGACTTTCGCTGCCTCTACTGCGTGGTCGATCTGCATGCGCTCACCGTGCGCCAGGATCCCGCCGAGCTGCGCCGCCGCTCGCGCGAACTGATCGCGCTGTTGGTCGCAGTCGGGCTCAACCCCGAGGAAACCATTCTGTTCATTCAGTCGCATGTCAGCGGGCACGCCGAGCTGGCGTGGATTCTCAATTGCTTCACCTACATGGGCGAGCTGGGCCGCATGACGCAGTTCAAGGACAAGTCAGCCAAGCACGCCGACAACATCAACGCAGGGCTGTTCACCTATCCGGTGCTGATGGCCGCCGACATCCTGCTGTACCAGACCAATTTGGTGCCGGTCGGCGCCGATCAGAAGCAGCACTTGGAAATCAGTCGCGACATCGCCGAGCGGTTCAATGGCGTGCATGAAGGCGTGTTCACCCTGCCCGAGCCGTATATTGACAAAAACGAATCGGGTGGCCGTGTGATGAGCCTACAGGAGCCGACGCGCAAGATGTCCAAGTCCGACGCGGAGGATTCGTTCATCTCCATGCTCGACCGTGCCGATGTGATCAATCGCAAGATCAAGCGCGCGGTGACAGACAGCGATGGCGAGATCCGCTTCGACGCGCAGGAAAAGCCGGGCGTCAGCAACCTGCTCACCATCCTATCGACGCTGACCGGCCGCAGCCTGGATGAAACCGTCGCGTCGCTGAGCGACCAGGGTTACGGCGCGCTCAAGCAGGCGGTGACCGACGCGGTGGTCGCCACGCTGACGCCGATCCAGCAGCGGTTCGACGAGATCATGGCCGACAAAACCTATCTGGATGGTGTGATCGCCAGCGGTGCGCAGCGCGCGACCGCGATGTCGGTTCGCACGCTGGAAAAGGTGTACAAGAAGCTGGGGCTGGTTGCGAAACCAAGGTAACCTCGCTTTCTACGCCGCCCTCTCGGCCTATTGCCGGGAGGGCTTTCGCTTACCCTTATCTCCAATTTAAGGTGCGTTCATGAAGTGCATGCAGTATAATGAAAAATAACTTAAGAAACATCTCATATCTTGCACTATCCCCATGTATTTCGCCCAGGAAAGGACGATGTTTATGCCACGAAAAGACGCGCATGCGAGCGATAAACCGGCGCAGAAAAAGGGTGGCTGGATCACTGCGCTGGCCATTGTGTTTATGTGCATTGGTCTGGCGGTCGCCGCATACCCCTTTGTGCTGATTCAGATCAACACGCATGAAAAGGACGCGGTTGTCGCCAAGCTAGAGGCCGAGCTCCCCCTGCACCGAGACGAGGCGGAGTTTGAGCCGATCGATATCGCCAGCATGCCGGTTGTGCCGGTGCCCAAATGGACTGCGGAGGAGATCCGCCAGGCCGGTGAGCCGCTGGGCGTGATTGAGTCGATGGTAGGCGAGGACACCATGCGCGCCATCAATAACTTCTTCGGCGGCGACAAAGCCACGCCACTGCCGCTGATCACCCGCGCGCCGATCACCGCCGCGACTGCCGCGCCGCAGAGCACGCCGCTGCCCACCGATCCGCCGGAATTTGGCGTCCAGGTGCATACCTTCGCGCCGACGCAACCGCCGGTGATGGTGGCCGATGCGTCCGTGCCAGAGCAAACGCCATTGTTGCCCAGTCTGGGGCATGGCCCTGCGATCTCGCCCGCGCAGGGCGCTGAGCAGCCCATCGCCGTCGCAGGCGAGCAGCCCATCGTCGTCACCGACGAGCAGCCGATTGTCGTCGCAGGTGAGCAGCCGATCGTCGCCACAGGCGAGCAGCCCATCGTCGTCGCCGGAAATCAGGCCGCCGAGCAGCAGATCACGCTGCCATTGCCCGATGTCACATTTGATCCGAGCGGCAGCGCATTCCAGGCCGCCGGTACGGAGCAAGAGACCATCTCCGGTGTGCATAAGGCGCAGCCATTGCTGCGCGACGCAGCGCCGGTATTCTACGAAGATTTCGCCAATATCCTCTCCGGCGCGCAGAAGCTGGCGACCAGCTTTGACAGCATCTACAACAGCACCGATACCAAGAAGCGTAAGATCGAGCCCGAAGTGCCGGTCAAATTGACCATCGACAGCATTCATACGCAGCTGCAGGGGACGCACGCGCTATTGCAGACATTCCAATCGCTGCCCAGCGCGAGCACCATGCAAGCGTCCATGCAGACCACCGATGGCAGCGAAGTTAGCATGCCGATGATCCAGGGCAGCCAACTGCTATCGCAGGACTTGCAGGCGCTGAGCGCCACGGTCGCCTCGCTGGAGCGCATTACCGTCTTGCCCGACGCGGTGGAGGATGTACACAAGGGCCTGGATGAAATCGTATTGCTCAGCGACCAGGTCGTCAATGTGCTGGACTTTATGGCGGCTAGCATGAACGAGGGCGACATCGAGCGCTACATGCACATTCGCTCGTCGTCGATGGTCGGCACGACCGAAGCGGTCTACCTGCTAGAGATGCCCTCGATCGGCGTGAAGGTCGGCGTGTTTACCGATCTGACGTTTGAGCAGATGTACAAGTCCATGCGCAAGGGCGCGGCCATGTTCCCGCGTGTCGGCGCGCCCAATACCAACACCAACATCTCCATGTCAGCGCACCGCTCCGGCTCGGCCGCGTTCTTTAGCAATTTTGATCGCGTGCAGGTTGGCGACGTGATTCTGATGCACACGCGCACGTTGGGTTCGTTCCGCTACATCGTCGATCAGGTCGGCATCATCGAAAAGGACAACTGGGATCCAACGCTGGCGCTGGGGTATCCGGCGCTGACACTGCTCTCCTGCGAGGAATACCAGGGCATTTCCAATGGCCGCCGTATCGTCGTCCGTGCCCGATTGGTGGGTATCGCGCGATAATCGAGAATTATTTTGCAAAACCGTCGAGCAATCGACGGTTTTTTTGCGCTTTGCGCATGGAGCTGCATAGGCTAGTGATAGAGCCTATTTTGCAGGTAAAAGGAGGAAGCACCATGCGCCCTGATGACGATTCCCCGCACAAGGTGCCCGCGCCACGGCTTGACGACGGCAGTTGGCTGTTGCCCGCCGAGCATCCGGCGACGCCCGATGTGCCCCCGCCCACCCCGCCACCTACATTGTCCACCATGCTGGATATGCCGCTGGCCGAACCCATCCTCACCGGGTGCGGCATTCCCGGGCACCAGGTCATTGTGCTGATCGACCATTCCATCCGCCGTCGGGTGGAGGTCGGCGCGGATGGCTGCTTCGCGGTCATGCTACCGGAAAATCTGCCCGCTGGCCAGCACATCCTCAAGCTCTATCAGGCTGATGCGGCGGGCTGCTCCCCTACAGTGTTGATGCTGGATTTTTTCACCGAGGGCCCGCTAACCATGCCGCCGGTCGCATTTCACCCAGTGGACCTCGCCGAACAAGCGGCACAAGAAGAAACGCTCGCGCCTTCGGTCTCGGAGATTGCGGACTACGAATTCCGGGTCGGGGATGCGGAAGACGTTGCCGCAGAGGTTGTCGAGCATGCATCCCAGGTTGACGATGCGCAAGCTCCTGTGGCATCGGAAGAAGCGGACTACGAATTCCGGGTCGGGGATGCGGAAGACGTTGCCGCAGAGGTTGTCGAGCATGCATCCCAGGTTGACGATGCGCAAGCTCC
>JAVBUY010000232.1:0-4774 GCA_031554855.1 Eubacteriales bacterium
TATGGTTGAGCCACGTCACATCCGCATAAATGCGGTCGCGCGTCACGCCGGGCGTATCCTCCACGATGGAGATACGCCGACCCGCGACCTTATTGAAGAAGGTGGATTTGCCCACATTCGGGCGGCCGACCACCGCGACCACTGCCTTGGACATGTTTTTATGCCTCCGTTCCGCGCAGCGCATAGAGTAACTCCGCGCCGTCGGCAGGTATCACGCGTACGGGAACGCCCAGCGTTTCGGCGATGGCCGATAGCGGCGTGCCGTCTAAGAAAACGTCCTCCCCGGCGCGCAGCATGGAGCCGGGCAGCAGCAGTTCGTCAGCCTGCAGTCCATGTAGCTGCGCGAGGATGTCGCCGCCGGTGACCAGTCCGGCCACGGTGACGGTCTCTCCGAAGAAGTGGTTGACGATGGCGTGCACGGTGACCGTCACGCCGGTCAGCGGCTGCGTGGCGATCAAATCGCGCAGGAAGGGTGCGGCCGAGGTGCCGGTGGCGATGGCGACGCGGCGCGGGGCGGTCGTCTCCTCGGGGTCAAAGCGCGCGGCGGTAGAGAATTCGTGCTCTAGCTGGCGCAACAGGCCGACGCCGTTCTCGATCTGCGAGAAATCCTCGTACGCCTCATAGGACGGAATCGGCTGTCCGGCGATCTGGTAGAATTCGTCGGCGGGGAACACCATGCGCGTACCCAGCGCGGCAAGGCAGCGCTGCTGCCAGGCGTGTGCCTGCGAGAGCACCTGGGCGGCCTGTGCAGCGGTGTAGGGTGCGAGCTGCGCCAAATCCGCGCGAAAGCGCGTCAGCCCGACCGGCACCAGCGCCACACTGCGCGTGGCAGGGGCAAGGGCAAACAGATCGGACAGCGTGCGCTCCAGCGCCGCGCCGTCGTTGATGTCGGGGCACAGCACCACCTGACAATGGAACGCGATGCCCGCCTCGGCAAAGCGCGTCAGCTGCGGCAGGATGCGATTGGCGTGCGGGTTGTTGAGCATCTTCGCGCGCAGTGCGCCATCGGTGGTATGCACCGACACATACAGAGGGCTGGCCTTGCGCGCAATGATGCGCTGCACTTCGCGCTCGGGCAGGTTGGTCAGGGTGATGAAGTTGCCGGTCATCAGCGATAGTCGCCAGTCGTCGTCCTTGACATACAGCGAGGGACGCAAATTCGGCGGCATCTGGTCGATGAAGCAAAACACGCAGCGATTGGCACAGGATTTCGGACAGGACATCAGTGTCGAGACAAACTCGATGCCTAGCGGCGCGTCGGCAGCCTTGCGGATGGTCAACGCGATGGGCTGGCCATCGCGGATCAGCGCGGCGTGCAGCGTCGCCTGGGCGGACAGGTACTGCAAATCGATTTCGTCTTGCACCGGTTCGCCATGCAGCGTCTCCAGCACGTCGCCTGCGCGGATGCCTGCCTGCGCCGCCGGGCTGCCCGGATGCACGGTATGAATGGTGAGCGCCAAGCGTCGGCCTCCTCAAAAACATGTTGGGTTTTCCAAAAGATAATTATGCGGGAAGAACGGGACAAAGTCAAGGTCAGTCTGTCGAAAAAGGCCAGCTGCGTTGCCCGTGCTACGGCCCCACAATTCGCGATTGTTGCGCCGAGTCGGCGCTCTGTCGCGCATTGGGCTCTCGCACCGTCTGATTGCGCCACTGGCGCGACAGCGCTCCGCCCTTCGTCGGCGCAATGTCCATGCGCCTCCGTCAGACGGCCTTGCAGCCTCCTGGCATCTGGACCTTTTTGGGACAGCCTGACGGGTTTGCGATAAGATAAGGCCCCGCGGATGCCGCGAGGCCTTTGGGGATTAATAGAACAGTGACGCCTCCTGCTGCTCCTGCGCTGGCGGCTGCTCGCCGGTCAGCGCATCGAGAATGCCGCCCAGGAAGTCACTGCGGCCAGGTTGCGCCATCGCCTGCGTCACCTGCACGGACTGCGGGCCCTCCAGCAGAATGCCCTCGTTGAGCAGCGCATCGTGCACCGGAATGATGCGGTAGGTATACGACACGCCCGCGCGCGCGCCCTGGTCGGTGAAATACTGCGTGACGCCCGCGTCGGCATTCATCTCGGTCAGGATGATTGACTCGCCGACGCTGTCGCGCTGGATGCGGTAGCGCGCGGTATCGGCGGGCTGGAACACCAGCATGGGCTGACCGGCATCCGAGTGCGCGATATAGAAGGAATTGACGGCGCGCGGCGCCTGCCACACGTCGGAATACTGCGTCGGGTGGTTGCTGTCGAGAAAGACCTCGCTATAGCGATAGCCTTTGGGCGTCAGCTTGCTGGCCAGCATGGGCACGCCGCGTACCTTGATGGCTTGCTTGTCGATGTCCAGCCACACCAGGCCCTTGGGCTGCTGGAACTTGGGCTTGCTGCGGTCCTTGTACGCGGCCTGGAAAAATGCGGTGGCCAGTCCTGCGGGCAGATCGCCGCCAGTCGAGCCGGAGTAGATCTTGTGGCTGTTGTCGGTTTTGTCAAAGCCCATCCACACCGTGGCGACCAGTTCCGGCGTGTACGCGGCGATCCACACGTCGCGGTTGCCGCCGCCGGTCATGGAGTTCGTGCCGGTCTTGGCGGCGATGTCCTGGCCGGTGGAGCGCAGCTTGGCGGCGGTGCCGTAGCTGGCGACGCTCTCGAGCATGGAGGTGACCAGGAATGCGTTTTGCGCGCTGGTGACGCGGCTGCCCTCGTCCTGGTGCTCATAGATGGTTTTGCCGTTGCTGTCCACGATTTTGCTGATGAGGAATGGCGCGTGATACGTGCCGCCATTGGCGAACACCGCGTACCCGGCGGCCAGCTCGGTGGGCGTCACGCCGTGCGTCAGCGCGCCGAGCGCGATCGCGAGGTTTTGGTCACGGTCATCCAGCTGGATACCGACTTTCTCCAGAAACGCGCGGGAATTGGCGACACCCACCTCGCGCAGCAGGCGCACGGCGGCGGTATTGAGCGAGTTGGTCAGCGCGGTGCGCAGCGTCACACGGCCATAATACACATTGCCCGCGTTCTTGGGCTTGTAGCCGTTGAAGTTGCCGAATTCATCGAGCACCACCGATGCGGTGGCGAAGCCTTTGTCAATGGCTGGGCCATAGACCGCCAGCGGCTTGATCGCCGAGCCGGGCGAGCGTCGCGCGTCGGTGGCGCGGTTGAGCCCGCGCCGCGTGGTGTAGCTGCGTCCGCCGACCAGCACGCGGATCGCGCCGGTGGCGCTGTCCACCACCGAAAGAGCGCTCTGCGCCTGCACGCCGTCGCGCGCGTTGGCGGGGAAGCGGCGCTTCTCGGTGTACAGCTTGTCGGCGATGTCTTGCAGGCGCGTATCCATGGTGGTGTAGATGCTGTGCCCGCTGCCCAGCACCTCCTCGGCGGTGATGTCCAGCAGTTGCTCCGCCTCGGCCAGCGTCTCGTCCACCACCCAGCCGTAGCGGATGGGCTTCTCTTCTTTGATGCGCACGAACAGTGTGGCGTCCTTGGCGGCCTCCGCTTCCTCCGGCGTCACCATGCCCTCCTGGCTCATGGTGTCCAGGATATAGGCGCGGCGCTCGGCATTGTTCTTGGGATTGGTATGCGGGGCATAGGCGGAGGGCGCCTTGATGGTGGCGGCCAGAGAGGCGGCCTGCTGCAAGGTCAGCTGCTCCACATCGACGCCGAAGTAGGTCTGCGACGCCGCCTGGATGCCATATGCGCCATTGCCAAAGTTGATGAAGTTCAGATACATCGCCAGGATCTCGTCCTTGGTGAAGTCCTGCTCCAGGCGGACGGCGAGGTATGCCTCCTGGATCTTGCGCGCCCAGGCTTTCTCAGCGGTCAGGTGCGATAACTTGATGAGCTGCTGGGTGATGGTGGACGCGCCCTCGCGATAGGAGCGCGTACGGATGTCGGTGATCAGCGCGCCGACAATGCGCACGATGTCGATGCCCGGATGTTCATAAAAGCGCAGGTCCTCGGCGGCCAAAAACGCCTGGCGTACATGCAGCGGCACGCGCTCTAGCGGGATGACGGTGCGGTTCTCCACCGCCTGCACGGTGGTAATCAGCTTGCCTTCATTGTCATAGAGCGTGGTGGTTTGCTGCAAATTGGTCAGCTTTTCCATGTCGATGGCTTGCCAATTGGCAACATCTAACGCGAAGTAGGCCCAGACGCCCACGCCGATGCACAGCACGAGCATGCCCAGCGCGATGTATCCCAACACGCGCCAGACGCGGTGCGGTTTTTTCTTCTTTTCTTCGTGTTGTTCGCTCATGTCGCGCGCGACCTCCTCTACAATCGTGCGCATAGTGTGTCCGCGCGAAGAACGAAACACGCGCTGGCAACGCAGACAGGTTTTGGTCGTGGACACGACGCGGCGATGACGATATACTGATCGCATTCGATTCATTATGTTTTTATATCGAGGTGGAAGCCGTGACCAGAGCTGGGACATGGAAGCTGGGCCTGCGCATCCTGCTGGGCGCGGCGATGCTGATTGCTGCCGCCGCGATCTCGCTGCGGCCGCCGATGCGCGTGCCATATATCGAGTTTTCGCGCATGCTGCGAAGTGGCGAGATCGCCAGCGTGGCGCTGGGCGACGGCGCGATGATGCGCGCGACCAGGCGGGACGGCACGGTATTTGACACCGAAAATCCGCGCAAAGAGGGCTACAAGGAGACGCTGCTCGAGCAGGGGGTGGCGGTGACCGAGCCGAGCGCCGATCCGGCGGGCATGCTGGTGGCCGGTTTGCTGATCGGCGGCGTGCTGTTTGTGATGCTGCGGTCGCAGGGCAAAGGGGCGCGCAAGATCGGCGGC
>JAVBUY010000176.1:0-3205 GCA_031554855.1 Eubacteriales bacterium
ATGTACTGGCCTTTTTCCAGCCCTAGCGTTGTCAGCGCGCCGCTGGCCTCGATGCCCGCGCGATTGGCCTCCAGCACCTCGCGCATCGGCGAGCCGGTGACGAACGTATAAGCGGCGGGCAGTCCCTCGGCCAACAGGTAGCGGCGCGAATGCTCGGTATAGGGCAGGTTCACGTCGGCGATGTGATCGACGATCTTGCGGTTGATTTCCTCTGGCACATTCTGGTCGAAGCAGCGGTTGCCCGCCTCCATGTGGAAGATCGGGATCTTCAGCCGCTTGGCGGAAATCGCGCACAGCGCCGAGTTGGTGTCGCCCAGGATGAGCAGCGCGTCGGGGCGCTCTTTTTGCAGCAGCGCGTAGCTCTTGGCCACCACATTGCCCATCGTGTCGCCCAGCGTGTCGCCCGCGCACTCCAGGTAGAAGTCCGGCGCGCGCAGCCCCAGGTCGCGGAAGAACACCTCGTTCAGCGTGTAGTCCCAGTTCTGGCCGGTGTGGCACAGCTTGTGGTCAAAGAACCGGTCGCAGGCCTGGATGCACGCGCTCAATCGGATAATCTCCGGTCGCGTGCCCAAAATGGTCATGACCTTGAGCTTCTGCATGTCATACCTCCAAATAGTGCGTATCGGGATGCTCGGGATCGAACAGCTCGCCCGCCCAGATCAGCAGGATCAGGTCGTCCGAGCCGGTGTTGGTGATGCTGTGCGTGTAGCCGGGCGGGATGTCCACCACCTGCACGCTGTCGCCATGCACAGGGTATTCGAGGATATGCGTCCCGTCGATGCGCCGAAAACGGATGACGCCCTCGCCCTGCACGACGATGAACTTCTCCACCTTGGTGTTGTGCCAATGCTGGCCGCGCGTGACGCCCGGCTTGGTGCGCGACACGCTGATCTGCCCAAAGCTGGGCATGCGCATCAGCTCGGCAAAATACCCGCGCGCATCGGTGTGCTGCGTCGCGGCCACCGCAAAGTCATCGTGCGGCAGGTAGGACAGGTAGGTGGCGTAGAGCTTGCGAATGAATGCGTCGCCCCGGTCGCCGCGCAAGGTGAAGTCCTTTCGCGCCTGGCGGAAGTCGGTTAGCTGCCGCGCCAGTTCGCCCAGCGCCACGGTGTGCACCGGCGTCGCCTGACAGAACCCTTCGCCGTCGCGTTGCGCCTTGTCCTCCAGGGTATCAAGCAGCGCCGCCACCACGTCGTCGATGTACACCAGCGCGATGCGCTTGTCGGGATCGTCGATGGTCAGCGGCAGACCCATCACGGTCTGGTGGCAGAAGGTCGCCACCACGCTGTTGTAGTGCGGGCGGCACCACTTGCCGAACACGCCGGGAAAGCGGAACGCATACGCAGCCGCGCCGGTTTGCTGCGCATAGTCGGCCACTGCCTGCTCGGCGTCGCGCTTGCTGGCGCCATAGGCGTTGTCCAGCGCTGCCTGGGTCGAGGAAGCCAGCGCGATCGGCGTTTTTCGCCCCGCTTGCATCAGCGCGCCGGTCAGGCGGCGGGTCAGGTCGGCATTGCCGCGCGCGAATTCCGCCGGGTCCTGTGGGCGGTTGACACCGGCCAGGTGAAACACAAAGTCGGCCTGCGCGGCCCCTTTTTCCAGCGCATCCGGCGCGTCGTCCACATCACAGGTCAGCAGGTCGATGTCGGAGCGCAGCGCCAGATTGGCGCACAGATTCTTGCCGATAAAGCCCGCCGAACCGGTGACCAGCACGCGCATCGTCATCCCTCCCACCCAAATCTTCGCATACAGATTATTTTACCATACCGTTCGCCCTTTGTCTATTTGTGGCGATCTGCCGGATGCAAAGAGAATTGCTATCATCCCAATTTAGGGCATTTCGCGCGCCTTCACCTTGTGGTATACTGTATCTAATGCATACGTCACACAAGAAGGGGGATTTCCTTTGGATTTCACCAATGTCGTCAAATCGCTGGAGAAGCGGGGATTTACCACGCAAGTATTCCCGACCGCCGAGCAAGCCAAGCAATACCTGATCGGCGCGCTGGCCGATGCGCCTACGGTCGCGTTTGGCGGCTCGATGACGCTCAAGAATATGGGCATGTCCGATGCGCTGCGCGACGCCGGCCACGAGGTGCTGTGGCATTGGGAGACGCCGCCGGAGCAACGCGAGGCGCTATTCCAGCGCGTGTGGACCGCCGATGCGTATGTGTGCTCCGCCAACGCGCTGCTGCCCGATGGACGCATTGTGCAGATCGACGGCACCGGCAACCGCGTGGCAGCGCTGTGCTATGGTCCCAAGCGCGCCTATCTGGTTGTCGGGCGCAACAAGCTGGTGTCGGGCAACGGGCTTTTATCCGCCGTGTCGCGCATCAAGCGCGAAGCCTGCCCGCCGAACGCGCGCCGTCTCGGTCTTCAGACGCCCTGCGCGCTGACAGGTTCCTGCGATGAAGAGAGCTGCCATCATGTGATGTGCCACATCACCATTGCGCTGGATTGCCCCGCCGGCGGCCATGCGCTCGAGGTGATCCTGGTGGATGAGGATTTAGGGTATTAAGCGATACGGAAAGAGCCGCATCAAAGCGGCTCTTTTTTTGTTAGGGCAATACCGCGCAAAGGAGTGCCACGGACATCGCGCGAGATTTTCGTGCTGCTCGATAAGCCTGTGCCTGTAGGAAGCCGCAGCAGCGCGGAAACATCCGCGAGGGCAGTGCGTACGATGTGTGTGGTGTTGTCTTAGCACCCCAGCGTTTCCCCCACCAGAATCACCGTGATCCTGCCCTTTAGCGCCGGATAGCGCGTCACCACAACCTGCCCCATCGCGCGTTCGGCGGCCAGATCCAGATCCATGCAATGCGCGAACGCCTGATTGTACTGCAACACCGCCAGCGGCGCGCCATAGCCGCGGATGCGCTGGCACGCGTCCTCCACCGTGGGCACCACCTTGTTCATGCCCGCAATGACCACGACGCTCTTCGGGCCATAGCACAGCGCCGCGACGCGATTGCCGATGCCGTCGGCGTTGACCAGCTCGCCGGACAGCGCGATGGCATTGCTGCTCATGAAATACACGTCGGCGCACATCGCCTCGCGCGCCACCCGCTCCATCTCAGCTCCGCCCTTGGCCGCGCGTGGATCGAGAAACACACAGTCCGCCGTAGCCAGCGCATCGCGCAGGCCGATCTCCGCCACCGTCGCCGACCCGCCGCAGGACACGCTACCCCCCGCCGGAATCATCGCCAGCGCC